>DFGF01000142.1:5040-5193 GCA_002371715.1 Prevotella sp. UBA3757
AGCACAACCTCGGAGACACCATTACCGTCGACCTCTTTGCCGATGCAGAGTTCGTCGACGTTGTCGGTACCTCCAAGGGTAAGGGTTTCCAGGGTGTTGTGAAGCGCCACGGTTTCGGTGGTGTCGGTCAGAGCACTCACGGTCAGGACGACC
>DFGF01000142.1:5321-6506 GCA_002371715.1 Prevotella sp. UBA3757
GTGGCCAGATGGGTGGCGACCGCGTAACGACGCAGAACCTCAAAGTGTTAAAGGTAATCCCGGAGCACAACCTGATCCTCGTGAAGGGCAGCTGCGCCGGTTGTAATGGTTCAACAGTATTAATCGAGAGGTAAGCTATGGAATTGAACGTATTGAATATCAAAGGTCAGGAGACCGGACGTAAGGTTACGTTGAACGATGCTATTTTCGGTATTGAACCTAACGACCATGTGATTTATTTGGATGTGAAGCAGTATCTGGCCAACCAGCGTCAGGGTACCGCAAAGGCTAAGGAGCGCTCGGAGCATACGGGTTCTACCCGCAAGCTGGGTCGCCAGAAGGGTGGCGGCGGTGCTCGTCATGGTGATATCAACTCGCCGCTGCTGCGTGGTGGTGGCCGCGTGTTTGGTCCGAAGCCCCGCGACTACGGTTTCAAGCTGAACCTGAAGGTGAAGAAGCTGGCCCGCAAATCTGCCTTGTCGTACAAGGCTCAGGAGAATGCCATCATCGTTGTTGAGGACTTCCAGTTCGAGGCTCCTAAGACGAAGGACTTCGTGGCTATGGTCAAGAACCTGAAGGTTGACGGCAAGAAGGTGCTGGTTGTGCTGCCCGAGTCGAACAAGAATGTCTATCTGTCAGCTCGCAACCTGCAGAAGTCGGAGTGCATCATCGCTGCCAACGTTAATACCTACAAGGTGCTGAACGCCGACGTGATGGTCATCACTGAGAACTCGCTGAAGGCTATCGACGGTGTGTTGGGATAAATAGTAAAATTGTAAATTGTCAAATTGTAAATTAAGATGAGTTTTATTATAAAGCCTCTGATTACAGAGAAAATGACGAACATCACCGAGAAGACGTCGACGGACCGCACTTATAAGCCCAAGACCGGCGCTCACCGTGGTGAGGAGGTGACCAAGAAGGCTCAGCCCAAGTACGGCTTTATCGTGAAGCCCGAGGCTAACAAGATTGAGATTGCCAAGGAGGTAGAGTCTCTGTATAATGTGACGGTAACAGGCGTGAACACGGCTCGCTATGCCGGTAAGCGCTCAAGCCGCTATACCAAGGCAGGTCTCGTGAGAGGTCACAAGAACGCGTTCAAGAAGGCAATCGTTACTCTGAAGGAGGGCGACAGCATTGATTTTTATAGCAATATTCAATAATAAGAAATGGCAGTACGTAAAT
>DFGF01000142.1:6651-7251 GCA_002371715.1 Prevotella sp. UBA3757
TCGTTTACGGTAAGCGTTCTACCGGCGGTCGAAACAACACCGGTAAGATGACTGTACGCTACATGGGCGGCGGTCACAAGAAGAAGTATCGTCTCATCGACTTCAAACGAGAGAAGGATGGTGTTCCAGCTGTAGTGAAGACTATCGAGTATGATCCTAACCGTTCAGCTCGCATAGCTCTGCTCTACTACGCTGATGGTGAGAAACGTTATATCATTGCTCCTAACGGACTGGAGGTTGGTGCAACCTTGATGTCGGGTGCAGAGGCAGTGCCTGAGGTAGGTAATGCTCTCCCGCTGGCCAACATCCCCGTGGGTACCGTAATTCACAACATTGAGTTACGTCCCGGACAGGGTGCCCTGCTGGTCCGTTCGGCTGGTAATTTTGCTCAGTTGACTTCCCGCGAGGGCAACTACTGTGTGATTAAGCTTCCTTCGGGCGAAACCCGTAAGGTGCTCTCAGCTTGTAAGGCTACAATTGGTAGTGTCGGTAACTCAGACCACGCCCTTGAGCAGTCTGGTAAGGCAGGTCGCTCGCGCTGGCTGGGCCGTCGCCCGCACAACCGTGGTGTCGTCATGAACCCGCACGATCACCCGATGG
>DFGF01000142.1:7344-9158 GCA_002371715.1 Prevotella sp. UBA3757
GTGGTGAAGGCCGTCAGTCTGGTGGACATCCGCGTTCACGTAAGGGCTTGTACGCTAAGGGTCTCAAGACTCGCGCTCCTAAGAAGCAGTCGAACAAGTACATCATCGAAAGAGCTAACAAGAAGTAATCACGAAGTTAATTAGAGAAAATTATGAGTCGTTCATTAAAAAAGGGTCCGTACATCAACGTATCGCTCGAGAAGAAGATTCTCGCCATGAATGAGAGCGGTAAGAAGAGCGTCGTCAAGACTTGGGCCAGAGCTTCAATGATTTCCCCCGATTTCGTGGGACATACAGTTGCAGTTCATAACGGAAACAAATTTATCCCTGTCTACATTACCGAGAATATGGTAGGACACAAGCTGGGCGAGTTCTCTCCCACGCGCCGTTTCGGTGGCCATGCCGGTAACAAGAAGTAAGCTTCAGGGAGATTAAAGATTAAAAATGAAGAATTAAATATGGGAGCAAGAAAAAGATTAGCGGCAGAACAGAGAAAGGCTGCCAATAAGACACAGTACTTCGCAAAGCTGAAAGGCTGTCCCTCTTCACCCCGCAAGATGCGCTATGTGGTCGACATGATCCGTGGTATGGAGGTGAATCGCGCACTTGGTGTGCTGCGCTTCTCGAAGAAGGCTGCTTCAGAGAATGTAGAGAAGCTTCTCCGCTCGGCTATTGCCAACTGGGAGGCCAAGAATGACCGCAAGGCAGAGGATGGCGAGCTGTACGTGAGCCGTGTATTTGTCGACGAGGGTGTGACAATGAAACGTATGAGACCGGCACCTCAGGGCCGTGGCTATCGTATCCGCAAGCGTTCGAACCACGTTACCCTTTATGTTGACGCTAAAACTAATGATTAAGTAAGAAGGTATGGGACAGAAAGTAAATCCTATTAGCAACCGTCTTGGTATTGTCAAGGGTTGGGATTCAAACTGGTTCGGAGGCAAGAACTTCGGAGACAACCTGGTTGAGGATCAGAAAATCCGTAAGTATCTGAACGAGCGTCTGGCCAAGGCCAGCATCTCGAGGATTGTCATCGAGCGTACGTTGAAGCTGGTAACCATCACTATTTGCACAGCCCGTCCGGGTCTGGTCATTGGTAAGGGTGGTCAGGATGTCGACAAGCTCAAGGAAGAGCTGAAGAAACTCTACGACAAGGAGATACAGATTAATATCTATGAGGTAAAGAAACCCGAGCTCGATGCTAACATCGTTGCCAACAACATCGCTCGCCAGATAGAGGGCAAGATTGCTTACCGCCGTGCTATCAAGATGGCTGTGGCTAACACGATGCGTGCCGGAGCAGAGGGTATCAAAGTGCAGATCTCGGGCCGTCTGAACGGTGCTGAAATCGCACGTAGCGAGATGATCAAGGAAGGACGTACCCCGCTGCACACCTTCCGCGCTGACATTGATTACTGCCAGGCAGAGGCTCTGACAAAGGTTGGCCTGCTGGGTCTGAAGGTCTGGATTTGCCGTGGTGAGGTTTATGGAAAGGTTGACTTGGCTCCTAACTTCACTCAGGAGAAGGGTAATGCCCGCTCGAACGGTGGTCGTGACAATGGTGGCAGAAGATTCCGCAACAAGAAGAAGTAATCATGAATTAGAGATTTAGAGAATTATGTTACAACCTAAGAGAGTAAGATATAGAAGGCCGCAGGACGGACGTGGCAACAAAGGCAACGCCCACCGCGGTACGACACTGGCTTTCGGCAGCTTCGGCATCAAGACACTCGATGCCAAGTGGATAGACAGCCGTCAGATTGAGGCAGCTCGTGTTGCCATCAACCGATATATGAACCGTGAAGGTCAGGTGT
>DFGF01000132.1 GCA_002371715.1 Prevotella sp. UBA3757
CAAAATACTGGTCGTGCTTGCTACCGTCGGTATAGTCGGCTTTGGCGGTGAACTTGTCGATGCTGGCGGTGTTGAGGCGCAACAGGTAGTTGGGAGCCGAACCGCTGCTGGTCACCTGCCACTTGCCGTCGCTGGTGTGAACGGTCACCTTACAGTCTTCAGGCACCATTGCGCATTCGTTAGGCAGGAAGTAAGGCTGCGTCTGCGACCATTTGGTGTTGGCTATCTGTGCCCAGCCTAAGGTGTTGGGCGTGTAGATAGCAGTTGTACCTCTTTTCTCTACATCATAGCCTGTAGAGAATTTCCACTTGGCGACAGCCGTCTGACTGGCTGAAGCTTTCACTGTACACAGGAGCAATAAAAGGAGTGCCCCCATGAGTCGTAGTGTTTGTTTTGTTCTTTTCATTTTTGTGGATAATTATAAATTAAGGTGTTTGATAATTACGCTGCAAATGTATTCATTTTCCGATGGCGGTAGGGGTGAAAAATAAATCAGTAGTTAGTAAAAATGCGTCAAAGACGATGTTTGACGCATTTGTTTTACCCGATTGACGCATTTTTCTCCCCTTTATTATTATTAGTTATGTACTTTTGCAACCAGAAAAGTGAACAAACAACTTAAAAACTGTATGAAAATGAAAACAAAACTGTTTGGACTGTTGACGCTGGCACTGATGCTCTGCACGGTAGCCATGAGCGCCAAGAAGGTACACACGCTGGGAGACAGCACGATGGCACCTTACGACGAGTCGGCCACGGTGACACGTGGCTGGGGTATGTATTTCGGCAATTTCCTGACCAACGGCTGGACCTCCATCAACTATGCCAAGGGCGGGCGCGACTCGCGTGGCGGCTACAACGAGTTGTGGCAGACGGCCAAGAAGCAGGTGGAAGCCGGCGACTACGTCATCATCACCTTCGGACATAACGACGAGAAGATTGGCGGCATGGACCGCGACGAGGTGTATAACTATTATATAAGTAAAGGTATGACGGCTGAAGCCAACGCACTGGATACTCGTGGTACCACACCTTCTAATACTTATAAGCAATGGCTGGGCAAGATTGTGGACGAGGTGAAGGAGAAGGGTGCTACACCCATCATCTGCTCGCCAGTATGCCGCAGCTATATCGACGGCAAAGGCAAGGTGAAGCGCGCCGGCCGCCACGACCTGGGCGACTCGTTCTCGGTGCTGACTGCCGATGGCATCAAGGAGAAGCAGAGCGTGCCGGCAGACGATCATACGATGGACTATGCCTACCACTCGCAGAAGCTGGCAGAAGAGAAAGGGGTCAGCTTCATCGACCTGACTACTGCCACTAAGGAGCTGTATGAGAGCTATGGCTCAGAGAGTAAGTGCCAGGCTCAGCTGTTCGACGGCGAGGGAGCCACCCACTTCAATACCACCGGCGCCCTGCTGGTGGCTCGTGAGTGTGCCCGCCTGATGAAAGCACAGGGCATTCTGGCTGACGACATCGTGCTGCCTACCGACCTGAGCGTGTCACCCGACAACGGAAACTTCGGAGAGGCTTACAAAGGACAGACACTGACTAAAGAGTTTACCATCAACGGCTTTGGACTGTCACCAGAAGAGGGTACTGTGACTGTCACGGCTTCTGAAGGCATCGAGATTTCGTTCGACAAGCAAGAGTGGAAGCAGAGCCTGACCACCGACTACGTGTCGGCTACGCTCATCAAGACGTTCTATGCGCAGGTGACGCTGGACAACGACGGCACGTTCTCGGGCACGATTACCGTCAGCCAGGGCAGCAAGCGCATCGAAATTCCCGTATCGGCCACTGCCGTCGTGCTGGAAGGCGGGGCCGAGGTGAAGGCCTACTGGCGCTTAGAGAAAGACGACAGCTACGAGCTGACGGGACCGGCCGTCGTCACGGGCGAGCGCTTCAAGGGCATGTATGTGCAGCGCTACGCCAACCCCAACGCCAAGACCGTATGGCCGGAGTGGACGGGATATGAGGCCACACGCAAGATGCAGCGCAACCTGCTCACCGGCGACAACTGGCCTGCCGACGAGATAGACGACAATCCCGACCGATACATCGAGTGGGGCATCAAGCCCGCCAGCGGCCAGGAGCTGAAGATAGACCAGATCTCGCTCTTCGTCTCGGGCTGCGGCGGCAACGGCATGTGCTGCCACATCTATTACTCGACCGACAACTTCGAGACGCGCACCACCATCTTCGAGATGAAGAAGATGCCCGCCAACAACCCGCAGTACGTAGAGGCGAAACCCGTGCTCACCGTCGGCGACGGCCAGGAACTGCTGGTGCGTGTCTATCCCTGGTACAACGGGGCTGCCAGCGGCAAGACCATCTGCCTGTCAGACCTTACCATCCACGGCATGGCCGTTACGGCTACCGGCATCAGCCAGGTGGGCACCACCACCACCACGAACCGTGCTTTTTTTACCGTTGACGGTCGGCAGCATGCCCAGATGCAGCGCGGCCTGAACATCGTCCGCATGAGCGACGGAAACGTGAAGAAGATCATTTACTAATCAATAACTACTAATTATTATGAAGCAAAACAAGTCTTTCTTAACAGCATTGCTGGTTGCCTTGCTGGCCGTACTGCCACTGGCAGGAACAGCCCAGACGGAGCAATTGGCTAAATGGACGTTTGATACGGGCTATACCGTAGCAGACAATGTCTACACGCCCAACGGCGATGCCTGGGCGCAGATAGGATGGAACGGTTTCGGCACGTTGCCGCGCATCCTGCCCAACGAGTTTAGTGGTAGCCAGACAGACTACTATGTATCGGCCAAGGGTACCCGCTTCTGGGGTATTATGGAGAACTATGACACTAAGATCATGTCGCTCTATCAGGACATGGATCCCAACAACATTAGCGACTACACCGATGCTGCGCAGCACAACCAGTATTTTGAGATAGGTTTCCCTACCAAAGGCTATAAAAATATCCAGTTCTCGTTCGCCTTTACCTGTGGTGACAATACGGAGCGCAGTCTGGAAATGGTGGTCTCTACTGACGGTGGACAGACATGGAGCGATGCAGGTGCCTATGCCGGTGCTGCCAACTGGTGGATTTACAATACCAGTACGGTCACACTGTCGGCCAACAACAAGGAACACGTCATCGTCAGACTGATAGCCCCCAACGGTGCAACGGCTCAGTGGCGCATGAACGAGATTAGTATCAGTGGCGAGGTGGCTGAAGGTCCCGTGGCCGTCAACGAGACGGGTCTCACGGCTGCGTGGGAACTGAAATCGTCGGACGTGGTGACGGCTGCCACGACATCCAAGGAAGGGCTGTTCTCAGTGGCCGAACTGTCGTGGGGCGACAAGTTGCAGCCCGTGGGACTGCGCACCGACGGTGGCGTGACACGTCAGCAGTTCCAGCCGACGGAGGCCGGTGCTGCCGACGACGATGCCTCGGCCATCATCTTCACCCTGAAACCTAAGAAGGCCCTGACCTTTACGCCCAGGCAACTCTCGTTCAATGCTAGTCGTGTAGGCACCAACGGAGGCAAGTTCGACGTGGTCGTCGTCAGCGGCAATCAGTCTGTGAAGCTGGCTGAGGGCATCACACCCCAGCTGGCCAAGGAGGACCCCTACGTCTCTAACCATAAGTTCGACCTGAGCAGTATTTCTGCTACCGACGATATTCTCTATGTCAAGATTTACATCTATAATCTGGCTACCAATAAGCAGTATGCCTTTAGCGATGTTGTCGTTACGGGCGACATGACGGGTACACTGGAGCCGGTGCCAAGCTATACGCTCAGCGTGAAACTGGGCACTGAGGGAGCTGGCAAGGTGTCGAACAATCCTGCCGGCAGCGAGTTTGACGAAGGTACGGTCATCACCGTTTCGGCCACCGAGAATTTCGGCTATCACTTTGCGAACTGGACGGATGCTGACGGCAATGCCGTGACCGACAAGAATCCATATACCTTTGAAATCAAGGAGAATACAACACTTGTGGCTACCTATACCAAGGCTAACGTTTATGCCCTCAACCTGAAACGGGAGGGTGGTGCCAACGAGAATCTCGTACAGTTCTCGCCGGTAGGCAACTATGTGGATGGTGTGCACTATTATGAGGAGGGTACTGACGTGAAACTGACAACTGTCAACAACCGCATCCTGACCTTTACCGACTGGGACGACCAGACGACTGATGCAGAGCGCACCATTCATATGGATGGCGACAAGAGCGTGACGGCCAACTTCTCGGCAGCCGACTACATTGTGGGCTGGGACCTCTATTACGACCAGCCGGCTAAGGACCGCGTGGCCGACTATAAGGCCGACTCGGAGAATGCAGGCATGTTGTCGGTGCGTAATGCCAAGGGCGAGACTACTGGTTGGCTCACGCGCGGCATTAGCAACGGCCAGGAGAACGGCAGGTTTGCTGCACGTATATGGAAATACCTCTCGGAAGAATGGTACTTCGAAATCAGCTTCTCGTCGAAGGGCTATGAGAACCTGATTATCTCCAGTTGTCTGGGCGACGACTATAATACTTATAGTGTGAACAATGTGGAATACTCCGTCGACGGTATCAACTTCATGCAGATTGGCACCTTCAATCCTCCCGCTCGTGGCTGGGACGGCCCGAAGGAGTTTGCACTGCCTGCAGAGGCTAACAACCAGGAGCGCGTCTACATTCGTTGGATGCCAGACCGCACCAGCAGCAAGATTGGTGTGGAGAGCGACTACGACGGTACGTCGATAGCAGAAATCTTCGTTCTGGCCGATGCCGTCGGGGCAGCCAACGAAAAAGCCACGCTCGTGAGCAGCAATCCTGAGCAGCATGCTACCGGCGTGAGTGCCAACGGCAGCATTATCCTGACCTTCGACAATAAGGTGAAAGCCGGCACCGGCCGAGCCATGCTGAACGGCGAGGAACTGGAACCCATCATCAGCGGCAAATCAGCCGTATTCAAGTATAGCGGACTGAAATATGCTACCCAGTACACATTCACCATGCCCGAGGGCGTACTGACGAGTCGCAGCGGACAGGCTGTCGCCAAGGCTGAGATTACCTTTACCACGATGGAGCGCCAGCAACCGACAGCTCGCCTGTATGATGCCGTTGTGGCACAGGACGGCAGTGGCCACTATACGACCCTGCAGGGTGCCATCGATGCTGCACCAGACGGGCGCGGCACCCCGTGGCTCATCTTCGTGAAGAATGGCCAGTATAATGAACATATCGACATCCCGGCCAAGAAGACGCACCTGCACATCATCGGACAGAACCGCGACAAGACCATCGTTCTTGACAGTCGACTCAGCGGTGGCGAGAATGCCTACAGCGTGGATCCGGGCGCTACTGTGGTGGTTAAGGGCAAGGACACCTTCTTCGAGAATATCACACTCGAAAATCAGTATGGCCACGAGAAACAGGCCGGTCCGCAGGCATTGGCCCTAAATACGCAAGCCGACCGCGTGGCTCTTAACAATGTGGCACTGCTCAGCTATCAGGACACCTGGATTACTACTTCTACCGCGAACAACCGCCACTATATCAAGAATTCGCTCATCGAGGGGGCCGTCGACTTCATCTACAATTCTGGTAATGTCTACCTTGATGGCGACACCCTGGAAATCAACCGACCGAGCGGTGGCTACATCGTGGCACCCAGCCATTCGGCTGATGTGAAGTGGGGCTATGTATTTCAGAACAACGTGATCCGTGCCCACAAGGGTGTCAACGTCACGGACGTATGGCTTGGCCGCCCCTGGCATAATGAGCCTAAGACCGTGTTTATCAACACCCAGTCATTTGTCAATATCCCTGCCAAGGGCTGGTATAACACAATGGGCGGTCTGCCAGCACTCTGGGCCGAGTACAACACCGTCGATAAGGATGGCAATCCCGTCGACCTGTCGCAGCGCGAGACCTACTATTATTATATGAGTGGCGACCAGAAGGTGGAACGCTTTGGCGTTAAGAACACGCTGACTGCCGAGGAGGCTGCCCAGTACACCATCAAGAACGTGATGGGAGGTAGCGACAACTGGCAACCCGACCTGCTCTGTGAGGCCTGCGACGCGCCTGTCGTGAAGGGTGTCAGTGGTCGGCTGTCGTGGGAAGCTGTCCCTTATGCCATCTGCTACGTGGTGACCAAGAACGGCGAGGTAGCCGGATTCACCACCGAGACGTCGTTCGCTGGCTACACCACTGCCGACACCTGGCAGGTGCAGGCTGTCAATGAGTTTGGCGGATTGAGCCAGAAGGCAACTGCCAATGCTACTCCCACCGCCATCGAGACGGTAGCCGGCAACCATGCCGCACGGCCAGAGGCCATCTATGCCATCGACGGCAAGCGCATCGCACGGATGCAGCACGGCCTGAACATCGTCCGCATGAGCGACGGCACCGTCCGCAAGGTGTTGGTGAAGTAACCGCCCCGGCACGGACGGGTTGGACAAGACGTTGACAGAAACAGTAACTGTTCTGTCTGAATTACACCCAAAGAGGGGCCTGTCGTAGCGACCGGCCCCTCTTTGGGTCTTTACGACACGGGCTTAAGCTGTGTGACGCGCAGCCGCCGCTTCGGTAAGTCGATGGCGGCGAAGATGCTGGCGGCCTACTTTTCTCCCCCCTCTTGGAATGCCTTTAAATAAAGGGATTGTGAAAGAAAACTACGGATGTCGGGGTAGAAAGTGATACATCGAAAGAAAAAAGTTCGTACCTTTGCCGACGTGAATCAGACATCACCGGTGGAAAATGAGACACACACACGAGATCTTTAACAGTATCAACCAACACAAAAACTAAACAAGATGAACAAAAAAGAAACAATCAAGTTCATTGTGCAGCTCATCGCTGCCATTGCAAGTGCAGTGCTGACGGCACTGGGAGCTACCTCTTGCCTGGGGTTCTGAACCGAAACGGTCTCCGGTAGTCCGGAATACCCGGAGACCGTCTGGGAAACAACTTCTTTACAACCATTCATTAACACAACAGTAACAAACTAAAATTTAGACAACTATGTTAGAACTGAATATTTTTAAGAATAACAACCAGAACGCCGAGACATTCGGCAAGTGGTATGCACGCGTAGAGGGCAAAGAGCAGCTGTCGGTGCACGACATGGCCAAGCACATGGCTAAGCACAACACCCCTTTCTCGGCGGGCACGATTGAGGGTATACTGACCGACTTTGTGGAGTGTGTCCGCGAGCAGTGCCTGCAGGGTAACACGGTGAAGATTGAGAATCTGGCCATCTTCAAGCTCAGTGTCTCGGCCAACGGCCTGGTGCTGGGAGAGGGTTACAAGGTGAACGCCGGCCTCGGCACCGTTCCGCCTACGAAGAATGCTGACGGCACCAGCCGTACCCCTGACTACACTCAGGAGAGCCAGTCGGCCATCGGCACGGTACGCATGACGGCTCAGGCCACAGGCGATTTTACCAAGAAGCAGCTCAATGATGAGGCAAAGTTCCGTTGGACAAAGGCTGCCCGCGAGAAACTCGACGCCATTATCAACCCGAACGGCACGGCAAGCGGCTCCGGCGCCACCAACAGCGGCAGTGGCAACACCACAACCGGCGGCAACACCCAGGGTGGAGGCAGCAGTGACGATGGCGGCGGTGACAACGGCGGCGGCCCGGATATGGGATAAAAGGACCAGCCCGGTTGCTTATTATTAGGGAGCCAAACGGCTCCCTAATTTTTTTGTAGAGGAAACAGAAAAATGGCAACTGACCGCCCGCTTCATCCTGGTTTCTGATGGCTTGCACGACAATTTGTTCACATTTTCTTACTGCTGAGCGTGGAATCTCGTTTTTTTTTCCTATATTTGCACCGTCGAAGAAAAAACAGGCACTATAGAGTGATATGACAGAACAAACGAGACCAAGGAGAGGCTACGCCGTCGGCGTCCAGATGTTTGACTGGATGCGCGAACGCGTGGTCATGACAGCTACCGTATTGTCCAGGTGAAATGAATAACTTCTAATTAATAATATTACTATGTCAACATTAACACTTTGTATCGTCGTGCTGTTCTGTTTCGGCTATTTCTGTATAGCCATCGAGAGCGTGACGAAAATCAACAAGGCAGCCATCGCGCTGCTGATGTTTGTGGGCTGCTGGACGCTCTTCATGATTGATCCGGCCAGCTATGTGGCCGCTGCCGTGGGCGATATGAAAGCCTCGGTGGTGGGCCTGGTGATTGAACACCATCTGGGGTCGACGGCTACGACGCTGTTCTTCCTGATGGGTGCGATGACCATCGTGGAACTGGTGGACCAGAACGGTGGCTTCAACTTTGTGCGCGACACGCTGAAGACGAAGTCGAAGCGTGCGCTGCTGTGGCGCATAGCCTTCATGACGTTTATCCTCTCGGCCATCCTCGACAACCTGACGACGTCGATCGTGATGATTATGATCCTGCGCAAGCTGGTCAGCGAGCGCTCGGACCGGCTCATTTATGCGGCACTGGTGGTGATAGCTGCCAACTCGGGCGGTGCGTTCTCGCCCATTGGCGACGTGACGACCATCATGCTGTGGAACAAGGGCGTGATAACGGCTGCGGGTGTCATCACCGAGATTCTCATTCCCTCGCTGGTGTCGATGGTCATTCCGGCCTATGTCCTCTCACTGTCGCTGAAGGGCGACCTGGTGCCCGTGCAGGACACGGTGGTGCTGGAGGAGAGTGACGGACTCTCGGCCAGTCAGCGCAAGGCCATCTTCTTCCTGGGCGTGGGCGGACTGATATTCGTCCCCATCTTCAAGACAATCACGCACCTGCCGCCTTTCGTGGGCATCCTGCTGGTGCTGGGCGTGCTGTGGACGACGACGGAGATATTCTATACGCGCATACACCAGGAGCATGAGGACACTGCCGACAACCGTGGCACGCAGAAGCGCGTGTCGAAGATGCTGTCGCGTATTGATATGGACACCATTCTTTTCTTCCTGGGCATCCTGATGGCTGTGGCCTGTCTGGAGACCATTGGCGTGCTGACCATGCTGGGCAAGGGGCTTGACGTGACCTTCGAGGGCAACCACTACCTGGTGACGGGCATCATTGGTGTGCTGTCGTCCATCGTCGACAACGTACCCTTAGTGGCCGGTTGTATGGGCATGTATCCCGTTCAGCCTACCGGCGACATGGCTGTTGACGGCATCTTCTGGCAGTTGCTGGCCTACTGTGCCGGTGTGGGCGGCTCGATGCTCATTATCGGTTCGGCTGCCGGCGTGGTGGTGATGGGCTTGGAGAAAATCACCTTCGGATGGTATATGAAGCGCATCACGCTGATAGCCTTCCTGGGCTATCTGGCCGGTATCGTATGCTACTGGGCTGAGAAAAGCGTGTTCTAAATGAAGAGTGTAGAGTGCAGAGTGCACTCTACACTAAAAATTCCGGCATATTTCTTCCAGGTACTTTTGGTCGGTGGCGTCGAAGTGGTCGGGGTACTGGCTGTCGATGTCGAGTACTGCTATGACGCGTGAGGCGTCGGCGCGGTCGAAGACGGGTACGACGATTTCCGAACGCGACAGGCTGCTGCAGGCGATATGGCCGGGAAACTGCTCGACGTCGGGCACGACGATGGTCTCAGCACGTTGCCATGCCGTCCCGCACACGCCACGTCCGTAGCCGATATGCATGCAGGCAACAGGGCCCTGAAACGGCCCCAGCAGGAGTTCATGCTTGTCGGCAGTGCCGGTAATGGGGACGACACGGTAGAAGCCTGTCCACCAGAAGTGCATTGTTTCGTGGATGGCTGCCGCCACATTGGCCATGATGGCCACTTGGTCTGTCTCGCCCTCGACGAGTGAGCGTATCTGGCTCACAAGGGTCTGGTAAGCTTGCTCTTTGTCCATGAGAGATATTAAGAATTTTGAATTGAAAATGAAGGGGTCGTCGGGCTGGGTAATTAAGAATTACGCGGAGGGGGAAGACAGGCTGATGTTGCGGGGAATCCAGAACCAGAAGGTGGAACCGTGCCCCTCGCCTTTGCTCTCCACACCGATGTGGCCGCCGCACTTTTCGACGATGGCGCGACAGATGGAGAGTCCGAGGCCGGTACCCTGTACGAAGTCGTTCAGCTTGACGAAACGCTCGAAGACCGATGCCTGTTTCTCCTTGGGAATGCCGGCGCCGGTATCCTGGCAATAGAAGTAAAGACCGTCGGTCTGGGCATCGTTGTTGTATTTGATAATGGGGTGGGGGATGTCGGCCTGGCGCATGTCGCGATAGCCCACGCGGATGTGCCCCTCATGGGTGTATTTGGCGGCATTGGTGACGAAATTGGTGAGCAGCTGCTGCAGTCGTCCGGAGTCGATGGTGGCGGTGCAGGACTGATAGGGGTTGTCCTTCTGGAAGGTGACGCCAGGCTCCTGGACGCGCTGCTGGAGGGCCCGGCAGATGTCGTCGAAGACTGGGGCCAAGTCGATGGTTTTCGGTTCTATGGCCAGTGACTGCGACATGTTGGAGGCTTCGAGGATGTCGTTGATGAGTCGCAGCAGCATGTCGCAGTTGTTGCGGATAATGCGGATGAACTCCAGACGCTCGCCCGGCTCGTCAATCATCTGCAACAGTTCGCTGAAGCCGACGATGGCGTTGAGCGGCGTGCGGATTTCGTGAGTCATATTAGCCAGGAAGGCACTCTTGAGCCGTCCGGAGTCCTCGGCACGTGCCGTCTCCTGGCGCAACAGCTGCTGGGCAGCCATGAGCTGGCTGATGTCACGCGCCAAGCCGAAGTACTCCGTCAGCTGGCCGTTGGCGTCGAACGTGGGCATGGCGCTGACCGAGAACCAGGTGGGACTGTTCTGGCGTTCCGAGAAAGTGTATTGGAAGACGGCGTTGAACGGCTGCTGGCTGGCTATGTGCTCACGCATCAGTATGAGTGCCTTGGCGCGGAGGTGCTCAGGCACCCCTTCCATAAACTCGTTGAGCGACTCGTGGAACGGCGAGGCTTGCGGCTTGCGCGACACGTGGATGACGTCGGCCTTGGGGTCGTAGTGCCATACATACATCTTGCTCTCCTCGAGCAGGTAGCTCAGCTGGCGGTCGTAGCGGCGGATGGCATCGTTGGTGGCTACGAGCCGCTGCTCGTGGTTGCGCTCGTCGAGGTACATCTGGCGCTCTTCGGTGATGTCGCGCGTGGTGACGATGTAGAACAGCAGCTGGTCGTCCTCGTCGTAGAGGGGCATGAACTTGTGCTCGAAATACCGGTCGATGCCGGCTTCGGGAATGACGGCATGCTGGCAGACGTAGAACGGGTCGCGGCTCAGCGGGTCGAAGTCGCCTATGATGGTGGGTATCTCGAAAAAGCAGGTCTTTTTGAAGTAGTCCCGGCTGCGCTGGTCGAAACCGGACAGCTCGCGCATCTTCTGGTTGCTTTCGAGCAGGTAGCCGTTGCGGTCGTAGAACGACATGGCCAGGATGTTGGTCTCGAACAGCACCTGGTACTTGGCAGCCAGGTCCTCGTTATGCTTCTCTTCGGCAACGTCGCGGGTGATGTCCTTGACGGTATGGAAGATGTAGCGGGGACGTCCGAGCTGGCGCTCGAGGATGGCCCGTCCGTCGTAGACGTGCCAGTCGGGGCGCTTGTCAGTACCGATGTTCCAGTGGCGCACCATGTGCCACTGGTTGATGTCGCCGCGCTCCATGGCCTCTATGTGTTCCTGGAATTCCTGTCGTTCGTCGCCGGCCATGCGCGTTATGAATTCGTCAAAAGCCATGCCGTTGTCGGGCACCAGATGGCCATGACGGTTGCGCACCCTGTGTGTCTTCAGGTCGTACTCCAGAACCGTGTATTCACCCATGCTGAGTGCCTGGACCATCATGCTGTTCAGGTCGGCACTCTGGCGAACGGCACGGCGCACACGGATGGTAATGACGCGGCTGAAGATGAAGGCCACGAGACAGGTGACGACGATGCCGGCCAGCAGATAGAGCACCCAGGGCGATTCGTTGTCGTGTTCGAGTTCGGGATGGAACCAGCGGTCGTAGATGGGCTGGATTTCACCCGCCTGTTCGAGTCGGGTAAACTCCTCGTCGATGAGGCTGATGATGTTGTGGTCGTAGCCGATGATGCGCAGCTCGCCAGCGGGCAGGTCAATCTCGTCGAGCACGATACTGTCCAGTCGTAGTTCGGTAATCTTGCGCTTCATTGGCAGCTCGCCCCAGACGAAGTAGGGGGCGGAACCGGACATGATGCGGCTGAGGGCCGTTTTCGGCGAGACGTATTTGACGACGAACGGGTAGTTGCCGACGGCCTTGATGGCCAGTGCGGCGTAGTCGTCCTCCTTGAGCAGCAGCGTGTCCGTGGCCGTCAGGTGGCGGAAGCTGTTGAGCGGGGGAGTGCCGATGTGGCGTGCAGCGCATAGCGTGTAGTAGTTGATGAACTTCTTGGTGGTTACGTACGGGTGTCCCTTGTAGTAGTACGACAGGCCGTGGATGATGTCGGCCTTGTGGTTGGCAAACAGTTCGGTGACGGTATGCCACTCATGCATGACGAACTTGTGGGGAATGTTCATCTGGGTCAGTATCTTGTCGAGCACTTCGACATTGTAGCCTGCGGGCTGTCCGTTGGCATTCATGAACTCGAAGGGCTGGAAGTCCCAGTCGCAGGCTATCACCAGCGGGCGCTCAGCGGTGTAGTCATAGTGCTGCGCCCTTGCCGGGGCAGATGACAAATGACAGATGACGAGTGATAGCCATATCACCCTCATCCACCTGTTTACATTATGTATCATTGAGATCATCATTTGTTCTTTATCATTTATCATTCAGGCACGCCGTGCCGCCGCTATTTCCTTTTTATCTCTGAGCACTGGCAGGGTATGGACACCCAGACGATGGTGCCATTGCCGACTTCCGACTTGATGGTAATCTTGCCACCCATCTGGCGCGTCATCTCGTAGCAGATGGGCAGGCCGAGTCCCGTGCCTCGGCTCGTGCTGCCGGTGAAGCGCTCGAAGATGTGGTTCAGCTTTTCGGGCGGTATGCCGCAGCCGGTGTCGTTGAAAGCCATGACCAGGCCTTCGCCGGTGTAGTCGTAGCGGGCCAGCACATGGCCGTGCTCCGTGTGGTGGATGGCGTTGTTCAGGATTTGCTCGATGATGATGCCGATGTTCTGCATGTCGATGTCGATGACCAGTTTCTCGTAGGGGTTGTCGACGATGTAGTCGACGCCCTCCTTCCTGTCTCCTTCCCATGCCATGTGGCACTGAGAGTCGAAGATGGCGGCAAAGTCGGTGGGCTGCTTCTTGAACTCAATCATTTCGGCATCCAGTCGCGAGAGGAACAGGATGTCGTTGATGAGGCTGAGCAGTTGCGACGAGTTGTCCTTGATTTGCTGGATGAACACAGACTCCTCCTCGGGCATGTGCTCCATCTGGAACAGTTCGGCAAAGCCCACCACGGAGGCCAGCGGCGTACGGATTTCGTAGCTCATGTTGCGCAGGAAGGCGTTCTTCACCGTCTCCACCTCTTGGGCTTTCTGCGTCTCGACGGCCAGCGCCTGTTCGGTAGCTTTGATGTCGCTGATGTCGCGGCACATGCCGAAATAGTTTTCTATCTGGTCGTTGTCGTTGATGATAGGAATGAACGAGAAGTAGAGGTAGAGCGGATGGCCGCCCTTGGTGCGCAGCGTGGTGCGGATGGTGGCCGTCAGCGAGCCGCGCGTTTGGTTGTCCATGCTTTGCAGGATGTGGAGCGTGACGCGTTTCGACTCGTCGTGACTCAGTGTCAGACAGCGCGTCTGTGTGAGTACGTGCTCCGACTGGCCGATGCCCTGAAAGACGATGAGCGTGTGGGTGTCGGGCTGGTAGTTCATCATGCGCACGCCACCGTTCTGCAGCACGAAATTGGTGTTGCGGATATACTGGCTCACCTCGTCGTTGGCCTGTTGCAGCAGGGCACTGTTACGCTGAATCTGCTTGTAGGCATTGACGGCCTCCGTGATGTCGCGCCCGGTACCGTAGATGGTCTGCAGGTTGCCCTGCTTGTCGCGGTAGGGCACCAGTTGCAGCTCGTAGAACTTGTCGTGCTGGAAGAACTGGCGCGTGGCCTCAGTCTGCTGTTCGTCGGACTTGTAGACGAGCGTCATGCTGGTCCGCTCAAGGTTCTCCAGGTCCAGGTCGTCCGTGCGCAGCACGTCGCGCAGGTTGACATTGTAGTCGTAGACGGTGTAGCGCCCGCCCTTGATGACCGATGCCGCTATCTCGTTCATGTTGATGACCGTACCGTTGGCATCGTAGGCCACGGTGTCGACCATGCCGGCGTTGAAGATGGCCTGATAGCGCACCATGTTGTCGCGTACCTGTATCTGGCGCAGCCGTTCGGAGGTGATGTCGCTTGAGGTGGCGATGAGGGTGACGGGCTGCCCTTTCTTGTTGCGGTGGAGCACGGAGATGAGGACGTCCAGATGGTGCAGGGTGTCGCTATCGGCTGATTTGGTCATAATCTGGAGCTCAGCCTGGTGCTGGCTTCCAGCAGACATCTTCTGGATGGTGGCAGCCAGGTGCTCGAAGTGTTCGGGCAGAATCTGAAAGTCGAAGATGCCGGGTTTGAAGGGCGTGCTCTGCTTGTTGCCGTCCTCGTCGAAGCGTGTGATGGTATTCGTCTGGATGTCGTAGAGCCATATCTGTACGTGACTGGTACGCAGAATGAGCGACAGGCGCTTGTTGCTGCGCGTGATGTTGCGTTTCATCTTGCGTTCGCGGAAGCTGTAGATGGCGTAATAGGCCAGTATGCCACCGGCCAGCACCACCATCACTGCCACCACCTTCCATATCCAGGCGGGTATGCCGGTGTCCACATTCTCAGGATAGAACCACTTGTTCTGGATGGCTTGCAGCTGGCCCGAGGCGTTCAGCGCGGAGTATGCGCTATCGAGCCTTTCGAGCAGCTGGCTGTTGTTCGACATGAATTTATATTCGCCATGCTGGACGTTGACGGGTGTCAGCATCAGGTTGTCGTAATTAAACTTGCGTATGAGGTACTTCAGCGACATGGTGTTCCAGACAATCTGCCACTCTTTCGACAGGTGCGCTTTCTGGACAGCCTCCTGCATGTCGTCGTAGGGAATGGCATTGTCGCTCCAGCCGCGCGACATCATGATGTGGTGGCTGAGGCTGCCCGTGTGTACCATGACGCGGTTGTGGGCCATGTCCTCGATGCTTTTGATGCGGACGGGTTCGCCCTTCTGGTGCAGCACGCTGTGGGTAAACAGCTGGATGACGGTCTTGCTGTACTTGGCATAGTCGTCGTGAAAATGTGCATCCATGCCGCACATCAGGTCTGCCTGGCCGCTCTTCAGGTCGTTGAGGGCATCCTGCGTCGGCTTCAGTTTGACGACGTAAGGGATGTTGAGCTCCTTGCACAGCAGGTGTAGCAGGTCGATGTTATAGCCGACGGCTTCACCGTTTTCGTTGAGAAAGGTGTAGGGCCACAAGTCCCACGCGTCTTCATAGACCAGCGGGTGCTCTGCCGTAAACCTGCGTATGGTGTCTTTTGGCTGTTGTGCGCTGACGGTCTGGACGACGAGAGCCGTCAGTATCAGGAATATCCTTCCGGCTCGTAGGACGTTGGCAGTGTGCTTTCTGAACAGATTATGAATCTTGTGTGTCATGCTGTTTCTCCTGCTTTTTCTTCTATGGGGATATAGAACCAGAACGTTGAGCCCTGGTCGACGGTGCTCCGCACGCCAATCTCGCCGCCGCACTTCTCGATGATGGCCTTGCAGATGGAGAGTCCGAGACCCGTACCCTGGACAAAGTCGTTGAGCTTGACAAAGCGCTCGAAGATGCGGGTCTGAGCCTCCTCGGGAATGCCCGAGCCGGTGTCCTCGCAATAGACGTACAGTTGCCTGGTGGCGGGGTGGCTGTCGGAGCTTTCGGTGGCCTGGCGCACTTCATAGCCCACGCGGATATGGCCCTGGTGTGTGTATTTGACGGCGTTGGTGACGAAATTGGTGATGACCTGCTGGATGCGCGAGATGTCGATGTTGATGACGAGCGAGGGCAGCGGGTTCTCCTTCTGGAACTCCACGGTGGGTTCCTCGACGCGCTGGGCCAGCGACTGGCAGATGGTGTCGAATTCGCGGCTGAAGTCTATCGTCTCCGGGATGAGTTCCAGGCCGGTGGAGTCGACACTCGACATGACGAGGATGTCGTTGATGAGTCGCAGCAGCATGTCGCAGTTGTTGTGGATGATGCGAATCAGTTCGCGCTTCTGGTCGAGGTCGTCGACCATTTGCAGCAGGTCGCTGAAGCCGACGATGGCATTGAGCGGCGTGCGGATTTCGTGGGTCATATTGGCCAGGAACACCGATTTCTGGTGGCCGGAGTCGTTGGCACGCCCGGTCTCGCGCTTCAGCTGTTCCTGCTTGCGCATCAGTCCCTGGATGTTGCGCCAGATGCCGAAGCTGCCCTTCAGCCGGCCATGCTCGTCGTACTCGGGTATGCTGTTGATTTGTACCCATTGCGGTTCATCATATTTCCCATTGATGACGGGGTTCACCTGTATGACATGCGTGAGGGGCTGCGAGATGGTCGTAGCGGTATCGGCAAGTGACTTTACAAAGTCGTCCTCCTGGTCGGGGAAGATGGCTGGCATCTGCTTCAGCGGGAAGGACTTGTCGATGGTGGTCAAATCCTTGTAGAACTCGATGCAGTCGCGGTCCAGCGAGATGCGCCAGGGCTGCATCTGGCAGTTCTCCATCAGGTAGCGGAGCTCCGTCTCGTACTGCTGGATTTCCTCGTTGGCCTTGCGCAGCTGTATGTCGTTCTGGCGGGTCTTGAGGTACAGCTCGCGCTCCTCAGTGACGTTGCGGACGGCTATCGACAGGTAGATGATGTTGCCAAGGTCGTCGTAGATGGGGTGGAGGTGAATCTCCAGGTAGTCGTGGATGTCGCGCTCGGGAATGATGCTCTGGTAGCACACCCACAGCTCCTCGGGGCGGTCGCGGTTGACGAGTTCGTTAAACGGCGGCAGATCGAACATGCTGGTGTTCGAGAAGAATGCGTCGTCGACGTCGCTGTCGAAGTGGCAGATGTCGCGCATGCCCTTGTTGGCATCTAACAGACGGCCCTGCGGGCTGTAGAACGACATGCCGATGATGCTCTGCTCGAAGATGAGCCTGAAGCGTTCGGCTATCTCCTGTTCCTCACGTTGGGCATTGCGAATGTCCGACTCGTCGGTGAGTGTCGATATGATGTTGACGGGCTTGTCGTGGTCGGGCAGGTATTCGGCCCGGCTGGTATTGTTGAAGTAGCCCCAGCGCGGCGGCTTCGCTTCGTCGAACTCATAGTTCCAGCGGTAGTAGAAGTCGGCCGACTGGATCTTGCCGTCTTTGAGGTCGTGCAGGTAGCCCAGGGCTTGGTCCAGGTCTTCGGGATGTACGTGCTGCCTCCATTGGTTCTCGTTGATGGTGTCGAATGGCAGCATGTCGCCGTATAACTGGTCGATGCGCCCTTCGCGGGTGTTCCACAGCAGCACGTTGTTCTTGCTGTTTTTCAGTGCTTCCTGAAACATTTGGTTGGTGAAGCCGGTTTCCCGGGCGTGAAGGCGTGTCCGGCGCCGGATGACTCTGTTGGCAATGAACACGCCGACGGTCACTGCCGTTACTGCTATGAGTAGTAACGCCTGCAGTAACGTTATCAGATTGATTGCCAGTATCGTCTTCATCATCGGTCTTTATCTTTTCGTTTCACATTTCACTTCACAAGAACTTCACTACACTGCTGCCTTACTCATTGCGCTTCTTCTCTATCAGCGTGGCCTCGCAGGGGATGGTGATGCGCGCCGTGGCACCCTTGCCGAACTCCGACTGTATCTCGATGTCGCCGCCCAGCATGTGGGCCAGTGCCTGGATGATGGGCATATCGAGACCCGTGCCCGGCGTGTCCTGTCCGGAGCTGCGGTTGAAGCGGTTGAAAATGTTGGGCAGGATATCGGCAGGGATGCCTTTGCCAGAGTCCTCGATGGTGATGATGAGTGTCCCGTTCCAGTACTCATACTTGCAGCGGATGCTGCCTTGACGGGTAAAATTGGTAGACAGGAAACAAGTCCTTTGAATCATCTTGGTAACAGCGTCAATGTCGATGTTGACCATCAGGTGGTCGTAGTCGTTATCGATGACAATCTTCACGCCCGGAGCGGCGTTAGCCAGTCCCATCTGGCAGTAGCTCTCGAAGAAGACGGCAAAGTCTATCTCGCTGCGGTTGCTCTCAACCATGTTGGCATCCAGGCGTGACAGGAAGAGGATGTCGTTCACCAGTTCGAGCAGCTTGTTGGAGTTCTGCTTGATTTCCTCGACAAAGATGGGCTCGTCAGCCGGGTCGTGGTCGGCCTGGAAGAGTTCGGCAAAGCCCACGACGGTGTTGAGCGGCGTACGGATTTCGTAGCTCATGTTGGTGAGGAACGACTGCTTCAGCTTCTCCGTCTCTTGCGCCTTCTTCGTCTCGATGGCCAGTTGGCGCTCGGTCTCCACCAGTTCGGTCATGTTGCGGCACATGCCGAAGTAGCGCACCACGTGGCCGTCGGCGTCGAACAAGGGAACCATGTTAAACATCAGCCATATCGGGCGTTGCTGCTTGTCGTGCAGGATGATTTCGATGGTCCTGTCGATGGCGTGCGGCTTCTTGTGGTCCATCAGGTTGAGGGCTATGGAAACGGTCTTGCGGAAACGCGGCGTGGCCAGTCGGATGCAACGCAGTTGCGACAGGCGCAGCTGCGTCTGGTTGATGTTGTTGGAAATCTCGAACGTGTAGCTGTCTGGATAGTAGTTCACCAGCCGGACGTCGCTGACGCGCAGCGCGTAGTTGATGTTGCGGATGTGGTTCTGGATTTCCTGGTGGATGTTGCGCAGCCGTTGCAGGCCCTCTTGCTGCCGGTGGTACGACTCTACCATTTCCGAAACGTTGCGCCCGGAGACGTACATGCCTTCCAGTTCGCCGTCGATGTTGGTCACGGGGTTGATGGAGGCTTCGTAGTATATCTTTCCGTCGTCAGATGCTCCGTGAAGGGCGTAGCCGCTGCTCTCCTGCGTCCTGGTGTCGAGAATACTGGTGGTACGTATGCTTTCAGGGCTGGACAAGTCAATGGACGCAAACAACGGATTGTCCTTGATGGTGATCTCTGACTGGAGCAAGCTCTTCCGGTTGTTGATGCTGAACGACTCGCAGGCCTTGTCGTTGATGGCTATCAGCCGTCCGTCCTTGTCGTAATAGATCATGTCTGACAGGGCAGAATTGAATACTGTATGGTAGCGCATCAGCAGCTGGCTCACCTCATGCTGGCGTACCAGCATTTCCGTGACGTCGCGCTGTACGCCCAGGACTGTCTTGACCTGTCCGCTCTTGTCACGCTCCACGACGGACAGCGTCACCTCATAGTAGCGTTGGGTGCCATCGTCTGTCGTGCAGCTCTTCAACTGGATCGGGCTGTCCGACGGTTTGTCTTCGCACAGGTTGAAGATGGCCGCACGCAACAGTTCGAAATCGTTGCGGTCGAAGAACTGGGCAAAGTCAATGGGGGTGTATTCGTGGCTCTTGGTGCCGTCCTCGGAGATGCTGTTGTAGCGGCGCGAGTCCCTCTTGTAAGTCCAAAGTTGCAACTTGCCAGTCTGCAGCGTGATGGCTAACCGGTTGGTCTGATTTCTGCTCTTGGCGTCGGCCTCCTTTTCACGCTGCACTAAACGTCGGTTGTAGGCCAACATCACCGCGACAGTTATCAACATAACTGCCAGCAATCCAAAAAATATATAGTCTACATTTATACCGTCCATTTTGTTAGTGGCTGTGAAGCTATTGGCAACTTCAGTAATACTTGATATATTAAATTGCTTGCAAAGATACAATTTTTCCTGTAACCAACAAAATGTTTTGCTCTTTTTTTTTGATAAGACGGTGAGGTGGTATAATTACTTACAACGGATAGAACGGATTGAACGGTTTGCCAAAGTCTTTAGTGGCCTGTTTGGCTTACAATCCGTTCAATCCATTTCGTCCGTTGTTTCAATAAGAATCTTGTTTTTTTGGCGCGCCTCGCTTTCTGCCTGTCCTTAAAGCGGGTATTCCTCGAAAGAGTAGAGGACGGTGCTCAGGTAGCGTTCGCCCGTGTCGGGCAGCAGCACCACGATGTTCTTGCCCTGATTCTCGGGACGCTTGGCCACCTCGATGGCAGCATAGAGGGCTGCACCGGCTGAGATGCCTACCAGAAGACCCTCCTGCTGGGCAATCTCGCGGCCCGTGCGGATGGCTTCGTCATTCTCGACGTCGAAGACCTCGTCGATGACGGCTGCGTCATACGTCTTGGGCACGAAACCGGCACCGATGCCCTGAATCTTGTGAGGCCCGCTCTGTCCGCCGTTCAGCACCGGGCTGGACTTCGGCTCTACGGCGATGACCTTCACCGACGGCTTCTGCTCCTTCAGGAATTTGCCTGTTCCGCTGATGGTGCCGCCGGTGCCCACGCCGCCTATGATGATGTCGACTTGTCCGTCGGTGTCGCGCCAGATTTCCGGACCGGTGGTGGCATAGTGCTTGGCGGGGTTGGCCGGATTCTCAAACTGTTGCAGGATGACGGCACCGGGAATACTGTCGCGCAGCTCCTCGGCGGCACGGATGGCACCGGGCATGCCGTCTTTGCCGGAGGTCAGGCGCACCTCGGCGCCGTAGGCTTTCACCAGGTTGCGGCGCTCCACGCTCATCGTCTCGGGCATGGTCAGTATCAGGTGGTAGCCCTTGACGGCCGAGACCAGGGCCAGGCCGACACCGGTGTTGCCGCTGGTGGGCTCGATGATGGTGGCACCGGGCTTCAGGATGCCTTTCTGCTCGGCGTCCTCAATCATGGCCAGTGCTATGCGGTCCTTGACGCTGCCGCCGGGGTTGAAGAATTCGACCTTGGCTATGACGGGCGTGTCCAGCCCCTTAGCCTGTGAATACTTGTTGAGCTCTAAGAGTGGGGTGTTGCCGATGAGCTCGGTCAGCTGTTTTGCGATCTTTGCCATAATACTTATATTTTAAATATGTTATGATATGCTGTTACATCGCCGCTGCTGATGCTAACGGGCGACGGTGCAAAGGTACGGCGTTTTCCTGACGTGTGAAATCGCATAAAAGGGGCATTCCGCATACCATGTTTATGGTATTTTTGAAAAAAAACGCGATTTTCTTTGTATTTTACGCGTTTATTCGTAACTTTGCCAACAGAAAACTAATTATTACCATTATGATAGACGTAAAACAAACATTAGCATCAGCCGAGGAACGCATGGAAATGGCTGCCATGTACCTTGAGGAAGAGCTGAACCGCGTACGCGCCGGACGTGCCAACGTGGCCATACTGGATGGCGTGCGTGTCATGTCGTACGGTTCGAAGGTGCCTTTGAACCAAGTTGCCAACATCTCTACGCCTGATGCGCGCACCATTGCCATCAAGCCGTGGGACAAGAAGCAGATTCGTGACATCGAGAAGGCCATCATGGACAGCGATGTGGGCATCACGCCCGAGAACAACGGCGAGATTATCCGTCTGGGCATTCCGCAACCTACCGAGGAGCGCCGCCGCGACCTGGTGAAGCAGTGCAACAAGATTGCCGAGAAGGCCAAGGTCGAGGTGCGCAACGTGCGTGCCGACATCAAGGACAAACTGAAGAAGGCCATCAAGGACGGACTGTCCGAGGACAACGAGAAGGATGCCGAGCTGGAGCTCCAGAAGGTGCACGACAAGTACATCAAGCGGCTCGACGAACTGATGGAGGCCAAGAACAAGGAAATCATGACTGTTTAAGACTTGAGGATTGAAAGGTCTTGTCATTAAGAATACAGGAAGCTGGTACACCGTTCTTCTCAGCGATGGCCAGCTCCTTAATTGTAAGGTAAAGGGCAATTTCCGCATCAAGGGAATCCGCTCGACGAATCCCGTTGCCGTCGGCGACCGCGTCACCGTGGGCGAGGGTGGGTGGATTACCGGCATTGAGGACCGCCGCAACTACATCATCCGCAAAAGCATCAACCTCTCGAAGCAGAGCCACATCCTGGCCGCCAATGTCGACCAGGCCCTGCTGGTCATTACCGTCAGCCGTCCGGAGACGTCGACGACGTTCATCGACCGCTTCCTGGCTTCCGCCGAGGCCTATCGCGTGCCCGTGATACTTATTTTTAATAAGAGCGACCTGCTGAATGACGATGAGCGGCGCTATCAGCAGATGATGGTGACGCTCTATGAGACCATTGGCTACGAGTGTCATGCCGTCAGTGCCCAGACGGGCGACGGCGTCGATGTGCTGCGGTCGCGCCTGGAGGGGAAAATCACGCTGCTCAGCGGTAATTCGGGCGTCGGCAAGTCTACGCTCATCAACAGGCTCGTGCCGTCAGCCAACCTGCGCACGGCGGAAATCAGCAGTGCCCATCAGGCTGGTACCCATACCACCACGTTCTCGGAAATGATACCCATCGACGGGGCTATGGACGACGCTCACTTGCTGACGGCCGGTGAGCACGGCGGCTGGCTCATCGATACGCCGGGCATCAAGGGCTTCGGCACGTTCGACATGGAGCGCGAGGAGATTACCAGCTACTTCCGCGAGATATTCAAGTTCTCCAGTCAGTGCCGTTTCTCCAACTGTACGCATACCCACGAACCGGGCTGTGCGGTGCTGCAGGCCGTCGAGGAACACTATATCGCGCAAAGCCGTTACCAGAGCTACCTGTCGATGCTGGACGATAAGGATGAGAACAAGTACCGCGAGGCTTTCTGACGACGATTACGAAGCCGGAACGCTCTGTCGCGAAGACGAAAAGAACGGGAGGCTTGCGCTTCCCGTTCTTGTTGGCTGATTCTGTTCGCTGTCAGCGATTACTTACGAAGACCGAGGGCCTTGATAAGCTCACGATAGCGAGTGATGTCCTTGTTGTAGAGGTACTTCAGCAGTTTACGACGACGACCTACCATCTTGGTCAGAGCGCGAGCGGTGCCGAAGTCCTTGTGGTTCTTCTTCAGGTGCTCGGTGAGGTGCTGGATACGATAGGTGAACAGGGCGACCTGGCTCTCTACGGAACCTGTGTCCTTGGCGTCTTTGCCATACTGGCCAAAGATCTCTGCCTTCTTGGCTGAATCTAAATACATTTGTTTGTTGTGATTATAAATGTTGTGCAATAACATCTTTCGGACGCTTCTGCCTGCCTAATCACTGGTGGCCGGCGTCGTCAAATGCTCCGGATTTTCCGAAATGCGGCTGCAAAGGTACGAATAAGTGAGCAAAAAACCAAGAAAAATATGTTTTTTTTGTTTTTTTTCGAACGAAAGTACTTTCGAACGAAGTCCAAAGGTACAACTTTTTACCCAAACCCGCAAATATTTCATAGAAAAGTTGTACCTTTGCAGCCGAATTTATTTTTATTAGTCATGCAGGATATCAGAAATATTGCGATTATCGCACATGTAGACCACGGCAAGACGACGCTTGTGGACAAGATGATGCTGGCCGGAAACCTGTTCCGTGAGGGACAGAACCTGTCGAGCCAGGTGTTGGACGCCAACGACTTGGAGCGCGAACGAGGCATCACGATACTGTCGAAGAACGTCAGTATCACTTGGAAGGGAACGAAGATTAATATCATTGACACCCCGGGACACTCGGATTTCGGTGGCGAGGTGGAGCGCGTGCTGAACATGGCCGACGGTTGCCTCCTGTTGGTCGACGCCTTTGAGGGACCGATGCCCCAGACGCGCTTCGTGCTGCAGAAGGCCCTGCAGATAGGCTTGAAGCCCATCGTGGTCGTCAACAAGGTCGACAAGCCCAACTGCCGGCCGGAAGAGGTCTACGAGATGGTGTTCGACCTGATGTTCTCGCTGAATGCCACCGAGGACCAGCTGGACTTCCCCGTGGTGTATGGCTCGGCCAAGAACGGCTGGATGGGCGAGGACTATAACAAGCCCACCACCGACATCACCTACCTGCTGGACAAGATCGTGGAGGTCATTCCGGCTCCCAAGCAGATTGAGGGTACGCCGCAGATGCTGATAACCTCGCTGGACTACAGCTCGTACACCGGACGTATTGCCGTCGGTCGCGTACATCGCGGACAGCTGAAGGACGGCATGCAGGTAACCATTGCCCACCGTGACGGGTCGATGGAGAAGACCAAGATCAAGGAACTGCACACCTTCGACGGTATGGGCCATTCGCGCATCGACCAGGTGGACTGCGGTGACATCTGTGCCGTCATCGGCCTGGAGAAGTTTGAGATTGGCGACACCATCTGCGATGTCGAGAACCCCGAACCGCTGCCGCCCATCGCCATCGACGAACCGACCATGTCGATGCTCTTCACCATCAACGACTCGCCATTCTTTGGCAAGGAGGGAAAATTTGTCACCTCCCGTCATATCAACGACCGACTGGAGAAGGAACTGGAGAAGAACCTTGCCCTGCGCGTCGAGCCCTTCGAGGATTCTACCGACAAGTGGGTCGTCTCCGGTCGTGGCGTGCTGCACCTCTCGGTGCTCATCGAAACCATGCGCCGCGAGGGCTACGAGTTGCAGGTCGGACAGCCCCAGGTCATCTATAAGGAGATAGATGGCCGTAAGTGCGAACCCATTGAGGAACTGACCATCAACGTCCCCGAGGAGTTTGCCTCGAAGATGATTGACATGGTGACGCGCCGAAAGGGCGAGATGACGTCGATGGAGAACCAGGGCGACCGTACGAATATCGAGTTCGACATCCCCTCGCGCGGCATCATCGGCCTGCGCACCAACGTGCTGACCGCCAGCCAGGGCGAGGCCATCATGGCCCATCGCTTCAAGGAGTACCAGCCCTTCAAGGGCGAGATAGAGCGCCGCGTCAACGGTTCGATGATTGCCCTCGAGACCGGCAACGCCTTTGCCTATGCCATCGACAAGCTGCAGGACCGTGGCAAGTTCTTTATCGATCCGGGCGAAGACGTGTATATGGGACAGGTCGTCGGCGAGCATGTCCACGACAACGACCTGGTCGTCAACGTCTGTAAGGCCAAGCAGCTGACCAATGTCCGCGCCTCTGGTACCGACGAGAAGGCACGCATCATCCCGAAGGTGGTCATGTCGCTGGAGGAGTGTCTGGAGTATATCAAGGAGGACGAACTCGTGGAGGTGACCCCGAAATCCATGCGCATGCGCAAGGTCATCCTCGACCACGACCAGCGCAAGAAGGCCAACAAGCAGTAAATTAATTCGTACCTTTGCGCCCAAATTGCTATTCATTAAGAAGAAAACAAGAATTGTTGGTAAACAAGACATCTATGATTCGGAGAAATATTCTTTTGTTGTGCGCAGTAGTTTGTGTCGTTAGCCAGAACGCGTTCGCCCGGGATCATCTTCACATGGTCAAATTGCAGTCTGAGATGCTGAAACTCATCAGCACGAATGACAGAGACAGATTCATGGACGTGACCGAGCAACTGAAGGCAGAGTGCCTGAAACAGAGCAATGAACGCCTCTTCTATACGGCTTGGGGAAACCAGTCGACGTTCGAGGCCACTCACCAGAACTATGTCAAGGCTGACGAGATATCGGACAAGATAGCTGACTATGCCGAAGACCAGAACAGCTATTGGGGCAACTACATCGCCTTGCACACCAGGGCAGTGACCGCCCTGCAGAAGCAAGACTATCAGGCTGCTGAAGAAAAATTCATCGAAGCCGTCAACTTCAGACACAAGTACTTTCCGGACGAAAGTGCGGGCGACGACCTGCAGGAACTGATGAAGATAGCTAATCACCGCAAGGACCAGAAGGCCGGTCTCAAGTATGCCCGACAAATCCTGGACGAGCCCAATGTGGCCCCTATACATAAGGGCAGGGCGCTGTTCCGCCTGAGTCAGTTCGCCTTCAACAAGAACAACACGGAGCTCTACGACAGCATCTACAACGAGATGATGATCCTGAAAAAAACAGACGGCATCGGCACGATAGAGCCTGTGGTCGAGGTAAACTACCAGATTCTCAACGGCAACTACGACGAAGCCTTGAAGCTCTGTCAGGAACTTGAGCCAGAAAAGCGATATGAGCGTATGGCTGTCATCTATCACCGCATGGGCGACAACGACAAGGCCTATGAGTATATGGTGAAGTTCAAGGCACTCAACGACTCCATCGTACTGGTGTCGCACGGCAACGTTGTAGCCAGCTGCTATGTTCAGATGAACAACGAACGCATGAAACTGGAACAGACGCTGCTGGAGGAAGAAAACGCGAAATGGAGGCACCTGTTCCTCTTTACACTCATCGGAGCCGTCGTCATCATACTCGCTGTCATCATCTGGCAGCATCACCTGCGCATCAAGCGGCTGGAGAAGGAGAACGTACAGCTTGACAAGGCCCGCAAGAAGGCAGAGAAGGCTTTCGACATGAAGAACGAGTTCATCACCCATATCACCGACGAGTTGCGTGCACCGATGAACCCCATAGAAGGCTTCTCCGAAATCCTCGGCTCCTCTGAATACGAACTTCAGCCAGAGGAACGCGAGGACTTGAGCAAGAGAATCAAGAGCAGCTCGAAACACGTCACCAAACTCATCGACGAACTGGCCGAACTGTCGCTCTACGAGAGCAAGAAGTCGCTGCCCATCAACTATACGCTGTCACCTAATCATCTCTGCCGCCACATGGTAGACTCCATGCATGCGCTGTGCAAGCCCGGCGTCAGAATGAACTTTGCGTCAGACCTGCCCGACGACTATGCGGTGCAGACCAACCAGGAAGGTGTGCAAACCCTGTTGAAACACCTGCTGATGAATGCCATACAACACACTGACCACGGGGTCATCACCCTGTCATGCTCGGAGAATGGTGATATGGTTCGTACCAGCGTCACTGATACGGGTAGTGGCGTTCCTGAAGACCGCAAGGACCATGTGTTCGATACGTTCCGAGAAATGGGTGATAACGTCAAGCTCAACGGCCTCGGCCTCACCATCTGCCAGGCCGTCATAAAGCTTTTGCACGGGCGTATCTGGCTTGACCGTGATTACACAGAAGGCTCTCGCTTTGTCTTTGAAATCCCGTCGAAGCAGTCGTGACTTTATAGTTACCATGCTAATAAAAGTATATGAATCAAGTACTGTCCCCATGATTCTCGACCAGCGCAAGAAGGCCAACAAGCAATAATAAGCAAGAGCGTCTGCCAGAACATCTGGGCTTCTCTTCGGCCTTTTAGTTAAATCAGTGAAATTATCGGTAAATAATCCCATTTTGTTAACCGTGATTTATAGAAATGCCTATTTTGTAAACCAAACTTTATAAAATAGGCATTTTCTATAAACTACAGTTCAACAATGAGTTTCAGCAAGGATTTCATCAAGCAATGTTTGATAGGCAAATCGACTATGTGGACTTTACTGTTGACAGCAGGCTTGTATTACCCATGGAAAACGAGATAGGCAAGTTGTCTGATATAGCAAGTCACACCCAGACTGGCATTGCTTCCTCATTACTTATGACGAAGAAACAACAGAATCAGGCATTAATGTCATTCCTGTCTGGAAATGACTGCTCAGTTGATATAACTGAGTGTGACGGCGTAATTTGATTCCCTTCTCAACTACTTTAATTCTTTTGCGGCATCTTCATCGCCATTCTCGGCAGCAAGAGAAAACCAATAGATAGCAGCCTTTTTGTCTTTCTTTACTCCCTTTCCCTTTTTCAGACACCATCCATAGTTGTACTGAGCCAAAGGATCATTCTTTTCCGCCCCTTGACGGTAGTATCCTACTGCCACCTCCCAATTGGGCTTCTTGACATAGCCTTTGTAGGAATACATATTTCCCATATTGTTATATGCTTCTATACATCCCAAATCTATCGCCTCCTGAAACAATTCTTTTGCTTTCTCTATATTTTTCTCAACCATGTCCCCATTTGCATAATTGCACCCCATGTCGTTAAGTGCATCAGGATATTTAGCATCTACGGCCTGTTTTAGATAATCAAATGCCAATACTGAATCCGCTTTATGAACACCACAAAGACAATACATCGACCAAAGAGCATCAGGATATTTTTGTGAAGCCGATTTCTTCCACCACACTTCTGCATTCTCATAATCCTCTTTGACATAGTAGGCAGCTCCTACTATATATTGTATATTAGTAGAATCTCGGCATTCCGATTTAGTCCCCCAAAGAATGGTGCTGTCATTCTCATGAGCATCATAATAGTAGAACGGTAACACTTGCATTGCTCCCACATGATTTTGAAGGGCAGCCTGCTTATACCAATATACGGCCTGTATAGAATCTCTCTCCATGCCATAACCTTGCAGACAACAATTGCCATACGAGACTTGCCCCTCCACATGCCCAAGTTCTGCCGATGTTTTAAAGTAATTTTTAGTCTCCACCTCCTTTTCCGGATTTGAACTTGACAAACATCCCAGATTATAAGCGACTCGGGCTAATTTTTTCTCCTGCTCTTTGATTAGTAAATTCTTCTTTCCGTGTTCGTAGGCGCTCTTCCAATATTTGATAGCCTTTAAAGTGTCGCCTCCATCGTAGTAAATATCCCCAGAGGTTACTTTTCCCTCAAAACTTCCCTGTTCCGCACTCTTTTCATAATACTGAAGAGCCATAATTGAATCTTTCTTGTATCCATAGTATCCCAATTCGTACAATCTCGCGATGAAATAAGTTGCGTCGGCGCAATCCAATTTAGAAGCCTCATTTATATAGAACAATCCAAAGTTGGTATTTTGTTTGACACCATATCCCTCAATGATAGACAACCCATAATAATAAATTGCCATAGGATATTGCACACTGGCCGAACGCTTGATATAATTTATTAAATTCACTGTATCATGCGCAGAAAAACAGTGAAGTGCAGAGTCAAGTAATTGTTCGCCTTTATTTACATCTTCAGGTTTTGGTTGTGGAAGGACATAATCTTTATGTATCGGAATAGGAGGTAGTTTGATTTTATCCAATGGGGATTGAACTTTTGAAATAAAAACGGTTGGAAGAGCTACTGACACCACCTTACTTTTCGAGTTTCCTTCTTTGGGTAATCGAATTGGTGGTAATCGTAGGTTGTAAGTTCGTATGTTAGGTTTTCGATAACGGTATTGGGCATTCATGGGAACGCTTATAAGACAAAGCAAGAAAACGAAGCATGCCCTTATCAAGTACTTACATACAAATGCAAAGATGACGATGACAATCAATTCACCAAACCATTCCCACTTGCTTTTCTTGAAACGGGAGAAATTGTAATCCGGCCCAGGATTATAGCCATTCCGTTTTGACCAATCAGACTGATTACCAGATTCGTTCACATCATTGTTTGGAACTTTTTCTATCTCGGCATCTTCGATGATTTCTACGCCATCAATTTCTTTTTCTTTCATCTTTTTTCAATTAATAATGATTTAGTATTCAAAAAGTATACTGTTGTCCAATAAGTATTTGTGTAATCGACTATAATCTGCTTCTTTGAGCAAAACGCGCTTTTCTTTGTCCAATAGATATAAAGACGGAAGACGTTGAATGTCATATAATCGCTTGCTATATATTTCTTTACTCACATCCAGTCCTACTATCCAATTTTTAGGATATGCATGTCTTTCCCACTCTCCTCGTTCTGCATCAATCGTAATAGCCAGAACTTTTAGTTTGCTTTCTATCAATAGCCTCTGGATGAATGAGTTGCTTTCAATATTCTCTTCTGTTTTATGACAAAGAGAGCACTCTGGATGATTAAATATGAGTAGGAGAAAAGGAGAATTTATCGAATATAAATGAAGATAATTACCTTTCATATCCATTACAGAAAAGTCATTGGTTGCCTTCCCTACTTGGTTTTTCTCGAGTATCTCAATCCGTTGTCGTGGAATCAATTTCATAACAGAATCTACATCAGTATTTATCACTGACTTCATTAGCATCAAATAAAGTGGTTCGTCATAGTAAGGAGATGATGAATCGTAAAGAATATTATCAAGCCAGTAGAGAATCAACCCAAATGTATTCTCCTGCTTAGATGCCGATGCCACAAACGACTGAGCGTATTTTTGTTGTTCATCCGCCTGTTTTAACAAATACAGATAGTCAAGCAGTAATTTCGGATTCTGAAAATTAGCGGTATCAGCTATCGCCTTCTCTGTCCAGAAATGTTCTGCCATATAGTTGATTCGGCTTTGTCTTTCACAAATTGAATCAGGTGGCATGGGATAGATAAAGGTCTGCCCCCAAGTCGAAAGAGGGCAGACTATCAAATATAATATAAATAACCTGTTTTTCATTTCTGTTTTTTTCTGGATGGAATGCGGAAAGTGTATCCTAAAATTACTGCAAAGTCGCTCTTGGTTCCATATTGCAATCCAATATCAAGACTACCTGGCCCTACAAACCAGCAGCCACCTGCCAACAATCGTAACTCAAAATAACTTTCTGGTGCAAACGACCACGAAACGCCTGCACCAGCGTATGGTGCCAGATTTATATTTTTTATACGGAAAGGCAAATATGCGCGACTGTCGACACCTATATCGCCAGTAAACTGACTTTTACCATCCTTAGGTTTATTGCCACCTAGGTTAAGAGTAACTGAAGCGTCAAGCAAATTCTCGTATAGATAAGTACCACCACGAAGATTGAGCGAATAACTAGTGCTACCATTCCCACCATTCAACATACCACCCACATAATAGAAAACCTTTGTCTTACCGCTTCGCTTCAGTTCCAAAAGCAGATAGTCCTCAATACGTAGGCTGTCATTGTTCCATTTTTCAATGAGTTTTATGTTGTTCCCATCTGTAATCCACAACTCCCGCTCCTGACCGCCTGTATATAATGTCATGTCATATCCAGCAAATTCCTGTGCCACTTTGTTTAGTACCTCACGTTTCTGATTTGCTGGCAATGCTGCATAGTCAGAGTTGGTCATCAGATGGAGTTTCTTCTCCTTGGCAAAGCCGCCACGCAGGTATTTCACCACCATTGGGTCAGACAGACTTTTATACTTCGGTTCTTCCTTCTTTGAAGCCAAGACAATAGTGTCTTTCTTCTCTGGATCCGCTTTCTTCTGCACCCGTGTGGTTCGCACCCTATTACGGTTGTTGCTCCTCCATGTTTGTGCTTCCACGGAAATACAAGTTGCCAGCAGCAAGAGGCATAATGCTATGATTCTGTACTTTTTCATTTAAGCAGTCCGTTTAAGTCAAAATAAATAGTTTTACCCACAGATATGCTATAACTAAACTTCTGTTCCGACGAGAAGGGTATATAGCCGTTCACCATAATGTCAAAAGAAGAGGTTTGGCTCTTGCTAAGGAAAGTGAGTCCTACCGACGGAGTGAGGCTCAGCGTATTGGCATTTTTACCAAACATGTCAGTAATGCCAATACCACCCACGAATATGCCCCATGCCTTATAGCCAGAAATGCCTATACTGCCCGAGAATTCCTTGTTGGTATAGTTTATCCCCACGTTGAGCGATGCGCTGAACTTGTTGCTTGTATAGAGACCCATGCGACCGTTCAGAGAATACATATCCTTTGCAGCAGAAGCACCAACATACATCATCAACTTTGGAGGATTCAAGCCCAAAAGCCGCTTTAGCCAAGAAGCATTCTCAAAACTTGCTTTCATCTCATTCACCTTTGCCAAATGGTTCTGGAAAATCTGTTTGTTCTCTCCTTGCTCCTGCGGCATCAGGTCGATTCCTTTCTGCAGCAATTGTGCTGCGTAAGCATAATAGCCAAGACTTTCCCACACGGTGCTGTAGTCCACATATATAATATATGTATCGGGATAGATGGCAGCCAGTTCCTCAAATAGTGCTATTGCCTGAACGGTTTGTCTGTTAGCCGCCAGTTTGTTTGCCCGTTTCAATGCCTTCTCTGGTGCATCACGATTGATGGAAGCCGTTGTCTTATACTTCTCAGTCAGTTCTTGATAACTGCCGTTTATCCATTCTGGCACCTTAGCTTGTTGCATCAGTTGTTGTGCCGCATCCTTATACCCCATTACAGCCAACACCTGTGCAGCATAGAAATCACCGTACTTCGTTCCTACCATTCGCGCACGGTCTATGTTCATCAATGCCGCCTCAAAGTCGTGATGAAGAGCAAGAGAATAGGCGTATTCGGCAAGATAGTCACCATTTACTCCTTGCCCGGTATTTCTCTGACTTTCAGCGTTATCAATCAATTGTGTATATCGCTCTAAAGCCGATTCCAGTTTGCTACTTGTTATATTAATTCTTATCGCGTTTATATCAGACTTTTGGGGGATTAAGCCTACTAACAATCCACTTGCAGATTGCCCTAGTGCCGCTAACGACAGTAAAGTTAATAATGCGATTAAAGCAGTCCTTCTCATCTTATGCTATCTTAATTCTATTATAACTTCTTTTGTGTCTTTCTTTGGGTAGAGAAAAGCGTTTCTTATTCGTATAACAGATGGTTCTTTATTATTATAAAGTAGTAATCCGTCTTGGTCGTAGTATAAAGTGCCATTATCATTACTAACCTTTTGAAACTCCTTTTCATAAAAACGAAAAAGGCCTTTGTTTGATGACAAATACAACGCTTCTCTTTGATGATCTATTGCCGCAGAATAGACCTGTGAGAATAGGTTCTGAGGGAAGGGAACTGTGGCATACTGATTTGCACCGACTACCATCATTAGGAGTTCTTTTGATGTGACAACATAAATGATTCCACCATGCTCAAACACGTTAACAGGTTGATTGTTCAAAAGAAGTAATTTCTTCTGTATCCGACTGGATGGAAAAATTGCCCATAGTCCATACTTACCTTTTTCAATGCTTGAAGCATATACAACATCTTTACCACCCCAAACCTTTTTTGGAGAAGAACTTAATGTCATAATCATCTTTTCTCCATTCTGAGGAGATAGTTCTATGAGCTTCCTGTTATTCAAGTAATAAGCATTGTCTCCAGATGTGGTAAATAATGATACATTTCCTGCCTTTGGCTTGTAAGAAACATAACCTCCGTAGCCTAATAGATAAAGACTGTCCTTACTTGCAAGCATGATGCGGCGACTGCCTGTTACACAGATGTTATCAATAAATGCTATTTGTTTTGTATGTGCCGCATCTAAAATCTGCCGCGAAAGAAGTATGTCAAAATAAGCAACACTTATTTCCTGGGCAAATGCCGTTATAGTTACTGTAAGCAATAATAATATAAATAAACTGTTCCTCTTCATTTTCTTTTATTATAGTAATCCGTAACTTTTCCACCAAAATCAAAGCCTTCCAAAGCAATCGTACCTATATTCGCATAATTCTCTGCTTTGGATAATATCATGGCACCTTCTTTAGTTAGAACTTTATTTGTCACTTCTTCCTTTACTTTTTCCGTTGTAACATCTGATACTAGATTTACAAAGTCGCCCACAGTCGAATTTATAGCATTGTAAAGAACATTGCCTACGATAGCATATTCTTTTCCTCCCCAAAACACTGCTGCTTCTGTAAGTATGTTGTTTGGAGCTTCATAAGCCTCATCTAAATCGATTTTGCTTTTGGCTTTGTATAACTCAGTCCATAGATTTATGTTCGCACCACCAAGAAAACTTGCTACTGCCACAGAAGAAGCGGTAACACCTTCCCCCAACCCATAAACAAACATTCCCATATCTTTGCCCAGTCTTAGTCCGTCACGCCACAAATCCCAGCCTTCTTCATCAAAGGTTTTAATACCATTAGGAACAGGCTTCAAGTCAATATTTAGAGGTTTTAAATCATCACTTGACCACCCCCCCAATCCTGTAAATGGCCTATCCGTAAAATCATCTGGGACAAGTATTCCACTCCCTCTGACTGGCCGACCTATAGCAACTATATTATCATCTGCTTCAACATATGAACTTCTACTTGGCATTCGATTAGAAAATGCTTCATCGCTATAAGACATGTTTTCGATAAGATTATCAAAAGCAATATCACCTGTAGCAACCGTCTTTAATTCTTGGAAATTAAACTTAGGATTCAGCGCCAGCATACGCTCCATATCGTCATTAGACCAGTCACGTATTTCATTGGCAGGATTAGTAGAATAAAAACTACTTCCATTATTCGAATTAAAAATACTTGCATTTCCTGAAGAACCTACAGGTCCTGTACATGGAGATGCGATATAACTCACCCTGCAACTACCATCTGTATATGACTGAGACATTACAAACATCCGAGATCGTTCACATTCGTATTTACTACTAAATGTTTTATATCCTTCCCCCATCCAATATTTTACTTGCGATTCTGCAACACTTTTATCCAAATAGCCACATCCGTTTGTTGTCACGGAAACCGAATAATGCCACTGTGCCACAGCCATCTGTGACACAATGAAAACACATAATAAAACTGCCAAACGTTTTTGCATAAAACTTGCTTATATTTCTATTTTTTACTATACTCCATATCAGCCGTCATATTTATTCCTTCCATATTAATTTCCTCGCGAAGCACTAAGGCGGACGAAGTGACAGACTTCACGGAAATACTAATACCATCCATAGCATCTATGCCTTCAAGAATTAGTTTGTTGCCATCTAACTTATAGTTGACACCATTGACCTTTGAACCGCTAAACGATAAGACCTCATCCCAAAATTCAACTTTGGAACCCATTATTTCTTCCATCGACTGTTTCATTTGGCTAAGTGACGAACGATCCATAGTGATAGTCATACCCATCACTGTCTCAGTGCCTTTCTGGAATTGCCAAGTCCCTTGCAGTTTGTCAACAAGTTCACTACCTCCTGTAGTATGAACATCATCGTTGTCATCACCACACGAGACAAAAACTACACTCATCATTGCAACCATCATAATGGCTAGCAAATGTAAATAATTCTTTTTCATACTTCACATTAAATTTAAATATAATAGAATAAAATAAGTTTATACATAACAAATCATATGGAATTCCCATTTTACTATTAGTTGTGGGAAAGCCAAAATTATTAGAGCAATCGAGGCGCAGTGCTTCGAATTCGAGAAAGGGTGGGTTAAGGAACTCAGTCCAATATGGGAAAAGTGAGTTTTTTATTTTCTTCCTTCCTCCATACTTTCCGCATCTGAACATTGCGGATACACCTTGGAAAATATTGAAAAAAAATGGAAAAGGTAACAAGACTATATGAGTACAGACATGCTCTTCTATGCAACCAACAGAGCATTGGGTGACATCGAAAAAGAACTGAATATACAATTTAGCAAACATGCCGCTTGATTTTGATCATTTACTTATCATGAATGAATCTAATATCCATACAACTCATATAGTTTTGGACCAAGCACATCTTTAGAGTTAGATCCCCAAGTCAAGGAACCATTTGACATAAAAATGATACTCCCTCTTTTATCTAGAATTAAGTATAATGGTATTGACCTGACAGAAAAAGTTTTGAATCCTTTGCTATCCCATGCATTCGGAATCAATTCGGAAATCAATGGCCATGTTACACCTTTGGACTCAACATGTCTTTTCAACACTTCTATTTTGGTGTCTGCATAGATACTTACCATATTGAGTCCACTGGGATTGTATTTGTCATAGTACTTTTTCAACAGAGGAGTATCTAACCTACTAGGAATACACCATGTGGCTCCAAAGTCAATAACCGTATAATTCCCATTTCCGCAATAGTCACTTAGCCGTATAAGATGACCATAGCAGTCTGGTAGTTCTATGTTTTGAAGAGTATCACCCAGATTGAGATTTATAACATTTCTATCTTTCAATAGATTTTGTGCAGAAGCACTTATCGCTATAACTAGCAACAAAAATAGCACATATATTTTCTTCATTTTTGCTTACTTCTTTTTCTTGTTATATTTTTATTTCCATTACAAATCAGTATCTTTCATAAAGACACATTACTTCAAGTTAAAAACCGGAATAATTATTTTGCTCCAACCCAATAATGTCGATAGACCTGAATTGAAGATGGTAGTAAGGTAAATTTCATCTTTTTACCATTCCTTTCAACTATAATATTAATAGTACACGACCTATAATTATTAACAGCATTCCATCCTTGCTCCTTCAAATCCTTTTTTAAAAACTTACTTAGGAATTTATTATCTGGCACATCAGCTTTAATTACTTTGTCTCCTGGCATTAGTCCAATTTTTTCTGCTCTTGAACCTGCAACAACATTTTGTGCCAATGACAGGTCGTTATGCGAACAAGACACCCCTAAAGGTGCATATATAGTCTTTTCAACCCAAACATTTCTGTCTCTCATAGGTAGGGTCATCCAAGAAGCGTAGGCTTTAAACTCGTTGTTTAGGTTAAAATTATGGTCCACAACATGCCTTTTTACAGTCGCTTTCCAAACCACTGGGGGATACGTAATACTCTTATCATTCAGTCTTTTCACATCCAATGCTGCTATTTCAAGAAAAATGTCACCAGTTTTCGTTTCTTTTGTATAACCTCCTTCGTGAATTATGCGATTTTTGAGGGTAGTAATATATTCGTCTTTATGAAGAATATAATTATACCGCACTTTTGTTGTGCTTCCTTCATTAACAACCCGACTTGTAGGAGGAATATATGTAGAACTTATATTTTCTTTTGCATCTCTGGCAATAGTTAGAAGGATGTCAGGTTTTTCCTCCTTACGCTCCCAATCTAAATCCAATTTCTTCAATATTTCCTTGTCTAATAGAGGATCATTGCTCGTCAGCAAGTAATCGTAAAACACACATGGGAAAAAATCAAAATCTTCGTCAATTCTTTCCTCATAAATAACATCCTTCTGTAAACCATCTTTTCTTTCTTCTGCTACTGTTTTACCTCTTAATGTTGCAAAAACATCCCCAAATTGTTTAACACTATCAGGTAATTCATACAATGGACGTATTTTCGTTTCACAATCGTAGATGATTCCCTTGTCATTTTTAACCCTAATTTTCAAGGTGATAATGTCATGCCGATTATCTACTTTGCTGTAAAACTGTTCCTTGGTCCAACCTGCTGCGGAAACTCCATCGACCTCAAGGATAAGTTCTCCCTTATAGAGGTGGTTACCCTTTGTTTCTTTATACTCATCAATAAATTCATAAGTATAATAGTTCATTTGGCTAACACCATTCTTTGTGATTCCAACTCCATTTGCATCTGTTATGGTCAAATAACCTTTGCCATAATCAGAGTATCTACCTACCTCTATGATATGTTTGAATCCTCCAGGAAGGTTTCCTTGTGCTATAATCTGCGAAGAAAAAGATCCGAGCACTGCAATGCTAAAAATAAATTTTTTCATTCTTATATAGTAAGCGTCTCCGTTTTTCCGCAT
>DFGF01000148.1:0-19781 GCA_002371715.1 Prevotella sp. UBA3757
GCACGCTGGACGGCGCCGGCCGCCCCATGTCGCTGACAGAACTGGAATACAAGATTATGACCATCGACAAGTCAGGCATCTTCCGTGCCCTGTCGCTATTTCGTGAGCACCACCTGGTACACGTGATAGAGGACGGAGGCGACGGGGTGCGCTACGAACTGTGTCACAGCCATCACGACGGCATCGACGACGACCTGCACGTCCATTTCCATTGCGAGCAGTGCCACGAGACCTACTGCCTGGAACACATAGCAGTACCAGACGTTGAACTACCCGAAGGTTTCCTAATGTCGTCAGTCAACTACATCATCAAGGGAATCTGTCCACGATGTGCCCACAAACGGTATTTCGCCTAATGTTGCATGAAGCGATAGCAAACTCTCAACTCTCAACTATCAACTCTCACCTCTCAACTATCAACTGCCAACTGTCAACTCTCACCTCTCACTCGCACAGTGCATTGCACACGCGATCCTGGAAGTCGCGGCCGTCCTTGTTGCGCATCACGCCCTGATTGATAATGGCAAAGCACAGCTGGCGACCGCTGGCCGTCGTCAGATAGCCGGCCAGCGACGAGATACCCGTCAGCGTTCCCGTCTTGGCCATCACGTTGCCGCGCGCCGCACCGTCCGTCATGCGCTTCTTCAGCGTACCGTCCACACCGGCTATGGGCAGTGCCGGCAACAGGTGGTCGAAGATGTCCGGCTTGCTGTAGGCATAGCGCAGCAAGCGCACCAGCAGCTCGGCTGATACGTAGTTGTAGAGCGACAAGCCCGAGCCGTCGGCTATCTTGTAGGGGTTGCCGCTCAGGCCCAACCGCTTGATCAGCTGCTTGGTCAGCATCCGCACGTCGGAAGCCTTGGCAGGACGGCGTCCCGTTGACGCTGCCGTCTGGTAGAACATCGACTCGGCATAGAAATTGTCACTTTCCTTCAGCATGTGGTTCAGGATGGTGTCAATGCTGTGGCGATAGGTGCTCAAGTGGCGCGCACCGCCAGGCATCGTACCGTTGTCCACCAGCCTGGCATCGCGGACATCAACGCCCTGGCGCTCCAACTCCCTGAGCATGGTGGGCAGGAAAATGTCCTTCCGACCGATGGTAAGGGGTATCAGCATGGGGTTGTCGTCATCCCAGCACCAGCCCTCGCCGTAGTCCAGCAGCTCCTTCATCTGCTTGTCGGCCACGATGCTGCCACGGATGCTGCGGATGCCGGCCTGCCGGATGCTCTCGGCCATCACCGCCACGTCATCAGCGGTCAGCGACGGGTCGAAGCCCCCCACGCAGTACAGGTTACCCGTCAGCACGGAGTCGACAACCGAACCCGTATAATAGAAGCGCGTCTGGTATTCATAGTTGACACCCAGACGGTCCAGGGCGGTGATGGCCGTCACCAGTTTCATGGTCGATGCCGGGCGCAGCAACTGGCGTGCCTGGTACTGATAGAGCACGCTGTCACCATCGAGGTCGAAGACCATCAGCCCCACCTGCGTGGTTTCAAAAAGCGGGTCACGCAACAGCGAGTCCAGACGGAGGCAGAGGCTGTCCGTAGCCGGAAGTTGGGGGTAAGGGGTGCTGTCCTGGGCACTTCCTGCCACGGAAAGACAGCCTATCAGGAGTAAAAACAGTATTTTCTTCATAATCGCTTGCAAAATTACAAATATAATTAAGAATTAAGGGCTAAGAATGAAGAAAAATACCATAATCCGTCATTTTTTCTTAATTCTTAGCCCTTAATTCTTAACTTTTGCCTACCTTTGCAGCAAAATGTAACAAACATGGTATACAAGTACGATTTTTTGATTATCGGCGCCGGCGTGGCTGGCATGAGCTACGCCCTGAAGGTGGCCGAGGCTCAGAAGGGCAGGGTGTGCATGATATGCAAGGCCGGCCTCGACGAGGCTAACACGTCGTTTGCCCAGGGTGGCGTGGCCAGCGTAACCAACATGAAGGTGGACACCTTCGACAAGCACATTGCCGACACTATCATTGCCGGCGACTACATCTCCGACCGCCAGGCCGTCGAGCAGGTGGTGCGCCAGGCTCCCGCCCAGATTAAGGAACTGGTCAAGTGGGGCGTCAACTTCGACCGCAATGCCAACGGCGACTTCGACCTGCACCGCGAGGGCGGCCACTCGGAGTTCAGAATCCTGCACCATGCCGACGACACGGGTGCCGAGATTCAGCGCGGCCTCATGGAGGCCGTTCGCCGACATCCCGCCATCGACATCAAGGAGAACCACTTCGCCGTGGAGATCATCACCCAGCACCACCTGGGCGTGCGCGTCACCCGCCGCTCGCCCAACATCCAGTGCTACGGGGCCTACGTGCTCAATCCTGAGACGCAGAAGGTGGACACCTACCTTTCCAAGGTCACCATCATGTGTACGGGCGGCTGCGGAGCCGTCTACCTGACCACCTCCAACCCCGTCATCGCTACGGGCGACGGCATCGCCATGGTCTATCGCGCCAAGGGCACCGTGGCCGACATGGAGTTCGTGCAGTTCCACCCCACCGTGCTTCACAACCCCTCTGAGACGCACCCCGCCTACCTCATCACCGAGGCCATGCGCGGCTACGGCGGCATCCTGAAGTTGCCCAATGGCGAGACGTTCATGGAGAAGTACGACGAGCGCCTCTCGCTGGCGCCGCGCGACATCGTGGCACGCGCCATCGACAAGGAGATGAAGATTCACGGCCTGGACCACGTCTGCCTGGACGTCACCCATAAGGACCCGGAGGAGACGCGCCACCACTTCCCCAACATCTACCAGAAGTGCCTCTCCATCGGCATCGACATCACCACCGACTATATACCCGTCCGTCCCGCTGCCCACTACATGTGCGGCGGCATCAAGGTCGACCTCAACGGTCAGTCGAGCATTGAGCGGCTCTATGCCCTCGGCGAATGCTCATGTACGGGCCTGCACGGCGGCAACCGCCTGGCCTCCAACTCGCTCATCGAGGCCGTCGTCTATGCCGACGCTGCTGCCCGCGACTCGCTGAAGCATGTCGACCTCTACGACTACAACGAGCGCGTGCCCGAATGGAACGACGAGGGCACCATGACCAACGAGGAGAAGGTGCTCATCACGCAGTCTGTCAAGGAGGTCAACCAAATCATGTCCAACTACGTGGGCATCGTGCGCAGCGACCTGCGCCTGCACCGCGCCTGGGACCGACTGGACATGCTCTACGAGGAGACGGAACGCCTCTTCAAGCGTGTCAAGGCCTCACGCGACATCTGCGAGCTGCGCAACATGATTAACGTCGGCTACCTGATTACCCGCTGGGCACTGGAGCGCAAGGAGTGCCGAGGACTACACTTCACCACTGACTATCCGCTGCACGCCTACGATAAGAAAGGTTGAACGTTGAACGTTGAACGTTGAACATTGAACATTGAACGTTGAACTAAAAGCTGCTGTCAGTCGACAGCAGCTTTTAGTATTTCGCTGAGCGTGGGATGTATGTGCACCATGTCACGCAACTGGTCGACCGTCGTGTCGCGACACATCAGCACGCTTACCTCCTGGACGATGTCGGCAGCATGCGCACCAAAGGCATGACAACCGGTGATGCGACCGTCGGCATCGGAGAAGAGCTTCAGCATACCCTCCGGCTCGCCCATCGCCAGAGCCTTGCCGTTGGCACGCCAGAAAGCCTTGTGGCAGCACTGGCCATCGGCCGAACCGACGCAGGCGGCCTCCGGATCGGTAAAGATGGCGGCAGGCATCACGTCGAAGCGGATGCCGTCGGCACGACCGAGGATGTGGTTGACGGCACGCACGGCCTGCATCTCGGCGGCATGAGCAAGCATCTGCCGGCCATTGCAATCGCCAATGGCATAGATATGACTGCCACACAGGAAGTTATCATCGACGGGTATGGCTCCATTAGCTGCCAGCGTGATACCAGCTGCCTCAAGGCCAAGGCCGTCGGTATGCGGTTTGCGTCCGGTGGCCATCAGGATGACGTCGGCATCAATATCCGTCAGGTCCTCGACAGCCGTCTTCATGCGGAAGGTAATGCCACGTTTCTCCATCAGTTTGCGCAGACGCTTGGCAATGTCGCCATCGAGCGCGGGCAGACACTCCTTCAGATACTCGATGACGGTGACCTCCGAACCGAAACGATGGAACACAGAGGCAAACTCCATGCCAATGACGCCCGCGCCAATGATGACCAGCCGGCGGGGCTGCTGCTCCAAGTTGAGCACGCCCGTGGAGTCAACCACACGCGGGTCGTCAATACCTTTGACGGGTAGCCACTTGGTCTCGGAACCGGTGGCGATGATGATGTTGGGCGCAGTGAACGTTGAACATTGAACGTTGAACGACGAATGTTGAACCATGACGGTGTCTGCGGCAACCAATTGGGCAGTACCTCGAACAAGGGTGATGTTGGGGTGGGAGAGAATGGTCTCTACCCCGGCTCGCAACTGGCTGACAACCTGAGCCATACGCTCGCGAGCCTCAGCAAAGCTGGCAGCATGGACATAGGTCTTGGTAGGAATACACCCCACATTGAGACACGTACCTCCTACATGTCCTCGTTCGCAAACGACGACCGTCAGCCCATGCCTGGCGGCATACTCGGCAGCACGATAGCCCCCCGGACCGGCTCCGATAATGATTAAATCAGCATGACTCATGTCTTAACATTGAACAATTTTAAATTAGGAATTAGAAATTAGGAATTATGATTACCATGCTACGGTAGCATTGCAACGCCACACTTTGCACCTTTAGGTCAAAGAAATTCTTCATTCTTCATTCTTCACTCTTCATTTTCTTATATGTCGTCACCGGATGCTTGGCCGCCAAGACGTCGTCGACGCGCCCGATGGGCGTACGGTGGGGTGCCGTCTTCACCAGTTCCGGGTCGTTCTTTGCCTCTTCGGCAATCTGACGCATGGCAGCAATGAAGCCGTCGAGCGTTTCGAGCGACTCATTTTCGGTAGGCTCCACCATCAAGGACTCATGGAACAGCAGCGGGAAATAGATGGTAGGCGCATGATAGCCGTAATCGAGCAACCGCTTGGCCACGTCCATCGTCGTCACTCCCGTGCTCTTGTCCTTCAGCCCGTCGAACACGAACTCATGGCAGCACAGCCCCTCGATGGGCAGCTCATAGACGTCCTTGAGCGATTCCTTGACATAGTTGGCGTTGAGCACGGCCAGCGGCCCGACCTCCGTGACATGGTCGCGCCCCAGCGAGAGCAGATAGGCATAGGCTCGCATCAAGACGGCGAAGTTGCCATGATAGGGCGACACCTGGGGGAAGAACGACTGCAAGCCCTCGCGCACGCCGACAGGACCACTGCCGGGACCACCGCCACCATGAGGTGTCGAGAAAGTCTTGTGCAGGTTGATGTGCATCACGTCGAACCCCATGTCGCCAGGACGACAGACGCCCAGCATGGGGTTGAGGTTGGCACCGTCGTAATACATCAGGGCTCCGCAGCCGTGGACGAGAGCGGCAATTTGCGGAATGGCGGTCTCGAAAAGTCCCAGCGTGTTAGGGTTGGTCATCATCATGGCGGCAATATGGGGTCCCTCCTGCTGAACCAGCGTCTCCAGATGCTCCAGGTCCACCAGTCCGTCGGCTGTAGACCTCACTTCGAGGATGTCCAGTCCGCAGACAGCCGCCGAGGCGGGATTGGTGCCGTGGGCCGAATCGGGCACGATGACCTTCTTGCGGCCGAGATCTCCACGCTGCCGGTGATAGTTGTCGATAACCATCAGCCCCGTCAGTTCGCCGTGGGCACCGGCATAGGGCTTGAAGGTGAAATGAGCCATACCGGTCAGCGCACACAGCGAGCGCTCCAGCAGCGTCACCAGCGCACGGGCACCCTCGACGGTATCGGCGGGCTGGCAGGGGTGAAGGTTCTGGAACTCAGGCAGTGCGGCCACCTCCTCGTTGATTTTCGGATTGTACTTCATCGTGCACGACCCCAGAGGATAGAAGCCCGTATCGACACCGAAGTTATTGTTAGAGAGGTTGGTATAATGGCGCACCACCGTCAGTTCGTCGCATTCGGGCAACTGTGCATCGGTCTGCCGGCGTAGCCCTTCGGGAACTTCGTACGAACCGAACGTATTCCTGGGCAGGCTGTAGCCCCGACGCCCTGCTTTCGAGAGCTCGAATATCAAGTTACCATATAATCTGTCGTTCATAGGGCTGCAATGTTTACGAGGTTGTCAATTTCTTCTTTCGTGCGCTTCTCGGTGACCGCAAAGACAAGGCCGTCGCCATACTTGACACCACCCAGGAAACCGGCATCGGTGAAGCGTTGATGGAGGGTATCTACATCGCCGTCATACTTCACGTAGAACTCATTAAAGAAAGGCTTGTCGTAGACCAAGGTGAAGCGTCCCGTGGACAAAAGGCGGTCACACAGGTAGTGGGCACCGGCATACGACAGTTCAGCGGCTTCCTTCAGGCCCTGCCGACCCATCAGTGAGAGGTAGACCGTCACCCAGAGCGCCATCAGGCTCTGGTTCGAGCAGATGTTCGACGTGGCCTTCTGGCGGCGGATGTGCTGCTCGCGGGCCTGCAGTGTCAGCACGAAGGCACGCTGTCCGCGGCTGTCCTTCGTCATGCCGACAATACGTCCGGGCATCTTGCGTATCAGCTTCTCCGTACAGCACAAGTAACCTACATACGGGCCGCCCCACTGCATGGGAATGCCCAGCGACTGACCGTCGCCGACGGCGATGTCAGCCCCCCACTCGCCCGGCGTCTTCAGCACGGCAAGGTCGGCGGCCACGCTGTCGACGATGAACAGCGACTTTTCGGCATGACATGCGTCGGCAAAGCCCGTCAGGTCCTCCACGATACCGTAGACGTTGGGCTGCTGAACGATAACGCCTGCTACGCCGCCCTTGGCCAGCTGCGCCTCCAGGTCTTGCCTGGAGGTGACACCATCCCCGACGGCTATGCGCTCCAGTTCGATGCCCTGATGGAGGGCATAGGTCTGGAGCACGTCGATGGTCTTATCGTCGACGGCATCCGACACGAGTACGCGCCGCTGTTTCTTGCCTGCTGCCACGGCCATCATCATGGCTTCGGCACAGGCGGTCGTTCCGTCGTACATAGAGGCATTCGAGATGTCCATGCCTGTCAGCTCGGCCATCATCGACTGATATTCAAAGATATAGTGCAGCGTACCCTGCGACACCTCGGCCTGGTAGGGCGTGTAGCAGGTCAGCAGTTCTGAACGCTGCAGCAGCTGGGGGATGACACTGGGCGTATAGTGATCGTAGACGCCCATGCCGGCAAAGCATGTCAGCTGCCGGTTTCTGCTGCCCAGCAACTGGAAAGCCTGGCGCACCTCCATCTCGCTGGCCGAGAGGGGCAGCTGATAGTCACCCTTGAAACGGATGCTGTCGGGTATCTGTGCATAGAGCGCATCGAGCGACTCTACACCGATGCGCGCCAGCATGGTCTGGAGGTCGTCAGGGGTATGGGGAAAGTATTTATACATTGAACACTCTACAAATTAGGAATTAGGAATTAGAAATTATGATTACCATGCTGCGGTAGCATTGCAACGCCACACTTTGCACCTTTAGGTCAAAAAATTCTTTATTCTTCACTCTTCATTCTTCATTATTATCGTTGACGATTATTTCTCACAGAACGCAACGTATGCCTTGGCATCCATCAGGTCGTCGAGTTCAGACTTGTCAGAGAGCGTCACCTTGATAATCCAGTATGCGTAGGCATCCTGGTTTACCAGCTCGGGCTGGTCGTCCAGGGCCTCGTTCACCTCCACGACGACACCCGTGACGGGCGACATCAGGTCACTGGCCGCCTTGACACTCTCGACGGCTCCAAACTCCTCGCCGGCCGACACCTCGTCGTCCACCTCCGGCATGTCGACATACACCACATTGCCCAGCGCGTTCTGGGCATAATCCGTAATACCGATGTAACCGTAGTCACCATCCACGCGAACATACTCGTGCGACTCTGTGTAGTAGAGTCCTTCTAATACTTTTGCCATAATCGTAATATTTAAAGTTTTAATGTTTGACGTTCGTCACTCGCCGTGGGCACTCAGCGCTTGTAATGCTTGTCGTAGAAGCGCTTCTTGCAGACGACGCCTGGGAACACCTTTTTCCGTATCTGTATCTCCACGTCAGTGCCGAGGGCTGCATACCGGCTGTCGATGAGTGCCATGCAGACGCTACGGTCTACGGAGATGGCATGATAGCCCGTGGTGACCTCGCCAATAGGCTGTCCGTCCTTCAGCACCGTGTAGCCATGCCGCGGAATGGCCTTGTCCTTCAGTTCGATGCCAACCAGCTTCTTAGCCGTTCCCTCAGCCTTCTGCCGGATCAGGGCCTCCTTGCCTATGAAGGCTTCTTTGTCGGTCTTGACAAAGATGCCCAAACCGGCCATCACGGGCGAGATGTCCGCTGACAGCTCGTCGCCATAGAGCGGCAGTCCCACCTCAAAGCGCAGCGTGTCGCGACAGCCCAGTCCGCAGGGCTTGCAGCGTCCGGAGGCTATCAGCTTGTCCCAGCAGGCCTGGATGTCGGCGGGTGCTGCATATATCTCAAAACCGTCTTCGCCCGTATAGCCCGTGCGCGAGAGGATAGCCTCGCCCTCCGACTGCCCGCCTTGCAGGGGGAGCCGAAGCGTCTTGAAGGTATAGAACGTCAGGTCCGCGCCGTCAATGTCCAGCACATCCTTCAACACCTGTTCGGCCTCGGGGCCCTGTACGGCCAGTTCGCCATACTGTTCGCTCTGGTGCTCCAGCTGCACGTCATAACCCTTGGCCTGCTCCTGTATCCAGGCCCAGTCCTTATCAATATTGGCAGCATTGATGACCAGGAAGAAACGCGTGTCGCCCATCTTGTAGACCAGCAGGTCGTCAACGACGCCACCGTCCTCGTAGCACATCATACCGTAGAGAATCTTACCGACGGCCAAGCCTGTCACGTCGTTGGTAAAGAGATAGTTCACATAGCGTTCAGCGTCAGGGCCCGAAACGAGTACTTCGCCCATGTGGCTGACGTCGAACACGCCACACGCATGGCGCACGGCCTGATGCTCGTCGACGATACTACTATACTGTATCGGCATGTCGAAGCCTCCGAAGGGAGACATCAGTGCCCCCAGCGCCACGTGCCTGTCATAGAGACATGTCTTTTTGTTTTCCATATCATTATAGCTTTAAGTTTGTCACCTGTTATCTATCACCTGTCAACTATCAACTGTCAACTATCAACTGTCAACTATCAACTATCAACTGAACAAAGTCTTCCGTCATGAGGTTCATGATGATGTCGTCAATGCGGTCGGGCAATACGCGGCGCAGTGCCGCATGCTCCAGCGGCACGCCACGCACCTTGCGCAACAGCCCATTGTCGAGGTCGCCCACCAGCAGGAAGTCGCCCATCAGGTTGACGCTCCTGATAATGCCGTTTTTCACCTCGATGCGCGCCTCCAGCTCACCCACATGCTCGATGCGGCGGCGCCTGACGAGGGTATAGCGCGGATTGCGACCGTAGATAAATTCGTCGGAAAGGTACTCGCGCTCCATTTGCTCTATCTCGGCCACCTGCTCCTCGGTCAACTCGAGTTCGCCGTGGCAGAGCGTCTGACGGGCAAACTGCTTGAACTCAGGGAGCGACAGAAGGATATAGTCCTTCAGCAGGGCTACACGCTGGTAGACGCTGGCCACGCCCTTCGACAGCAGCTTGGCATCGCTGGGAGTGATAGCACCCACCATGTTCACCATGTCAGTATCGTAGAGCATCGTGCCGTGGACGATACTACGCCCGGGCAGGAGGTAGAAGGCAGTGCCACTGACCTTGCGCGGGCCAATCATGATGTCGTTACGCCCCGTGGCCGACGCATCCACGCCAAGCCGACGAAGCATCGTCACTACCATGCTGAGATAGCGGTGGAAGGTAAAGCCCACCTGGCCCTGACTGCTCACATAGGAGAACATGACGTTGCGGCGGTCGGCATACACGCAGCCGCCACCACTCTTACGGCGATACATCCGGATGCCATGCTTGCGACAAAATTCCTGATTGACCTCATTGTCTATCAGCTGGTTGCGGCCGAAAATGACGCTCGGCTCCACCTGCCACATAAAGAAGTACTCATCACCCTCCCCGTCCACGCCGGCCAAACGGCGCGCCACAAACTCCTCCATGGCCAGATAGAAGGACACGCGGCGGGGCGGTCCCTCCTGTACGGCAGCTGGCAGTGATATGTATTTCATATAGAATATTGAATAGCCGTATTAAAAGTTTCTGCAAATATACGACTTCTTTTCCAAACCTCCAAATTTTCAGCATGAAATCTTCAGATTGTATCCCATAAACGAGATTACGGCTCATCGGCAACGAGATTACGGCTCGTCGGTAACGAGATTACGGCTCGTCGGTAACGAGATTACGGCTCGTTTCCCGACCGGATTACACCATATTCAGAACCTTTCGGCTTGGGAAATACGAAGAGAAAAAGTTTTTTTCATTGTATTTCGCTCGATTTGCACTGCCTTTTCGCCGTGCGAGAAGGAACTTCGTTCGAAAATGCTCAAATAAATTTGGTTATTCGCTCGATTTGCACTACCTTTGCACCTAAATATATAATAAGGTGAAACTTTTAGAGAGCATCAAATACCCTGAAGACCTGAGGCGGCTGTCGGTGGATGAACTGCCACAGGTGTGTGAGGAACTGCGCGAGGACATCGTACAGGAACTGAGCGTAAACCCCGGCCACCTGGCATCGAGCCTGGGCGTGGCCGAGATTACGGTGGCCCTCCACTACGTGTACAACACGCCGGAGGACAGAATCGTGTGGGACGTAGGCCACCAGGCCTACGGACATAAAATACTGACCGGACGGCGCGAGCAGTTCTGTACCAACAGGAAGCTGGGCGGCATCCGGCCCTTCCCCTCGCCAGAGGAGAGCGAGTACGACACATTCATGTGCGGACATGCCAGCAACAGCATCAGTGCGGCACTGGGCATGGCCGTGGCCGACAAGGACCAGCAGCGCCACGTGGTGGCTGTCATCGGCGACGGTGCCATGAGCGGCGGACTGGCCTACGAGGGACTGAACAATGTGGCGTCGAGCGACAATGACCTGCTGATTATCCTGAACGACAACAACATGTCGATAGACCGCGCCGTGGGTGGCATGCAGGAGTACCTGCTGTCGCTGAACACCAACGAGACCTATAACGCCATGCGCTTCAAGGTGTCGAGCTGGCTGCACAAGAAAGGGTTCCTGGAGGATGACCGCCGCCGGGGACTGATACGCCTGACGAACGCGCTGAAGAGTGCCATATCGCACCAGCAGAACGTCTTTGAGGGCATGGACATCCGCTACTTCGGCCCGTTCAACGGCCACAACGTGAAGGAACTGGTGCGCATACTGCGACAACTGAAGGACATGAAGGGACCAAAGCTGCTACACCTGCACACACAGAAGGGCCACGGCTATGCGCCGGCCGAGGAGGACGTCACCGTATGGCACGCCCCCGGCAAGTTCAATGCCGAGACGGGCGAACGCATTGTCAAGGATACGAGCAACCAGCCGCCCCGGTTCCAGGACGTCTTCGGCGAGACGCTATTAGAGCTGGCCCGCCGGAACGACAAGATTGTGGGCGTGACGCCGGCCATGCCTACGGGCTGCTCGATGAACATCATGATGAAGGAGATGCCCGACCGCACGTTCGACGTCGGCATAGCTGAGGGGCATGCCGTCACCTTCAGCGGCGGCATGGCCAAGGAAGGGCTGATGCCGTTCTGCAACATCTACAGTGCCTTTGCCCAGCGGGCTTTCGACAACATCATCCACGACGTGGCCATCCTCAGGCTGAACGTCGTGCTCTGCCTGGACCGCGCGGGACTGGTGGGCGAGGACGGGCCGACGCACCACGGCGCCTTCGACATGGCGGCCCTGCGCGTCGTGCCGAACATGACCATTGCCTCGCCCATGGACGAGTGCGAACTGCGCCGCCTGATGTTCACCGCCCAGCAGCCCGACATGGGACCCTTCGTCATCCGATACCCCAGGGGACGCGGCAGCGTGGTGGACTGGCGGTGCCCGCTGGAGGCCGTACCCGTCGGCAAGGGGCGCAAGCTCCGTGACGGCAGCGACCTGGCCGTCATCACCATCGGGCCGATAGGCGTGAAGGCGGCAGAGGCCATTGACGAGTGTTGCCATAATATGGCAACAAACAGGACTATAGCACACTACGACCTGCGATTCCTGAAGCCACTGGACGAGGACATGCTGACCGAGATAGGCCAGAGGTTCAAGACCATCATCACCGTGGAGGACGGCGTCAGGAACGGAGGCATGGGGACCGCCGTCATGGAATGGATGAACGACCACGGCTACAGCCCCGTCGTCAGGCGCCTGGGCTTGCCCGACCGCTTTGTGGAGCATGGCACCGTGGAGCAACTGCAGGCCATCGTCGGCATCGACAAGGAGAGCATCAAGCAGGCCATCACGGTGAACATTGAACATTGAACGTTGAACCCTAAGCACCTATGAAGATTATCATTGGCGGCGCAGGAGCCGTAGGAACATATCTGGCACGGCTGTTGTCGAAAGACCATCAGGACTGCGTGCTGATTGACGAGAGCGCCGAGCGGCTGGGCGGCCTGGACACGAAGTTCGACATCATGACCCTGCAGGGCTCACCCACCAGCATCAGCGTGCTGAAGGAGGCCGGAGTGGAGAAAGCCGACCTCTTTGTGGGTGTCACGCCCGACGAGAGCCGCAACATGAACGCCTGCATCATTGCCCACGGACTGGGGGCGAAGAAAACCGTGGCGCGCGTTGACAACTACGAATACCTGGCCACACAGCTGAAACCGTTCTTTGCCCAGATGGGCATCAACTCGCTCATCTACCCGGAGGTGTTGGCCGCCCAGGACATTGTCAACGGACTGAAAATGTCGTGGGTACGCCAGCGGTGGGACGTCCACGGCGGTGCACTGGTCATGCTGGGCATCAAGCTGCGCGAGACGTGCCAGATACTGAACCAGCCCCTGAAAAACCTGTGCGGCCCGGACGACCCCTACCATGTGGTGGCCATCAAGCGACAGGGCGAGACGCTCATTCCCAGCGGCAACGACGAACTGAAGGTCAACGACCTGGCATACCTGATGACCACGCGCGAATACATCAACTACGTACGGCAGATTAGCGGCAAGGAGCACTATGCCGACGTGAAGAATGTCATCATCATGGGCGGCGGCAAGACCGCCGTACGCGTGGCGCTGACGGCTCCGGACTACATGAACCTGAAGATTATAGAGAACAACGAGGCCCGATGCGAACGGCTGAACGAACTGCTGAACGACGTAGACACGATGGTCATACACGGCGACGGGCGCGACCTGGGACTGCTGCAGGAGGAGGGCATTCAGACCACGCAGGCCTTCGTGGCACTGACCGACAATGCCGAGACCAACATCCTGGCCTGTCTGACGGCCAAGCGACTGGGCGTGCGCAAGACGGTGGCCATGGTCGAGAACCTGGACTACGTGGAGATGGCGGAGAGCCTGGACATCGGCACCATCATCAACAAGAAGAATATTGCCGCCAGCCACATCTACCAGATGATGCTGGACGGCGACGTCAGCAACGTGCGCAGCCTGATGATGGTGGATTCCGACGTGGCCGAATTTACGGCTGCCGAAGGGTCGAAGGTCACCCGGCGGCTGGTCAAGGACCTGGGACTGCCCTTCGGTGTCACCATCGGCGGACTGGTACGCCAGAGCCAGGGCATACTGGTCAACGGTAACACGCAGATACTGCCCGGCGACACGGTCATGGTGTTCTGTCACGAACAGAACCTGAAGAAGGTGGAGAAATACTTTAGGTAGTTGAGAGTTGACAGTTGACAGTTGACAGTTGAGAGTTGACAGTTGAGAGTTGAGAGTTAAGAGAAGAGGGTATGCTGAACTTTGCACTGATATACAAGATTCTGGGGTCACTGCTGTTCCTGTTAGGGGCGCTGCAGGCCATCTGTGCCGGCATAGCCATCGGTTACCACGAGGACGACGTCATGTCATTTCTCATCTCGACCATCTTCACCTGCTGCTGCGGCCTGGTGCTGAAATACCTGGGACGCAATGCCGACAACAACCTGAGCCGCCGCGACTCCTACCTGCTGGTAACAATGACGTGGACGGTGTTCTCCCTTTTGGGCATGTTTCCATACCTGATAGGCGGCTACATCACCAATATCACCGATGCCTTCTTCGAAACCATGTCTGGTTTTTCTACCACGGGGGCCACGCTGATAGAGGACGTGGAACGGCTGCCCCACGGCATCCTGTTCTGGCGGTCCATGACGCAATGGATTGGTGCCTTGGGAATCGTGTTCTTCACCATAGCCATTCTGCCGTCGATGGTGGGCGGTGGCAGCGTCAGGGTGTTCGCCGCAGAAGCCACGGGACCCATGCGCGAGAAGATGCACCCACGACTGTCGACCACGGCCAAATGGATATGGAGCGTCTATACGGCACTGACCGTGTCGTGCGTGCTAAGCTACTATGCGGCGGGCATGAACTGGTTCGACAGCATCAACTACGCCATGTCGACCACGGCCACGGGCGGCTTCTGCACCCATAACGACCCGTCCACCTACTTCAATTCGGCAACGATAGACTACATCTGCATCCTGTTCCAGTTTCTGGCCGGCATCAACTTCACCCTGCTCTACTTCGTGCTGTTCAAGGGCCGACTGCGCATGCTGCTCAAGAGCAGCGAGTTCAAGCTGTTCGTCAGCATACTGGCCGGTGCCACGCTCTGGATTGGCTACCTGCTGATGACGCGCAACGGCTACGGACTGGAGCATGCCTTCCGGTCGGCACTCTTCCAGGTGGTGTCGTTCATCACCACCACAGGCCTCTTCAACGACGACCCGTCACGCTGGCCCCACATCACCTGGGTACTGCTGGGCGGGCTGATGTTCATCGGGGCCTGCTCGGGCTCTACCACTGGTGGATTCAAGTGCGTGCGCGCCGTCATGATCTTCAAGGTGCTTCGCAACGAGTTCCGCAAGATTCTGCACCCCAACGCCGTGCTGCCCGTGAAGATTGACGGTCAGCCCGTGACACAGCAGAAGCTCAACACGCTGCTGGCCTTCTTTGCCATCTACAATGTAGTCCTGTTGCTCTCGGCCACCATCATGCTCTCGGCCGACATCGACATCACCAACGCTATCGTCATCGCCCTGGGCTGCATCTGCAATGTCGGGCCGTCGCTGACCAACGAGATCGGCCCTGTCATGTCGTGGGCCGAACTGCCGGTCTACATCAAGTGGACGTGCTCGTTCCTGATGCTGACCGGTCGTCTGGAAATCATGTCTGTACTGGTATTGTTTACCCGCCAGTTCTGGAAGGACAATTAAGAGTTGACAGGTGACAGTTGAGAGTTGACAGTTGACAGCTGAGAGTTGACAGGTGACAGTTGAGAGTTGACAGGTGACAGTTGAGAGTTGACAGTTGAGAGGTACTTCTTTACGTCACGCTGTATCTGCTGGTACTGCGGCGAGCGGCTGTAGCCCGTATTCTTGCGCAGCATCTGGCGTATGTCCTGCAACGAGTGCTCGTAGCACGACATCTCGTTAGTGCGCTGCGTATGGTGGCGGGCCATGCGCGAGATTTCGTCTTGGCGCTCCTGACGCAGCCGGTTGCACACCTTATTTAATATAGGTACAATGACGGTGTCAAACAGGTGGTGACCCTGTATGTAGAGATAGGTGGTCTGGGGAGTCACGCCGAGGGTCTTGATGTCCTCCTTGATACGCAGGTAGGCCTCCTTATTGCCCGGAAACTCGGTCTGCAACTGGCGGACCTTAGTATTCACCTTGCGGCGCAGATGGTCGAGTGAGGGCTGAGGTTCCATAATGTTCATGTTGCCGGGATCGACCACGCGGTTGAAGTCGGAGAGCGAAAACTTATTATGATGCCCCGTACGATAGGCCCATACCGACCAGACGAAAAGCGGAAAGACGGCCTCGGAATACTGGCGCAGGTAGTCAACGAAGTCGAAGATGCGGTGGTCGTTGAGCGTGATGGCCACACAGGTGTCGTGCAGCGACGGGGCATAGCACTGCAGGTTCTCAATGGCATAGGCATAGGTGTGGAACACGTAGGGGCTGTCCATCACGCGCTTTGACTGGGGCGTGGCACCCTGCAACAGGTAGTCATAGTCGGCATCGACACAGGCTATCATGCTGCGCCCCAACCGGCCGGCATCCTTCATGTCGCCGTCGTCCAGGAAGTTCATGAGCACCGCCTTCTTGCCCCGCTCCAGTTTACGATGCGAAGGCAGCATGACCTCGAAGTAGCGCGTATCGTCCTCAAACTGCGACAGCACCGTCCGCCAGAAATACACGTCGTCGTAGCTTTCCACGTAAGCCACGATGCGTTGCCGGCTCTGTTTCGACTTCAAGCTGTTGGCAGCCTCGAAGTAGCGTGAGTTCAGATTATCCTTCAGACGATTCGCCATAGTCCCGCCTCCCAACTCTCAACTATCAACTATTAACTATCAACTATCAACTACAATATCACTCACCTCCGTGACGTTGTCCACCCAGCCATTCATGATGACGGCCGGCGAGTGGGTGGTCAGGATAATCTGCACGTTGGGGTTCAGTTCCAGGATAAGGTCGATGAGTCGCTTCTGCCACTCAATATGCAGCGACACCTCCGGCTCGTCCATGAACAGGATGCAGTTTTGCTGGTCCTCCACGAGTACCGTCAGCAGGATGGCCAGCATTTGCTTCTCGCCACTCGACAGCTGGTAGGGTACCAGCGTCTCGCCAATCTGCGAAAAGCGTATCTCGTTCTCCGTACGGACTATCTTCTTGCCCGTGTCCTCGAACAGCTCGTCCACCATGTCCTGGAAGCGCGTCTTGGGCTGCGAGAGCTGCTGGGCAGCATCGGTATGTCCCTGCTGCAGTTCCGAGATGATGCGGTTGCCGATGTTCACCTGGTAGTCCAGGTACTTCCGCTGCAGGTGGTAGAGCTGGAAGTCCAGTGCCGACGCTATACGCGCGTCCACCATGTTCAGCGTCTCGTTGTCGAGCATCGGCGAGTCCAGCGAACGAATGATGTCGAAACGTACGTGCGTGGCATCTGCGGGTTCGGCCGTGATGTGGACGCCCTTCAGGAGATGGTTCACCAGGTCACCATTGGTACTGACGCTGCGGAACACCTTATTTAATATAGTACTCTTGCCCACGCCGTTGATGCCGCTCAGGATGTTGACATGCGGGTCCAGCGTCCACAGGATGTGCTTCTTGCCGCTCCACAGCGAGTCTATTTCTATCTGCCGGATATATTCTGCGTACTTCGTCATAGTGATTTCGAGTTTACCGATTAGTACTTAATCTTAGATATTTTGTGCAAATATACGATTATTTCCCGAATTATTAGTACTTTTGCAGGCAAAAAATTCAGAAAATGGGAAAAAAAAGCAATCATCAGGCACTCATAGCGCATCTCTCCATGTTCGGAGCCTGCGCGGGCTGGGGGCTGATGGCCCCCGTCGGCAAGGATGCCATGACCCACGGTTTCGACGGCATCACGATGGTCACCTTCCGCGTGGTCGGGGCCTGCCTGCTGTTTTGGATAGCATCGGCATTTGCACCTAAGGAGCACGTCCCCTGGAAGGACAAGCTGATGTTTATCGGTGCCGCCATCTTCGGACTGCTCTGCAACCAGTGCTGCTACACCATCGGACTGAGCATCACGTCGCCCATCAATGCGTCCATCGTCACTACCTCGATGCCCATCTTTGCCATGCTGCTGGCAGCCCTCATCCTGAAGGAGCCGATTACGGGCAAGAAGGCGCTGGGCGTCATGATGGGCTGCAGCGGTGCACTGATGCTGATACTGACCTCGGCTGTCCATGCCGACGGCAAGGTGGGCGACATCCGCGGCGACCTGCTGTGCCTGTTTGCACAGTTCTCGTTTGCACTATACCTGTCGCTGTTCAACCCGCTGATACGCCGCTACAACGTGTTTACCATCAACAAGTACATGTTCTCGTGGGCCGCCCTGATGCTCCTGCCGTTTACGTTTGGCCATGTCAGCCAGGTGGTGGCCCGGCCCATGCCGGCCACGACGTGGTGGGAGGTGGTCTACGTCGTGGGCATAGGCACCTTCCTGGGCTACATCCTGACCATGATAGGCCAGCGCACGCTGCGCCCCACGGTGGTCAGCGTCTACAACTACGTGCAGCCGGTGGTCTCCGTGGCCGCCTCGCTCGTGATGGGCATCGGCATCCTGAAGCCCACGCATGCGCTGGCCGTCCTGCTGGTGTTCAGCGGTGTGTGGCTGGTAACGAAGTCCAAGTCTAAGAGAGATATGGAAATTGAGAAAATGAGAAAATGAGGGAATGAGAAAATGAGAATAAAAAAATACGGGATGTGCGCATCCCGTATTTTTTTGTCTTGTTATCCGTTCGTTCCAGCCTCGAAGTCCACCATCCTGATGTCGAATATCAGCGTGCTGTAGGCTGGTATATTACTGCTGGTCGACGTCCCGTAGCCCAACTGGTAGGGAATGGTCACGCGCCAGTGGTCGCCGCGCCGCATGTGCTGCAGGGCGGTGGCGAAGCCCACGATAACCCCGTTGACGGAGAAGGTGACCGGCTCAGCAATGCTGGGCGAGAACGTGCCGAAATAGCTCGAGTCGAACTGGAAGCCGGAGGCATAGCTGACCGAGGGTATCAGTGAGCCCCGATAGTGGACGTCGACATCGTCACTGTAAATAGGACAGACCGTCTTGTCACCCTCTACCTCAAAGTCCGTGGGCAGCACGTCCACCAGGATGCAGTCGGTATGCTTCAGGTTGCTGACGCTCACAGTGTCACCCTTCGTATAGCTTTTCAGCACGAAGCACGTAGCACTGCTGGCAGCCATGTGCTGCTGGTACTGAGCCTCAAAGTACGACTCATTCCTGGCCTGCCAGTCGGCATACTCCTCTACGGTGTCGTCCTCCTCGCTGCACGACGTGAAGCCCAGCAGCGTCAGACTGGCAAACAGATAATATATCAGTTTCATTTATTGTAATTTCTTTAAGAGACTGGCAATGCTCACCTTGTCCTCGATAATCGAGTTGAGGTCGCTGATGTTCACACGCTCCTGCTCCATGGTGTCGCGGAAGCGGAGCGTCACCTTACCGTCGGTCAGCGTGTCGTGGTCCACGGTGACGCAGTACGGCGTACCGATGGCATCCTGGCGACGGTAGCGCTTGCCGATGCTGTCCTTCTCGTCATACTGACAGTTGAAGTGGAACTTCAGCTGGTCGATGATCTCGCGGGCCTTCTCGGGCAGCCCGTCCTTCTTCACCAGCGGCATGACGGCACACTTCACGGGAGCCAGGGCGGCGGGCAACTTCAGGACGACGCGGGTCTCGCCATTCTCCAGCTTCTCCTCATCAAAGGCATGGCACATAATGCTCAGGAACATACGGTCAACACCGATTGACGTCTCGATGACGTACGGCGTATAGCTCTCGTTGGTCTGCGGGTCGAAGTACTTGATGGACTTGCCGCTGTATTTCTCGTGCTGCGAGAGGTCGAAGTTGGTACGCGAATGGATGCCCTCTACCTCCTTGAAGCCGAACGGCATCTTGAACTCGATGTCGGTGGCGGCGTTGGCATAGTGGGCCAGCTTGTCATGGTCGTGGAAACGGTAGTTCTCGGCACCGAAGCCCAGGGCCAGATGCCACTTCATACGGGTCTCCTTCCACTTGGGGAACCACTCCAGCTCAGT
>DFGF01000148.1:19884-21399 GCA_002371715.1 Prevotella sp. UBA3757
TCTGCTCGAACTCCCTCATGCGGAAAATGAACTGACGGGCTACAATCTCGTTGCGGAAGGCCTTACCAATCTGGGCAATGCCGAAGGGTATCTTCATACGACCGGTCTTCTGCACGTTCAGATAGTTCACGAAGATGCCCTGAGCCGTCTCAGGACGCAGGTAGACCTTCATCGAGGCATCGGCCGAAGCGCCCATCTCCGTGGCAAACATCAGGTTGAACTGGCGCACGTCCGTCCAGTTCTTCGTGCCGCTGATGGGGTCGACAATCTCCTCGTCCAGGATAATCTGCTTCAGGGCTTCCAGGTCCGGCCCCTGCATGGCGGCAGCATAGCGCTCGTGCAGCGCGTCGCGCTTCTGCTTCGTCTCAGCCACGCGGGGCGAGGTGGCCAGATACTGGGCCTCGTCGAAGGCATCGCCGAAACGCTTGCGGGCCTTCTCCACCTCCTTCTGAATCTTCTCGTCATACTTGGCTATCTGGTCCTCGATGAGCACATCGGCACGATAGCGCTTCTTCGAGTCGCGGTTGTCTATCAGGGGGTCGTTGAAGGCATCGACGTGTCCGGAAGCCTTCCATATCGTGGGGTGCATGAAGATGGCCGAGTCGATACCCACGATGTTCTCGTGCAGCATCGTCATGGCCTTCCACCAGTACTGCTTAATATTATTCTTCAACTCCACGCCGTTCTGACCGTAGTCGTACACGGCGCCCAAACCGTCGTAAATCTCACTTGAGGGAAATACGAAGCCATACTCCTTACAGTGGCTTACGATTTTCTTAAATACATCTTCTTGTGCCATATCAATACTAAATTTGCAAATTTCTGCCTGCAAAGGTACATATTTTAATTAAGAATGAAGAATGAAGGATTAAGAATTAACAAAAAATCATAGAATTATTTGGTAGTTTCTCAAATTTTCACTACCTTTGCACCCGCAAAAGCAAAAGATAGGGGCGTAGCCCAGTTGGTTTAGAGCGCTGCAGTCACATTGCAGAGGTCATCGGTTCGAGCCCGATCGTCCCTACAAAAAAACGGAAAAAGAGTCGAAAGTTTGGTACTTTCGGCTTTTTTCATTACCTTTGCAGGAAAAATACTACTACATATATATATGGACGACGAAACAAGAGAAGACGGCGGCGAGTACCAGCCGTCCGAAATAAGAGGCGACGAAATACAGGAACAGGACGCGGCCGACGGTCAGGACGGTACACAGGACGAAGAACAGGGTGCCGCTGAGAGCCACTCGGACTATAAACCAGTGAACCGCTTCGACGCTGCTGCTGTCCACCACCTCAGCGGCATGTACCAGAGCTGGTTTCTGGACTATGCCTCCTACGTGATCCTGGAACGTGCCGTGCCACACATCGAGGATGGACTGAAACCCGTACAGCGGCGCATCCTGCACTCGATGAAGCGCATGGACGACGGACGCTACAACAAGGTGGCGAACATCGTGGGCCACACCATGCAGTTCCACCCCCACGGCGACGCCTCCATCGGCGACGCACTGGTGCA
>DFGF01000148.1:21524-26939 GCA_002371715.1 Prevotella sp. UBA3757
CTCACGGGCAACAAGGCCGCCGCGCCCCGATACATCGAGGCCCGGCTCAGCAAGTTTGCACTGGACACCGTCTTCAACCCCAAGACCACCGAGTGGCAGATGTCGTACGACGGACGCAACAAGGAGCCTATCACCCTGCCCGTCAAGTATCCGCTCCTGCTGGCCCAGGGCGCCGAAGGTATTGCCGTCGGACTCAGCTCGAAGATCCTGCCCCACAACTTCGTGGAAGTCTGCGATGCCGCCGTCAGCTACCTCCACAACGAGCCGTTCCACCTCTACCCCGACTTCCCCACGGGTGGCTCGATAGACGTGTCGAAATATAACGACGGCCAGCGCGGCGGCGTGCTGAAGGTCAGGGCGAAGATAGAGAAGCAAGACCCGAAGACGCTGGTCATCCGCGAGATTCCGTACTCGAAGACCACCGAGACCATCATCGAGTCCATCCTGAAGGCCGTCGAGAAGGGCAAGATCAAGGCCCGCCACGTCGAGGACCTGACAGCTGCCAAGGTCGAGATACAGGTCCAGCTGGCACCGGGCGTGTCGAGCGACAAGACGCTCGATGCCCTCTATGCCTTCTCCGACTGCGAAATCAACATCTCGCCCAACTGCTGCGTCATCGAGGACAACAAGCCCCAGTTCCTGACCATCAGCGACGTGCTGCGCCACTCGGTCGACCGCACCAAGGACCTCATCCGCCAGGAGTTGGAAATCCGCAAGGGCGAGCTGCTCGAGCAGCTGCACTTTGCGTCGCTGGAGAAAATCTTCATCGAGGAGCGCATCTATAAGGACAAGAAGTTCGAACAGGCTCCCGACATCGACGCGGTCTGCGAGCACATTGACGAACGACTGACGCCGTACTATCCGCAGATGGTACGCGAGGTGACCAAGGACGACATCCTGCGCCTGCTGGAAATCAAGATGCAGCGCATCCTGAAGTTCAACAAGGACAAGGCCGACGAGCTGATGGCCCGCATCAAGGCCGAGATTGACGAGATAGACCGCGACCTGGCCAACCTGGTCGAGGTGACTGCCGAATGGTTCCGCTTCCTGAAGGAGAAGTACGGCAAGGAGCACCCGCGACTGACCGAGATACGCAACTTCGACACCATCGAGGCCACGAAGGTGGTCGAGGCCAACCAGAAGCTCTACATCAACCGCCAGGACGGCTTCATCGGCACGGGTCTGAAGAAGGACGAGTTCGTGTGCAACTGCTCCGACATCGACGACATCATCATCTTCTACAAGGACGGCAAGTTCAAGGTCGTGCGCGTGGCCGACAAGCTGTTTGTCGGCAAGAACGTCATCTGGGTCAACGTGTTCAAGAAGAACGACCAGCGCACCATCTACAACGCCGTCTACCGCGACGGGCGCAAGGGCTACTACTACATCAAGCGCTTCAACGTGTCGAGCATCACGCGCGACCGCGAATACGACATCACCATGGGCACCGAGGGCTCGCGCGTGCTCTACTTCACCGCCAACCCCAACGGCGAGGCCGAGGTCATCAAGGTCACCCTCGACCCCGCACCGAAGCTGAAACGCATCTTCTTCGACAAGGACTTCTCGGAGGTGCTCATCAAGGGGCGTGCTGCCAAGGGCAACCTGCTGACCAAGAACCAGATTCACCGCATCGGGTTGAAGAGCCACGGCCACTCGACACTGGGCGGGCGCAAGGTGTGGTACGACCCTGACGTCAACCGCCTGAACTACGACGAGCACGGACGCCTGTTGGGCGAATTCAACGACGGCGACCAGATACTGGTCATCCTCAAGGGCGGCGACTACTACCTCTCGGGCTTCGACGCTAACGTCCACTTCGAGGACAACATCGACCGACTGGAGAAATACGATGCCGACAAGGTGTGGAGCTGCATACTCTACGATGCCGACAACCAGGGCTACCCCTACGTCAAGCGATTCCTCATGGAAGCCTCAAAGCGCAAGCAGAACTACATCGGCGAGAACGTCAACTCGCAACAGATACTGCTGACCGACACACCCTACCCGCGCCTGCTGGTCACCTATGGCGGCAACGACGCCTATCGCGGCTCCGAGGAGGTCGACGTCGAGCAGTTTATCAGCGTCAAGGGCTTTAAGGCCAAAGGCAAGCGGCTCACCACCTGGCAGATTGCGTCCATCGAGGAACTGGAACCCACCCGTTTCCCTGAGCCTTCCAACGAGGAGTCTGCCGAGGAAGACGAGGAGGAACCCGAGAACCTCGACCCCGATGCCGGCAAGAGCCAGCAGCAGGTCATCGACGAACTGACTGGCCAACAGAACCTGTTTGCGGATTTTGATTTTGACAATCAAAATCCTAAATGATAAATGACAAATGATAAATGATAAATCCTAAATGACAAATGATAAATGATAAATCCTAAATGACAAATAAGAAATGAGAAATGCTACGACAGAAAATAACACAAACAGATGGATGATGGTGTTCGTGCTATCATTTATCATTTATCATTTATCATTTAGCCACGCAGTGGCGCAAAAGGACGTTACCCGCAGCACGATGCTGGGCGCAGGCGGCACCCGCGTGCTGGACACCTACCTCTCGGCCGAGCACTTCAGCGGCACGGGCCTGACGTTCCTCTCCACCGTTGAGCGCCAGAAGCCCGGCAGGCGGTGGACCACGCTGATGGAGCACGAGGTCAACCTCGCCACCGTCAAGGACCGCGCCCGCTCGCTACAGGAGCTGGAGGGTGCCTACAACTTCTACTGGGGCAAGCTCTACAGCTGGCCACTGCTCGACAACAAGCTGACCCTGCAGGCCGGCGGACTGCTGAACGCCTCGCTGGGCTTCATCTACAATACCGGCAACAGCAACAACCCTGCACAGGCCCGCGCCCATCTCAACGCCATGCCCACAGGCGTCGCCACCTACCGGTTCGCACTCTGGGACAAGCCCTTCACCGTCCGCTACGAGCTGGCCCTACCCCTCTGCGGCATCATGTTCTCGCCCAACTACGGCCAGTCGTACTACGAAATCTTCAACCGTGGCAACTACGACCATAACGTCGTCCCCACCACGTTCGTCGCTGCCCCCGAGTGGCGCCAGCTCCTGACCCTCGACGTGCGCCTCTGGCGCTCCACATCCCTGCGCATCGGCTACCTGGGCAACATGCAGCAGGCCAAGGTCAACAGCCTGCGTCAACATGTCTATACCCACCGCCTGCTAATAGGACTCACCAAACAATTCTCCATCACCCCACGCGCACTATGAACAGAACCATCCGACGACTGACATCCCACATCATACTTCTTGCATCTTACATAACGATTCTCGCCTCCTGTGTCGACACCGAGGAGCGCCCCGACACGCCGTCCGGCAACTTCGAGGCACTGTGGGAAATCATCGACCACCACTACTGCTTCTTCGACTATAAGCAGCACGAATACGGACTGGACTGGAACGCCGTATATAATAAATACAAGGTACGCGTAAACGACCAGATGAACGAACTGCAGCTCTTCGAGGTGATGCGCGACATGCTGGCCGAACTGCGCGACGGTCATGTCAACCTCTACACCTCCTACGACGTCGGACGCTACTGGACCTGGCATGAAGCCTACCCGCAGAACTATAGCGACACGCTGGAGCGCCGATATCTGGGCACTGACTATAAGATTAGCGGGGGCATGCGCTACCGCATACTGGCCGACAACATCGGCTACATCCGCTACCCGTCCTTCCAGCAGTCGGTCGGCGAGGGCGGACTGGACGACGCCCTGTCGTACATGGCACTCTGCAGTGGACTCATCATTGACATCCGCAACAATGGCGGCGGCGACCTGACGGCAGCCGAGAAACTGGCCGGACGCTTCGTACAGGAGAGAACACTGGTCAGCTACCTGCAGCACAAGACGGGGACGGGCCACAGCGACTTCTCCGACCTCGAAGCACGCTATATGGAGCCGTCCAGCAACCTGCGCTGGCACAAGCCCGTTTGCGTGCTCACCAACCGTAGCGTCTACAGTGCCGCCAACGACTTCGCCGTCATCATGCACGCCCTGCCACAGGTCAAACTGGTTGGCGACCACACCGGCGGCGGCTCCGGCCTGCCCATGTCCAGCTCGCTGCCCAACGGCTGGAGCGTCCGCTTCTCGGCCTGCCCCATGTACGACCGTGACAAGCAGCACACCGAATTTGGCATCGCCCCTGACGTCCCGGCAGCCTTGACCGACGAAGCAACCTCACAAGGCATCGACCTCATCATCGAAAAAGCCCGCGAACTGTTAACAAAATAAAAATAATGTGCTGCGGCAGCAAATTTTTCACTATTCACTCTTCACTTTCCACTTTTTTTTGTACCTTTGCACCCGCAAATCGGCTACAGCACCTCAACAAAGGTTCGCGCCTGTGGCGGAATTGGTAGACGCGCTAGACTTAGGATCTAGTATCTCACGATGTGCAGGTTCGAGTCCTGTCAGGCGCACGGATAAAGATTAGAAAGAAAAAAGGTAAGAAAGTAAAAAAGTCGGCATAGCTCAGCTGGTTAGAGTATCACCTTGACATGGTGGGGGTCCTTGGTTCGAGTCCAAGTGTCGACACAAGAAAAAAACGAAGAAAGTGACTGACGTTCAGCCACTTTCTTTTTTTATATCCGAGTTTTAAAACTAAGCCATCACCCAATCGTCAACTCTTTTCGTCTTAGAAGAGAAATTGATGCCAATCTTAAATAGCCGTCGCGAGTCGTTAGCAAAAGGGATAGCATAGCCTTTGTCCTCTATCTGCTGCAGTGCTTCCCTTGCGGACTTGTCAATTTTCAGTTCTAATATATAAATATAGTCTGGAGTCTGTATGACAATATCCATCCTTCCATTAGTGGTATGCCGCTCTACATTGACATAGAAACCCATTAGCCGGAAGAATACGTAAAGCGTATTCTGGAAATATTTTTCAAATTTCCCCGTAATCTGATAATCGCCCGTAGCAAAAAAATCCTCCAAACGCCGCATGAAGCCGTCGGCATTGCCTGAACGCACATCATCAATAAAAGATGCCATTGAGAATTTCTTCTTATCCCCGGTTTTGGGAGTATAGAAAGGTAATAAGTATTTAATAAAACCTCTTTCTACCTCAAGATTGGGGAACCCCAATATGAAGCTGTCAAATTCTTGGTCATAGCTCTTCAATGTCAAATAGCCACTTTGGTATAGTAGCGGCAACGGATTCTCATCCATAATGTCGATGCTGTTCAGGGTGTCTGTAGTCAACTCTTCTTCGGTCATGTTCTCTAAGGGATAGTTGATCTTTTTCAGCTGGTGTACCAGGAAAGACGGCGTCCCCGTCTCAAACCAATAGTCGCGGAACACTTGATGAGCAAGGGTGTTTAGAACACTGAACGGATTGTATATGCCTTCCTTTGCATACTCATTGAAATGATAGCCGTCGAAATCCCTTTGCAG
>DFGF01000156.1:0-689 GCA_002371715.1 Prevotella sp. UBA3757
GCCACCACATAGCGCGGCTGATGACAGTCTTTCGGCATGACGAAACCTTCGAAATTGGGGGTGGTCAGCTTATGATAGACACCGCCGTCGTCAGGATCCTGCATGGTGAGGAGCCACAGCATGTTGAACATCATCTCGTCGAGGAAATCGGCTGTCTGGTTCTTACTCTCAGGAATATTCGTCTGAAGACGGTCGAAATAGGCTTTATTCTCCTCATAGACACCCAGCATCAGACCGATGGAGAAGGCGGAGTTGACAACATATTTATTATAGTCGCCGGCATCGTACCAACCCAGGGGCGAACTGATGACGGTGCCCTCAGGACGCGACTCAGAGGCTGCCGAGGGGTGTACGAGTACCTGCGTATCGGCGTGGCCCAGCGGACGGGCATACGGACCGGCATACTGCGACTCGATGGGGACACCCGAACGGATGAGGTAGAAGAGTTTGAGCGAGGCAACGGAAATGTCGTGCAAGGCATGACGGGCGATGCGCAGCGGCGCCTTGGCACCAGCCACACAGACCTCGTAGTCGCCCTCCTTCTTCAGGTCGGAGATATCGACCACGTAACGTGTCTTATCGCCCCAGGGCGACTGCGCCTGACGGATGTTGCGGGGCTTGAGCACGGTCTTGCCCTGAAGGTTCTTCACTTGTATCTTCCCAGCGGGATTGATACCCTCGATAACCAC
>DFGF01000156.1:858-3247 GCA_002371715.1 Prevotella sp. UBA3757
ACCATATCTTTTCCGATGTTAAAATCCTTAACCTTTATTCGACTTATTCTTAAAGATGATCACTCCAAGAACTACCAGTACGACGACTGCGATAATGTGTAACAAGTCCATAATCCGATTGTTTTGACGTTAGTAACAAAAAATATGTCGCAAATGTACGAATTATCTGCGACATATCCAATCTTTTCACCTAAAAAATCGTTAATCCGTAGGAGGCATCTCAGGACGGGGACCGCGGGGACCACCATGTCCGCGACGGCCTGGACGGCCATGATGCTTGCGCATTTGCTTGTATTTCTTATACTGCTCGTCGTTGAGAATCTTCTTCAGTTTGGCATCGTACTCTTTGTCGAGTTCTGCCAGCTGCGTCTTCTGTGCATCGGTGAGCGAGAGTTCCTTCGCCATGCGGTCGGCGGGGGCCTGCTTCTTCATCTCGCACTTGTCGCACTTCTTACCGTCACACTTGGTGTTGTTGTCCTGAGCCTGAGCCATTGTCATCGACAAGAGGGCTACCATTGTTAAAATAAACTTTTTCATTGTCTTCAAATTTGTTATTGTTAAACTTAATTGTTTCTTGACCGAAGTCACCTTTTTGACGCTGCAAAGGTAAGAAAAGTTTAAGCGCGGAGAAAGTACTTTCAGCCAACTGGCAAAAATATTCAGCGAATCGGCATGAATTATTTGCATATCCGAAATAAATTTCGTAATTTCGCATCCGAATTATGAAGAGGAACTATATAATATTAGGTATAGCAGCCCTACTGCTGGCGGCTTGCGGCGGCGGTGAGGGAGGCGGATTCTTCTCCAGTAACAGCTTCGACATGGACGAGGCGAAGGCTGAGAAGGTGGTGAGCATCAGCGACGAAGAGAATGCTCCGAAGTGCAGCATCAGTCTGCAGGTGAAATATGTAAAGGGCGACGACGAGCGTGCCCACAACATTAACAATGCCATCCAGCAGCGGCTGTTCATGTTCGACAGCCTGAAGATGCAGCAGGCGGTCGATTCGTTTGCCCATTTCTACACCTCAGAATACAAGAAGAACATGGCCCCACTCTACCGCGAAGACCGTGGCGACGAACTGAAGCGGGCGTGGTATGAATACACCTACGAAGTGACGACCGACACGCGCGAGGGGAAGGACGACTGTCTGGTATATATCATCGACCTGGATATGTATGAAGGCGGCGCACACGGCATCCGCCAACAACTGGTGATGAACTTCGACGCCAAAACAGGACGGCAGATAACCTACGACGATCTCTTCGCACAGGGCTACAGCTACCGCCTGCGCGAAATGCTACTGGACGAGCTGAAGCGGCAGACGGAGACCAACTCGCTGGACGAACTGCACGCCAAGGACTATCTGCTGACGATGGACATCTACGCGCCGCAGAACTTCATCCTGGGCGACGACGAAATCACATTTATCTATAACCCCTACGAGATAGCCCCCTATGCCAAAGGCAACACGGAACTGACGCTGAGCTACGGGAAGCTGAAGGAAATCATGAAGTGACATGGAAGCAATACTGAAATACTTTAAACTGACAGCCGAACAGCAGAGGCAGGTGGAGATGCTCGAAGCGCTCTATCGCGAGTGGAACGCGAAAATCAACGTGATATCGCGCAAAGACATCGACAACCTCTATGAACACCACGTACTGCACTCGATGGCGATTGCCAAACTGATACAGTTCACGCCCGGAACCAGGATTCTGGACTTCGGGACGGGAGGCGGTTTCCCCGGCATCCCGCTGGCCATCCTGTTTCCCGACTGCGACTTCAAACTGATTGACGGGACGGGAAAGAAGATTCGCGTGGCGCAGGAGGTTTGCCAAGGTATAGGACTCAAGAACTGCCACCCCACCCAGCTGCGCGGCGAGGAGGAGAAAGGCAAATACGACTTCGTGGTGAGCCGCGCCGTGATGCCGCTGCCCGACCTGGTGAAAATCGTGCGCAAGAACATGGCTGCCAAACAGCATAACGCGCTGCCCAACGGCATCATCTGTCTGAAGGGGGGACAGCTGGAGGAGGAGACGCGCCCCTTCAGGAATATCGTAGAAATAAACCCCATCAGCCAATTCTTCGAAGAGGAATGGTTCAAGGAGAAAAACATCATCTATCTGCCATGCTGACCGTCAAGCGATTTATGTGCAATATGTTGCAGGAAAACTGCTACATTGTGAGCGACGAAACCAAGGAGTGCGTCGTCATCGACTGCGGCGCCGCCTATCAGGAGGAACGGGGCGCCATCAGCCACTATATCAAGAACGAAGGGCTGAAGCCCGTACACCTGTTGGCGACCCACGGACACCTAGACCACAACTGGGGCAACATAGCCCTGTACGACGAGTTCGGGCTGAAGGTGGAGGCACGGGCGGAGGACGC
>DFGF01000084.1:0-10808 GCA_002371715.1 Prevotella sp. UBA3757
TTCGGCTTCAGGTATTTTCCTGTAACACTGCGCTCATTTTTCACGATTTCCTCGGGTGTTCCGCATGCCACAAGCTCGCCTCCACGGTCGCCGCCTTCCGGTCCGATGTCGATGACGTGGTCGGCAGTTTTGATGATTTCCATGTTGTGCTCGATGATGAGTATGGTATGTCCGCGCTCTATCAGTGCCGAAAAGGCAGCCAGCAGCCGCTCAATGTCGTGGAAATGCAGACCGGTGGTAGGCTCGTCGAAAATGAACAGTGTGGGCTCCTGGCGTTCTTGCCCGATATAGTAGGCCAGTTTGACGCGCTGGTTCTCACCACCCGACAGTGTACTGGAGTTCTGTCCCAGCTTGATGTAGCCCAGCCCGACGTCTTCCAAGGTTTGCAGTCGACGGACGATGGTTTGTGCCTTCTTGTCGGGACTGAAGAACTGAATGGCTTCGGTAATGGTCATGTTCAGCACGTCGTCAATGTTCTTGCCCTGATAGCGTACGTCCAGGATGTCGTGCTTAAAGCGGTGGCCGTGACAGGCTTCACATTCCAGCACGAGGTCAGCCATGAACTGCATCTCAACAGTGATGACGCCGGCTCCCTTGCACTCTTCGCAGCGCCCGCCGTCGGCATTGAATGAAAAGTACTGACTCGTGAACCCCATCTGCCTGGACAGTGGCTGCTCGGCAAAGAGGTCGCGGATGGCGTCGTAGGCCTTGACGTATGTGGCAGGATTGGAGCGTGTCGACTTGCCGATAGGGTTCTGGTCCACCATTTCCACGTGCTTCAGTGCCAGGTAGTCGCCAGCCAGTCCCATGTATTCGCCCGGTGCGTCGCACACCTCGCCCAGGTGGCGTTTCAGGGCAGGGTAGAGGATGCCCTTTACCAGACTGGACTTGCCCGAGCCCGAGACGCCGGTCACCACGGTCATGACGTTGAGGGGGAAGTCGACGTCAATGCCTTTCAGATTGTTCATCCTGGCTCCCTTGACTGTCAGTTTGCGGTTCCACGGGCGGCGGGAGGACGGCACCGGTATCTCGTCCTGGTGCGTCAGGTATCGCACGGTGTAACTGGTCTTTCCGGATTTTTCGGCTATTCCGGAATTTCCGGTTAAGTTAAAAATGGCGGCCGCGTCGCCCTCGAATACGATTTCGCCACCCAGGCGGCCGGCATCAGGTCCTACGTCTATCAGGTAGTCGGCAGCGCGCATGATGTCCTCGTCGTGCTCCACGATGATGACCGTATTGCCTATGTCGCGCAACTCTTTCAGTACCTTGATGAGCCTGTCGGTATCGCGCGAGTGCAGTCCGATGCTCGGCTCGTCAAGAATATAGAGTGACCCCACCAGTGACGAGCCTAATGCAGTGGTCAGGTTGATGCGCTGACTCTCGCCGCCCGACAGCGAGTTTGACATACGGTTCAGTGTCAGGTAGCCCAGTCCGACGTCAAGCAGGAATTGCAGGCGTGAATTGATTTCCGTCAGCAGCCGTCGCCCTATCTGCCGTTCCTGTTCATCCAGCTCTAAATGGTCGAACCAGTCTTTCAGGCAGTTGATAGGCATCTGGACGAGGTCGGTAATGCTTCGCCCGTTAATTTTCACGTAGTCGGCTTCGGGTTTCAGTCTCGTACCGTGGCATTTCGGACACGTCGTCTTGCCGCGGTATCGTGCCAGCATGACGCGGTATTGTATCTTGTATTGGTTTTCCTTCACCATGTCGAAGAAGGCGTCAATGGATACGCGCTCGTCCTTCCGCCGGTTGCGGTCGCTCGGCAGTCCGTGCCACAGCATGTCCTTCTGGCGTTGCGTCAGCGACATGTAAGGCTCGAAAATGGGGAAGTCGTCCTGGGCGGCCCTGCGGCAGAATTCCTCCTTCCATATCTTCATCTTTTCGCCATGCCAGCATACCACGCATCCGTCGTACACGGATAGTGTGGTGTTGGGAATGACGAGGTGCTCGTCGATACCGATGACTTTTCCGAATCCCTGGCATTCGGGACAGGCCCCAACAGGCGAGTTGAACGAGAACATCTGGTCGGAAGGCTCTTCGAAGGTGATGCCGTCAGCCTCGAAGCGCATCGAGAAATCGTAGCAGATGCCTGACGGCTGAAACATCAGGCGCAGTTCGCCGTGACCCTCGTAGAAAGCCGTCTCGGCCGAATCCACCAGGCGCGAAATGGCATCCTTGGCGGCGTCAACCGTCAGGCGGTCAATGACGAGGTAGAGGTTGCTGGAGGCCGGATTTTCCTGGTTTTCCGTCAGGCTTGCCAGATAGTCGTCTATCCTCACGATGTCGCTCCCTATGGCCATGCGCGAATAGCCGTTCTGAACGTATATCTGCAGTTGACGCTTCAGCGTGTGGCCCTTTGTCGGACTTTCTGATGCTTCGGTCGTGCTGTCAGACGTATGAATGGGTGCCATCACGATGAAGCGCGTGCCGGGTTGGTACTGCTGCGTGCAGGCAATGATGTCCTCAGTAGAATGCTTCTTGACCTCCTGGCCGCTGATGGGTGAGTAGGTGCGTCCGATACGTGCAAACAGCAGGCGCAGGTATTCGTAGATTTCCGTCGTCGTGCCTACCGTCGACCGTGGGTTCCTGGATATGACTTTCTGCTCGATGGCAATGGCTGGTGGCAGCCCTTTGATGAAGTCGCATTCGGGCTTGTTCATGCGCCCTAAGAATTGGCGCGCATAGCTTGACAAGCTCTCCACGTAGCGCCGCTGCCCTTCAGCATACAGCGTGTCGAAGGCCAGGCTTGACTTGCCGCTGCCGCTTACGCCGGCTATGACGACCAGTTTGTCGCGCGGTATCTTGACACTTACGTTTTTGAGGTTGTTGACCCTTGCTCCTTTTATTTCAATGTATTCACTCATCTATTATTCTTTTTTTAGAGTGCAAAGGTACAAAAGAAATTGCAAATATTATTTGGCAGAATCATAATTTTTTGTTAATTTTGCCGGAAAATTAGAAAAATAACTATTCGATGGTATTCAAGGAAACCGCTATAGAAGGAGTTTATGTGATTGAGCCACATGTGTTTAACGACGCCCGTGGATATTTCTTCGAGGCGTGGAAGCACGAGGAATTCACGGCACATGTGGGTCCGGTGCAGTTCATACAGGACAACGAGTCCAAGTCGTCCTATGGCGTGCTGCGCGGCCTTCACTATCAGAAGGGCGACCTCTCCCAGGCCAAGCTTGTCAGGGTCATCAAAGGTCGTGTGCTCGACGTGGCCGTGGACCTGCGCCGTAAAAGCCCCACCTTCGGCCAGCACGTCATGGTGGAACTGAACGACGAGAACAAACGGCAGTTCTTTATCCCCCGTGGCTTTGCCCACGGTTTCCTGGTGTTGTCCGATGAAGCCATCTTTACTTATAAGGTGGACAACGTCTATGCCCCCCAGGCTGAGGCAGGCATACGTTGGAACGACCCCGAACTGGGCATCAAGTGGCCCATCGACCCTGACCTGGTGGTGACCAGCGAGAAGGACCTGAAGCAACCGCTATTGCGCGATGCTGAGGTGTTCGAATGATGATATTTTAGACAATGAATAAGTTACAGATAATAATAGGTATAATGACGGCGGTCACGCTTTGGAGCTGTGGTGAGCAGAAGAAGCCACAGGAGGAAAATCGTGAGGCCAAGGCATTGTTGCAGGGCGTTTGGATGGACGGCGATACCGAGGACGTGCTGTTTCGGATGGAGGGCGATACCGTCTATTATACCGACTCGACGTCAATGCCTGCGCGCTTCTGGGTGGTGGCCGACACGCTGTTTATCGGCAAGTCCGGCTACTATATTGAACGGCAGACCGCCCACCAGCTATGGTTCAAGAACCAGACCGGCGAGGTGATTAAATTGGTGAAGATGGTCGTGGAGGACGGACAAGACAGTCTGATGGCACCGCAGATGCCGCACCCGACCATTCAGACGCTGACCGAGGTGCTGAAGCGCGATACCGTCGTGTTCCATGGCGGTCAGCGCTATCACTGCTATATTGCCATCAATCCGACGCACTACAAGGTGGTCAGCCACACGGTGAACGAAGACGGCATGGACGTCGAGGAAGTCTACTATGACAATATCGTCAATCTCTCCATCTACAAGGGTGCTGCCCAGGTCTTCAAGCGCGACATGCACAAGCGGGACTATGCCGGTCTTGTGGCCTCCGACTTCCTGGAGAAGGCGGTCTTTAACGACATGACTTTCAGCAAGGCTGACGACGGTGGCTTCCATTTCGTGGCTTCGCTGTGCGTTCCCAATGGCGTCAGCAGTTTTCAGATAGACAATATTGTCAGTGCCAAGGGAACCGTACATTTTAAGGTACACGAATGAGCACCGTCTTGAAACCGAATGAGTCAGGAAGGTATGAAAGTCGTCATGTTGCAAACGGACATTTGCTGGGGCCGGCAGGATGAAAACATCCGTCAGGCTTCCCGGCTGATGGACGAAGCCCAGGGTGGCGACCTCTACGTGTTGCCCGAGATGTGGGCCACGGGCTTTGTCATGCAGCCCGGGAGCATGGTCGGCAGCGAGTCCGATTGCGAGGCCTTACAGTGGATGCAGCGTGTGGCCGGTGAACGACAGTGTGCCGTCAGCGGCAGTCTGGCGGTACAGGCTGCTGATGGCAGTTTCCGCAATCGCCATTACTTCGTCGACGGCCGTTCGGGCCAGACCAGCTACTATGACAAGCACCACCTGTTTACCTATGGTGGAGAGCACCAGTCCTATGTCCCCGGACAGTCGCACACCATTGTCAGCTATATGGGTTGGCGCCTGTTGCTTCAGACCTGTTACGACCTGCGCTTCCCCTGCTGGAGCCGCTATGCCGACGGACGGGAGTATGATGCCATGATCTGCGTGGCCAACTGGCCGTCGTCGCGACAGTCGGCATGGCAGCTGCTGCTGCGCGCACGTGCCATCGAGAACCAGTGCTATGTCATCGGCGTCAACCGCGTGGGCGACGACGAGAAGTGCCACTACATCGGAGCCAGCGCTGTGGCCGATGTCAGGGGGCGCACCGTAGCCCAGTGTAAGCGCGGCCTTCCGCAGGCGCTGATGTGCGACATCAGCAAGGAGCATCTCGAGTACAGCCGCAGTCGCTTCCGTGTCCTGGAAGACCGCGATTGACCGGCCATACTCTTTTTTTCGCCAAAATTACGCTTTGCCAACCTTTTTCTCAAAAAAAAGATGAAAATGTTTTCGTGTATGGAAATATTTTCGTATCTTTGCCGTCATTAATCGGAAATTACAATAATTCTAAAACAAATAAAACTTGCTTATGTCACAAATTATCGGACACATTTCGCAGATTATCGGTCCCGTCATCGACGTATTCTTCGATACCGAGGGACTGGATGCGGAAAAAGTGTTGCCAAAGATTCACGAGGCATTGTCGATTGAACGTCCCAACGGGGCGCAGCTCATTGTCGAGGTGCAGCAGCACATCGGCGAGGACACCGTGCGCTGTGTGGCCATGGACAATACCGATGGACTGCAGCGCGGACTGGAGGCCAAGCCTCTCGGCTCGCCCATCCGGATGCCTGCAGGCGAACAGATCAAGGGTCGTATGCTGAACGTGATTGGTCAGCCTATCGACGGTATGAAACAGCTCGACATGAAGGGGGCTTACCCCATTCATCGCGAGGCTCCTAAGTTTGAGGAACTGTCGACCACCAAGGAGGTGCTCTCGACCGGTATCAAGGTCATCGACCTGTTGGAACCCTACCTGAAGGGTGGTAAGATTGGCCTGTTCGGCGGTGCCGGTGTGGGTAAGACGGTGCTCATCATGGAACTTATCAACAACATTGCCAAGGGACACAACGGCTTCTCGGTCTTCGCCGGTGTCGGTGAGCGCACCCGTGAGGGTAACGATCTCATCCGCGAGATGATTGAATCGGGCGTTATCCGCTACGGCGAGAAATTCAAGGAGGCTATGGCACAGGGTAAGTGGGACCTCTCGCTGGTCGACCCTGAGGAACTGAAGAAGTCGCAGGCTACCCTGGTCTACGGACAGATGAACGAGCCCCCTGGTGCGCGTGCTTCCGTGGCCCTGTCAGGTCTGACGGTGGCCGAGGGCTTCCGCGATGGCGGTGGCAAGGATGGCGGCGCGGCCGATATCCTGTTCTTCATCGACAACATCTTCCGTTTCACCCAGGCCGGTTCCGAGGTGTCAGCCCTGCTGGGTCGTATGCCTTCAGCTGTGGGTTACCAGCCTACGCTGGCCTCAGAAATGGGTACCATGCAGGAGCGCATCACCTCTACCAAGTCGGGGTCCATCACCTCCGTACAGGCTGTCTACGTGCCTGCCGACGACTTGACCGACCCTGCCCCTGCCACGACGTTCACCCACCTGGATGCTACCACCGTGCTTGACCGTAAGATTGCCGAGCTTGGTATATATCCTGCCGTTGACCCGCTGGGCTCTACCTCGCGAATCCTCGACCCCCTCGTGGTGGGCAAGGCGCACTACGACTGTGCACAGCGCGTCAAGGAAATTCTGCAGCGCTACAAGGAGTTGCAGGACATCATTGCCATTCTGGGTATGGACGAGCTCTCAGACGAAGACAAGCTGACGGTGAACCGCGCACGCCGCGTGCAGCGTTTCCTCTCGCAGCCCTTCTCCGTGGCCGAACAGTTTACGGGTCTGCCCGGCGTCATGGTGCCCATCGACGAGACCATCAAGGGCTTCAACGCCATCCTCGACGGCGAGGTCGACGACCTGCCCGAACAGGCATTCCTCAATGTCGGTACTATTGAAGACGCGAAGGCCAAGGCCAAGAAACTGCTCGAAGCTGCTAAAGGCTAATCATTTGACAACTGGACAATTTCACGATTTGACCATTGACAATAGTAAAATAGTAAAATTGTAAAATAGTAAAATGTAGCTATGCTAAAGCTGAAGATTGTTTCGCCTGAGCGAATAGAGTTTGACGGAGAGGTCGAGAGTGTCCTCGTGCCTGGTTCACAGGGCGAGTTCGAGATTCTCAACGACCATGCGCCGATTATCTCAACACTCGATAAGGGGACGGTCGAGTACGGACTGCCGAAAGGTGAGAAAGTGCGACTGGAGATTCTTGGCGGTTTCGTGGAGGTGCAGCAGAACGTAGTGTCGCTCTGCGTGGAAGTGAACTGATAGACTAACTATTTTAAGGTGCGCGAGATGGAAAATCGGAAGACGTCCTGGTGGTACACTGCATGGGTGTTGTTCTTTACCGCTATCATGTTTGTCGGGACCGTCTTTGCAGGGTTGACCGGTTTCGGTCTTATTTCCGCCGTGTTTCACCTCGTATGCTCCTTGATATATGTCTATGGATGGCAGGCGATAGCCCGTCGCTCACCAGAGGTTATGCCCAAATACTTTCTGGCCGCCTCGGCTCTGCGCCTGATGGCTGCAGCCATCGTATTGTTGGTGTTCTGTGTAGTGAACAGGCAAGACATCGAGCGCATCAAGTGGTTCGCCATCGTGTTCATCATCTTCTATCTGGTCATACTCGCATTCGATGCAATATTCTTTGCTAAAGTAAGTAATAACAATAAAATAACCAAATGAGAAAACTAAGATCAATATTCTTCATGGCGGCACTGCTGTGCCTTTCGCTTCCGCTGCATGCGGAAGAGAAGGAGGGTGGGGTGAACTTGAAGGAGATATTGTTCGGTCACGTGCAGGACAGCTATATGTGGCATGTCACCGACTTCGGCGGACATCCCCTGATCATCCATCTGCCCATGATCTTCTATTCCCAGCACTCGGGGTTCCACGTGCTCTGCTCCTCGCAGTTCGAGCATGAGCCTAATGCGGAACTGCTGCGTGCCGGCGAAGGGTCGGCAGCAGGGTTCTACATCCAGGGTGCTGAGGATGAGAAAGGCCGCATCGTCGAGCGCGTGGGCAGCGACTTGGTGCCCGTATGTTTCGACATATCCATCACGAAGACCGTCCTCGTGCTCTTCATCAATGCCATACTCCTGGTATGCTGCATCCTGACGGCTGCCCGCTGGTGTAAGAAGCACAAGGTGGACGACCCTGCCCCCGGCGGTTTCGTCGGCCTTATACACATGTTCGTGATGTCGGTATATAACGATATGATCAAGCCTTCACTCGGCAGCGAAGCGCCTAAGTACGCTCCCTACCTGCTGACGTGCTTCTTCTTTATCTTCATCACCAACATCATGGGTGTCATGCCCTTCCCGCCGGGTGGCGGCAACCTGACCGGTAATATCACCTGTACGATGTTCCTTGCCCTCTGCACGTTCCTGATTGTCAACGTGACGGGTACGAAGGCCTATTGGAAGGAAATCTTCTGGGGCGACGTGCCCATGTGGCTGAAGGTGCCCGTACCCCTGATGCCGTTCATTGAGTTCTTCGGTATCTTCACCAAGCCCATCGCACTGATGATCCGTCTTTTCGCCAACATGCTGGCTGGTCACGTCATTGCCATCTCGCTGTCGTGCATCATCTTCATCATGTTTGCCTTAGGCGGCACTATGGGTACCGTGCTCGGCACGGCCATGACGCCTGTCTCGGTGCTGCTCAGCGTCTTCATGATGCTGCTCGAGGTGCTGGTGTGCTACATCCAGGCCATGGTCTTCACCATGCTCTCGGCCGTGTTCATCTCCATGTCTCACGTCAAGGAGCATCATGCGGCGTGAGATGGATGATGTATTCATGGATGATGGATGATGTGAGAATTAAGAGATTAAAGATTAAACATTAAATATTAACAAATTAAAACTTTAAGATTATGATTTCATTATTATTAGCAGCAGATGCACTCGCAAAGCTCGGTGCTACTGTAGGTGGTGGTTTGGCAGTTATCGGTGCAGGTATCGGTATCGGTCGTATTGGTGGACAGGCTATGGATGCTATGGCTCGTCAGCCTGAGAAGATGGGTGGTCTGCAGAGCTCGATGATTCTGGCTGCTGCCCTGGTCGAGGGTGCTACGTTCCTGGCACTGGTGATTTCAATTCTGGCACTGTTTGTCTAAACCGTTGGTCCGGACAAGTAATATAACTGATTGTAATCAAAGTAATTACTCCAGCTTATGTCATTAATCACCCCTGATTTTGGACTATTCTTCTGGATGACCGTCGTCTTCCTCGTTGTCCTCTTCCTCCTGTGGAAGTTCGGCTTCCCGGTGATTGTGAAGATGGTCGACGAGCGCAAGGCCTTCATTGACGAGTCGCTGAAAAAGGCTCATGAGGCTAACGAGCGACTGGCCAATATCCAGAAAGAAGGCGAATCCATCTTGCAGGAGGCACGCGAGAAGCAGGCTCAGATACTTCGCGAGGCTGCCCAGACGCGCGACGCTATCGTAGAGAAAGCCCAGGACAAGGCCCGCAGTGAGGGTGCCCGCCTGCTTGACGAGGCTAAGGCCGCCATCGAGCAGGAGAAGAAGGCCGCCATTGCCGACATCCGTCAGCAGGTTGCTACGCTGAGCGTCGAGATTGCCGAGAAGGTGCTGAAGCAGAACCTCAAGGACGACAAGTCGCAGATGGATTTGATTGACCGCATGCTGGACGACGTTTCTGTGAAATAATTATCAATTGTCAATTGAATTAAGCGTATGGATATCGGAGTAATATCGATGAGATATGCGAGGGCACTGCTCAAGAGTGCTACCGACGCCAATATCGAGGACACCGTCTATCAGGAGATGATGACCGTGGCCAAGAGCTATATTGACGTGCCCGCATTGCGCCAGACGATAGACAATCCCATGCTCTCAAAGGACAAGAAGGAGTCGCTGCTCGTCGTCGCCGCTGGCGAGACGCCATGCCAGCTCACCCGAGCCTTCATCGCCCTGGTGCTGAAGGAGGACCGCGAGAACATGATTCAGTTTATGGCCAACTCGTATGTCACGCTTTACCGTAAGCAGAAGAACGTCATCCGTGGCAAGCTCACCACCGCTGCCCGCGTCTCGCTCGAAACGGAGCAGAAGATGCGCCAGATGGTCCAGAGCAAGACTAATGGTACTGTGGAGTTCGAGACCGAGGTGAACCCCGACATCATCGGCGGCTTCATCCTCGAATACGACACCTTCCGTATGGATGCCAGTGTCAGGTCGAAGCTCAACAACATTCTAAACACACTTAAAAAGTAATTGAACAATGTCAGATAAAATTAAACCAAGCGAAGTATCCCAAGTGCTGCTCGAACAGCTGAAGGGCATCCAGAATGCCGAACAGTTTGACGAGGTAGGTACCGTGCTCACCGTCAGTGATGGCGTGGCCCGCATCTACGGACTCCGCAATGCCGAGGCCAACGAGCTGCTCGAATTTGAGAACGGCACCATGGCCATCGTGATGAACCTGGAGGAGGACAACGTCGGTTGCGTGCTCTTGGGTTCCACGTCAGGCATCAAGGAGGGTATGGTTGTCAAGCGCACCAAGCGCATTGCCTCCATACGCGTCAACGACAACATGCTGGGCCGCGTCATCAATCCCCTCGGACAGGCTGTCGACGGAAAGGGTGACATCGACCTGACGGGAGCCTTCGAGATGCCGCTCGACCGTAAGGCACCTGGCGTTATCTATCGCCAGCCCGTGAAGGAGCCCCTGCAGACGGGCCTGAAGGCTATCGACTCGATGATTCCCATCGGCCGTGGTCAGCGCGAGCTTATCATTGGCGACCGTCAGACGGGTAAGACTGCTATTGCCGTCGACACCATCATCAATCAGAAGAGTTTCTACGAGGCTGGCAAGCCCGTCTACTGTATCTATGTTGCCATCGGTCAGAAGGCTTCTACCGTGGCCACACTCGTACAGACGCTCAAGGAGCACGGCGCCATGCCTTACACCATCGTTGTGGCCGCTACGGC
>DFGF01000084.1:10869-15830 GCA_002371715.1 Prevotella sp. UBA3757
GCCGATCCTGCTGCCATGCAGTACTACGCACCGTTTGCCGGTGCAGCCATCGGCGAATATTTCCGCGACCGTGGTCTGCCCGCCCTCGTGGTCTACGATGACCTGTCGAAACAGGCCGTGGCCTATCGTGAGGTGTCACTCATCCTGCGCCGTCCTTCCGGACGTGAGGCTTACCCCGGCGACGTCTTCTATCTCCACAGCCGTCTGTTGGAGCGTGCTGCCAAGATGAACGAGCAGCAGGAGGTGGCCGAGCAGATGAACGACCTGCCTGAGTGCATGAAGGGGCACGTCAAGGGAGGCGGCTCGCTGACCGCCCTGCCCATCATTGAGACGCAGGCTGGCGACGTGTCGGCATACATCCCCACGAACGTCATCTCCATCACCGACGGTCAGATATTCCTCGAGAGCGACCTCTTCAACCAGGGCTTCCGGCCGGCCATCAACGTCGGTATCTCGGTGTCTCGTGTTGGTGGTTCAGCACAGATCAAGTCGATGAAGAAGGTGGCTGGTACGCTGAAGATTGACCAGGCACAGTACCGTGAGCTCGAGGCCTTCTCGAAGTTCTCAAGTGACATGGATGCCGTGACGGCTATGACGCTGGACCGTGGTCGTAAGAACAACCAGCTGCTCATCCAGCCCCAGTACAGCCCCATGCCTGTCGGCGAACAGGTGGCCATCCTCTATTGCGGCGTCCACGGACTCATGCGCGAGGTACCCATCGACAAGGTGCGCGAGTGCCAGTCGCAGTTCCTCGACAAGTTGCGCTCGTCGGCTCCTGAGGTTATCGAGACGCTGGCCAGTGGTAAGATTGACGATGACGTCACGAAGAAGATTGAACAGGTAATGGCCGATATCGCCGGCACCTATAAAGCCTGATAGCCTATGCCCTCATTAAAGGAGATCAAAGGCCGCATTGCCTCGGTCAACAGCACGCGGAAGATTACCTCTGCCATGAAGATGGTGGCCAGCTCCAAGCTGCACCATGCGCAGGTGGCTATCCAGAACATGCTGCCCTACGAGTCTATGCTTGAGCATATCCTCAAGTCGTTCTTGGCGGCCGAGGCTGAATCTCAGACCGTCTTCGACCAGGAGCGTCCCGTCAAGCGCGTAGCCTTGGTGGTGTTCTCCAGCAACTCGTCGCTCTGCGGCGGCTTCAACGCTAATATCATCAAGAAGATGATGCATGCCGTCGAGGCTTACGAAGCAGAGCTGGGCAAGGGTAGCGTTGAAGTCTATCCCATAGGCCGTAAGGTGGCCGAGAAGGCACGCAAGCTGGGCTACGATGTCAAGGGCGACTTTGCTGCCCTTGTCGACCATCCCAACGTTCGCGAGTGTATTGACATTGCCATGGAGCTGGGCACCAAGTTTTACGAAGGCGAGGTGGACCGTGTGGAGCTTATCTACCACCACTTCAAGTCGGCAGGCTCGCAGGTGCTCACCACCAAGCAGTTCCTGCCCATCGACCTGGAGAGCGAACTGGACCGTGACCATGAGCGCGACCTGACTTCTATCGCCACATCGAAGGAGGCGCAGGAATACCTGAAGCGTCGCCGCAAGAAGACGGTCAATGCTCAGGGCGAGGAGGTAGAGCCACTTAACGACAACTTCATTGTCGAGCCGGACATGAACACTGTGCTTACCCAGCTGATTCCTAAGATGGCCCACCTCATGCTCTACACCGCACTGCTCGACAGTGTGGCTTCCGAACATGCGGCACGCATGGTGGCCATGCAGACCGCTACTGACAATGCCGACGAACTGTTGCGCCAGCTTAACCTGCAGTACAACAAGAGCCGTCAGCAGGCCATCACCTCGGAACTGCTTGACATCGTAGGCGGCAGCGTCAACAATTGACGCACCAGCCTGACACGTCATATCAACATCGTGAAGCCCTCTTGCCACTCGTTGGTAAGAGGGCTTCTCATGTTGCTCCGGCCCTTGCATCGCAGCAGTCCTGCCGCATGGCCTGTTCTCTGACTTGATAAATTCGGGTCGCATAGTTGTTCGATGTTTGTTGTTTGAAATGCTGATGATGTTTCGAATGACGCTGCAAATTTAGTCAATAGTCTGCTGCAATCCATCTTTGTTGTGCCTACATTGTCGGTACAAAATAAAGACTTTTTAACATTGTGATACATTTGTTAAGCTCCTTCGACTCGATTTCGTGTTGTCTTTCGATATCTGTATGGCTTGTAGGTAGTCCATCCCCACAAGTACCCCCTCCTACCTATCCCCCCCTCTCTTTTGAGAGAGAGGAGGGGGGGGATAGTAGGGAGGGGAGGGGGGACTTGTGGGGAATGGCTACAATACGGTCGTGACGGCCGATAGCCGATATTTATACCAAAAGAATTTACATTATATTATCGACAACACCGCCGCAGCCGCTCGTTTAGCAGGTCGCATAATTCCTGGGCCTCAATGCCTGTGCCATTAGTGGAGATATTTTCTTGCGCATCCACCAGCCAGCGGTTCAGCCGGCGGATGCTACGGTCAAGGGCATTAGCTTCGTCCACCTTCTGACGCTCCACGCCGTGTTTATAGTGGATGGCAACAAAATTCTGTCTTCCCATTTTTGCCACATTGAATGATTCCACGTCGGCAAAGCGGATGACCGCCTGCTTTATCCCTTCCATGATAACGGCTTCGTCGGTAATCGTCAGGAAGGGCTTACCCGTCAGCCGCTCCTTCAGCGCACCATAGAGCATATAGAGTCCGCCTATACCAAAAAACGCGACACTTACCCATCCCACAACGATATGGAATCCTCTGGGGGAGTGAATAGTCATAAAGAAGCCGGCAACCGCAAAAGTAAGACTGGCCAGGACTAGAAGCAGCATACGCCACATGGAGTGATAGATTCTGATTGTTTCCATCATTTACTATTTCTTTTTAAACGGTTCTACGGTATATCCCTCCCGCCGTAGCATGGCAATGAGCGACTCGCTACCCATCAGGTGGCGGCAGCCAACGGCTATCATGCTGGGACGCTCGGCGATGTTCTCCCTGATGACAGGAATCCACTTCACGTTGCGGTCATACTGGATTTCGTGGTCGTTATCGTCCTCCGATTCTGCACCGGCTACAAATCCGGCCTTATTCAAATACTTCCACATCATGCAAGTGTCGTTCTGCAAATAGACATTGGCAAATGCCTGGAAATAACTGTTCACACTGTCATTGTTAATGACGTAATGCACAATGCTATAAAGGCTCTTGACCTGCTGCTTCATCGACATTGTGTCAATGACTGACGTATCCAAAATCTTTGAAAAAAGCGTGTTGCCTATCTCGCCGCGCTCCTCCACATATCGCGGTTCAATGCCGCGCTTGACCGTTTCCTGCTTCAGTATAACGTCTAACGGGGTGCCCCGCCTCATGCCAAAAGCCATGTATAAACGCATACGCGCCAACCAGTAGCGCGGGTTCTTTTTCCAATACTCCGAATCTTTCATCTGATAGTATAGGAACTTGTTAACCTCGTTGAAATGCGCCACGGTATCGAAGAGTGGCTTGTAGTATGTTCCCTCCGGCATCATATACTCCGCTCCAGGATGCTTCAGTTTCTTCATGGTGCTTTCCACTTCAGAGATGATAGCAGCCGAGTCGGCCTTGGAAATCTCTGTGTTCATACCTCCTTCGAAAAGCACTGCCTTCACGTCGTTCAGCGCATCGTCCAGACCGCTGATGCCGAGTAACTCCTCGCGAGTGAAATTGTGCCCTTCGCCGTGGCAGGTGCCGAAGAGATACGACTTCTGCTGAAGCCCGTTGCCGCTGATTTCCCAGAGCCAGCCTGGATTGAAACCAGTAGTGTCTGCAAAGGCATGATTGCTCGAAGCACCATACTTCTTCACGATATAACTCCACGCGGCATCCTTGTCCTCAAGGTCTATCTCAACGTCGGGGCGCAAGAAACGTTCATCGGCTGTAGCTGCATCAGGGCGAGCAAAGTATTTCGTCGAAATGCTGCCAATGATTTCAGTGTTGGGCAGGCGAAAAGGAAGTACCTCGCCGTAATGAGAAGGCGAGAAGGTGGAGGTGCTGCCGATGATTGTTCCTACATGGTGGTCGCGGGCATTGGTCAGCAACATTCCTGCACTGCTGAACGTTCTTTTGCCCATGACGAACACCACCTGTCCACTGTAGAGCTTCGGCTGCTGAAAGTTGGCGGGAATCTTGGGTGCAGGCATCTGGTAGAGTTCATCCTTGTGTCCATCGTCCTCCCATTTCTTCTTCGCTTCAGCAATTCTTGGATTGAACGCTGCCATCAAGTCGGAGAAACGCAGGTAGGACGTGAAGAATTTCATCTTGTCGAGCGGATACAGGTGCATGAACAGCTGGTCGCAAAGACGGCTGTTTCCGCCATTGTTGTATTGAACGTCGACGACGAGCGTCTTGATGCCTCCCGCTTCCATATCGGCAAACATCTTGTCGAGGAAATTGTAAAAGGGGAAGTCGGCAGCGTCTTCACATTTGTTGAACTGCAAATAGCAGATGCTCTCGTCTGGAAAGAGCTGATAGTCATAGTGAGAGGCATGAGGCCGCATGATGTGCGCTCTGTCCGTAGCACCAACACCTAGTGATAACGCTTCCTTCCTGGCACTGTCCCTCTGTACTTGCAGACGTTTCGGCGTTGTCACATCCGTGTGCTTGTCGCGTAAAGGCCCCAGGACAGCGATGAGTGCATCAGCAAATGTCTCGTCCGTGTCAATGTTTTTACAACGCTTGATAAGTGCAGGTTTCTTGGCCATCCATTCCGCCCTGCGCTCTGCCTTCACATAATAGGGATGCGTGTCTGCCACCATGTCCATAAAGAGAGTCGCATCTTTTTGGTACTTGTTCAGTACTTGGTACTTCCCATCTGTCTGATAAGCCGAATCACTGAGCATCTTGAACATGCTCAGGTTTTGAGCAACTGCCGCTGAGCTTACCAGCAGAAGTGGGCTCAGCGGATTTACCCGGTT
>DFGF01000055.1:0-145 GCA_002371715.1 Prevotella sp. UBA3757
ACTGCGACATCTTCGGTCCGTCCATACCCAAGATGTTCCATACCGAGGATGCCCGCCCGTATGCCGTCGAGGTGGACGGACGCCAGCTGATAGAACCCATCGAGGCCTACGGCGTCAAGATGCTCAGCATCGGCTTCTTCGTATC
>DFGF01000055.1:261-6403 GCA_002371715.1 Prevotella sp. UBA3757
TGATAGCCGATGCCAACTGGGGCGAGCTGGACTACTTCATCCTTGACACGCCTCCCGGCACCAGCGACATCCACCTCACACTGCTCCAGACACTCAGCATCACGGGAGCCGTCATCGTGTCGACACCCCAGCAGGTGGCACTTGCCGACGCCCGCAAAGGCATCGACATGTACCGTAACGAAAAGGTGAACGTGCCCATCCTCGGACTGATTGAGAACATGGCATGGTTTACGCCGGCCGAACTGCCCGGCAACCGCTACTACATCTTCGGCAAGGAGGGCTGCAAGCAGCTGGCCCAGGAGATGAACGTGCCGCTGCTGGCCCAGATTCCGCTGGTACAGAGCATCTGCGAGAGCGGCGACAACGGCGAACCCGCCGCCATGAACAGCGAGACGGCTTCGGGACTGGCCTTCATCAACCTGGCGCAGTCGGTGGTTACCGTTGTCAACAAACGCAACCGCGAACAACCCAAAACGAAGATTGTTGGAGTCAACAAGTAATTCACGATTTTTTTAATCCGTTGTTTTAACTGCATCCTGTCGTGCTTCGCGGTTGTGCTTCAGGAACTGAAGGCGCTCCTTGACGAAGCGGCGCGAGCGCACAATATGGTAGCGATAGACGGCCACGGCCAACAGAAAATAGACACCAGCCTGAATCCACAGGACACGATACTCGGTGAACACGTCGGCCAGCGTAGCACCCATGGAGTTCATACGGACATAGGCCCGTGCGCCGAAGGTACTGGGGAACAGCCATGCTATGCCCTGCAGCCACCCCGGCATATTGCTTTGTGGCCACGAGATGCCGGTCAGGAACAGCAGCGGCACGGAGATAAACACCATGAGCAGCATGACATTCTCACGATACTTGACAAGACACGACACCACGATGCCAAAAAAGATGCAGGCCAGCACATAGGGCACCATGATGGTGAGCAGCGACTGCCACGTGGCCAGCTGCGGGAAATGGAACAGACGAGGCACGCCGGCCGTCAGCCATGCACCCATGACAGCATAGATCATGAAGTAACACATGGCCTTGCCCAGCACGATGGCAAACGATGACTCATAGCGCTTGTCGCCAACGGGTACCAGCATCTTGTGGGGACTCTCCTCTCGGGCCGTACCGGCAGAGAGGCCGATGCCGAGCACAAGCGTCTGCTGCAGTATCAGTATGAGCACGGCGGGCAAGACAAAGGAACCATAGCCGCCCTGCGGATTGAAGATGGGAACGTCGGCATAGTCGAGGGGCTGCGTGGCAATGGCCTCCTCGCGCGAGGTGTAATGGCCACCCAAACGTGCCTGGATGTTCTTGCCCATATTCAGCGACACGAGCTGGGCCGTCTGGAAGATAGCCTTGTAGGTCAGCATCAGACTCATGTCGCAATAGACGCTGACCGTGCCCTGCTTCATGCGCAGAATGTTGCTCTCGAAGTCGGACGGTATGAAGTAGATGCCCTTGACCAACTGGCGGCTGACAAGCGAGATGCCTTCGTCCAGGTCCTGGGCGTAGTAAGCCACGCGGACGTCGGCGGAGGCGTCACACTTCCTGACGAACTCGCGCGAGAGTGCCGTATGCGACATGTCGATCACGCAGACCGGCACCTCGTGGATGGTCTCATTATTGTAAATCCACGAATACAGCAGCGGATAGGCAATGGGCACAAGGATGAAGAAGATGAGCATGCCCTCGTCCTTCACCACCTGTTTCATCTCGCGCCGCCATATATAGCAGACGTGCTGCAGGTCTTCGTATATCTTACGGAATATAGACATAGGTAAGCATTGCGTTTTTAATTTTCTTCAGTACCATCCAGGGCAACAGCATGAAGCCGGCCAAGGCCGCGAAGTGAAACCACGACTCGACGAGCGGGAAGCCGTTGAACACGCACGTCTGGTAAATCATCCAATAGTGGCGCAACGGGAAGAGCCACGACAGCGACTGCAGGGGGCGGTCCATGCCCATGACGGGGAAGGCCGAACCGGCCATCGAGATACTGAGCACGGCCCAGAGGGAGCACACGCTCATAGCCATTCGGAGCGACGGCATCAGCCCGAAGGCAAAGATGCCGAAGCCCTGGGCCGCCAGCACCTCCATGAGTCCTAACAGCACCAGCATCCAGGGACTGCCCAGGTGCGGGAACCCGAGATGATAGAACACGTAGTATTCGTAGCTATAGACTACCGCCAGCCATATCAGCGTCTGTGGCAGGAACTTGCCGATGAGCGCCACCAGTATACGGTTGTCGGCCATGGCCAGCCACTCCTTGGAGGTATTGAACTTCAGTTCGGTACCCAGCGAATAGGCGGTGACGAGGAATATGAACAGCATCATCAGACCCGGCACAATCATCGTCGTCAAGTAGGAATTATAACTGGTCCACGGGTTGGCTATCTGGTGGAGGTCAATCTTGACGGGCTGCAGGAAGGTCTGAATCTGCTCTGGCGTCAGTCCCTTGGCGCGTAGCGTAGCCTGCCCGACGGCAGCGGAACCCAGCGTCGAGATGGTCTTCATGTCCTTCATCAGCAGCGCACCGGCTGCCAGCGTGGTATAGGAATAATAGTAGGAAATCTTGGGCTGGCGCGAGGCCAGCAGTTTCTCCGTCGTGCCTTTAGGAAAGTACAGGAAACCGTATATCTCGTTGTTCTGAATGGCCTTGCGGGCCTCAGCCACCGTGGCATAGCGATGGGTGACGTGCGACATCTGGAACGCATCAAGACGGCGCACCAGCGTTCGCGTGGTCGTGGTATTGTCGGCATCGACCACGCCAAGGGGCATCTCCACGGGCAGTCCGTCGTCCATCATGGAGGTGAACAGCACCATCACCATCAGCGGAAACACCACCATGCAAAACGGGTACATGAGGTTAGTCCGCAAGATAGACAATTCGCGCAACAGAATGTTAAACATTAACCTTTATACATTGAACGTTGAACGTTGAACATTGAAGATTGAACGTTGAAGACTGAACATTAATAGCGGTAGTAAACTCTACACTCTACACTCTTCACTTAATAATCAGGCTCATGCCCGGTCGCAGCCCATCGAAAGGCTCAACAGGACGTGCCTTCACCTCAAAGGTCTTCAGGTCGTACTGGCCGTTGGCCTTCGTAGCCTTCCAGACAGCATACGTGCCCTGATCCTTCATGTAGTAAACCTTCATCCTGAGAGACTTGTTGAAGGCAGGCACGAAGGCTTCCACCTCCTTGCCGACAGCCAGGTCTCCCAACTGGTCTTCACGGACATTGAAGGCTCCCCACATGTCCTTCATCAGCGAAATGGTCATGATGGGCGAACCAGTACCAACGAGTTCGCCGACCTTCGGATAGATATCACTCACCTCGCCTTCCATCTGAGCCACCTGAACGGTCTCATGGATATACGAGTTGACCTCCTGGACAGCACCGCGCGCACGGTCAACCTGGGCAGCGGCAGCCAGCTTGTCCTCACGACGGGCACCATTCTGGGCCATCTCGTACTGGCTCTTGGCTGCTTTCTCCTGAGCCTCCATGGCCTTGTAGTTGGCGTAGACCTCGTCGCGCTTCTGGGCACTCATCACCCCCTCGTCAAACAGGCGCTGCACGCGGTGATATGATTTCTCGGCAATCTCCAGGCCGGCCTTGGCCTGCTGCCACAGCTGGTAAGCACCCTGCACCTGCTCCTGGCGGGCACCATTCTGGGCTTTCAGTTCCAGCGCCGCAGCAGCACTCTGTGCTCCGCGCGCCTGCTCCATCTTGGCACGCACCTCAGGGGCGTCAATGATGGCCAGCGTGTCACCAACCTTCACGTAGTCGCCCTCCTTGACACGTATCTCCAGAATGCGGCCCGGCACCTTGCTCGATACGCGATACTCGCTTACTTCCACTTGTCCCTGCATCAGTTCAGGGTCTCGGCCCAAAGCAAAGAAACCTATGACGGCCACCAGGGCCACGACTGCAGCAAATCCGATGATTGCCAGCAGGATGTTGTTATGTTGTGTTTTTGCAGACATCTTGTCCTTTTTCTTTTTTTCTGTACTACCGAACGTATTGTGTTATCACGTTTTGGATGCAAAGATAGCCTATTTTTGCGAAATGACAAAGAAAAAAAATATTTTTTGCACTTTCATGCTTGTTTTTAAGAAATAATTCACTATATTTGCAAAATGATAACATAAAACTGACGCTATGAACAAGCAGAATTTCTTCTACCGGGTCTACGACCTGTATGCTGACGGCTTCCGGAACATGACGTTAGGGCGTACGCTCTGGGCCATCATCCTCATCAAACTGTTCGTCATGTTTGCCATCCTCAAGGTGTTCTTCTTCCCCAACTTCATCAAAGAACATGCCGACAAGGGCGAAGAGCCTGAGTTCGTGGCAACGCAAACGTTGAACGTTGAACGTTGAACATTGAACGTTGAACATTGAACGTTGAACATTGAACGTTGAACATTGAACGACATATCATAAATTTCATATTTCATATTTCAAATTTCAAACAATATGACCACAGACTTATTATTACACATCGATGGCGGTGCCATCAACTGGGCCCGGGCTCAGTTCGCACTGACGGCCATCTATCACTGGCTCTTCGTCCCGCTCACGCTGGGACTGGCCATCATCATGGGTGTCTGCGAGACTTATTGGTACAAGACACGCGACACGTTCTGGCGCGACACCGCGCAGTTCTGGCAACGCCTCTTCGGCATCAACTTCGCCATGGGCGTGGCCACAGGCATCATTCTCGAATTTGAGTTCGGCACCAACTGGTCGAACTACTCATGGTTCGTCGGCGACATCTTCGGCGCACCACTGGCTATCGAGGGCATCATCGCCTTCTTCATGGAGTCGACCTTCGTGGCCGTCATGTACTTCGGTTGGAAGAAGGTGTCGCCTGGTTTCCACCTGGCCTCGACATGGCTGACGGGACTCGGCGCCACCATCTCGGCATGGTGGATTCTGGTGGCCAACGCATGGATGCAGAATCCCGTCGGTTGCGCCTTCAACCCTGACACCATGCGCAACGAGATGGTCGACTTCCTGGCCGTCGCCTTCTCACCCTTCGCTGTCGGCAAGTTTTTCCACACCGTCATCTCGGCATGGATTACCGGTGCCGTCTTCGTGGTGGCCGTGTCGAGCTGGTACCTCTGGAAGAAGCGAGACATACGACTGGCCAAGGAGAGCATCCGCATTGCCGTCATCGTGGGACTGATAGCCTCGCTGGGAGCAGCGTTCACCGGACACATCAGCGGACAACAGGTGGGCAAGGCACAGCCCATGAAGCTGGCAGCCATGGAGGCACTCTACAATGGTGGAACAGCCCAGGGACTGACTGCCGTAGCATGGGTCAACCCCTTCCAGCAGCCCGACTATCAGAGTGAGGCCTCTGCGCCGCTGAAGCTGGAGATGCCCTACGCACTGAGCATCATGGCCACCGACGACCCGCAAGGCTACGTGCCGGGCATCAACGACATCCTCAACGGCTACACGCGGCCTGACGGCACCCGCGAACCTTCCGTCGACGAGAAGATTGCGCGCGGCAAGCAGGCCATCACGGCACTGGCCGAATACCGCAAGGCTAAAAAGGACGGGGCCGACGCCGCCACGCTGAGCCCGCTGCTGGCTACGCTCAATGAGAACATGCCGTACTTCGGTTACGGATACGTGAAAAACAAGCACGACATCGTGCCCTACGTGCCCGTCAACTTCTGGGCGTTCCGACTGATGGTAGGACTGGGATGCCTGTTCATCCTGTATTTTGCCGTCATGGCCATCATGGCCTATCGCGTACCTTATTTATCTGTCATCACGCGCCGACTGCTGGCCACCATCGGCCTGCTGCCTGAGACGGAGACGGACGATGGCGACATCAGCCGGCTACCCGCCTGGCACTACTGGCTGGCCATCGCACTGGTGCCGCTGGCCTATCTGGCATCGGAGAGCGGATGGCTCGTAGCCGAATTCGGACGCCAGCCGTGGACCATTCAGGACATGCTGCCCACATGGGTGGCCGTCAGCGACATCGGCGGCAGCTACGTCGCCCTGACCTTCTTCCTCTTCCTGTTCCTCTTCACGCTGATGCTGGCTGTAGAAATCAGCATCCTGCTGAAACAGATCAAGCGCGGACCGGAGTATACGGCGGGCAAAGCCCTAAATGA
>DFGF01000055.1:6485-15423 GCA_002371715.1 Prevotella sp. UBA3757
GGCGGGCAAAGCCCTAAATGATAAATGAAAAATGAAAAATGATGAATTGTTATGATAACATATAGTTTCTTACAACACTATTGGTGGTTTGTCGTTTCACTATTGGCGGCATTGCTGGTATTCCTGCTCTTCGTTCAGGGAGCCAACTCCGTAGCCCGCAGCCTGGGGTGGACGGAAGAAGGGCGCCGACTGGTCTACAACTCCACCGGCCGCAAATGGGAATTTACGTTCACCACGCTGGTCACCTTTGGCGGCGCATTCTTCGCCTCGTTCCCGCTGTTCTACAGCACGTCGTTTGGCGGTGCCTACTGGCTGTGGATGACGATCCTCTTCACGTTCGTCCTACAGGCCGTCAGCTACGAGTTCCAGAACAAGTTGGGCAACTTCCTCGGTCCCAAGACGTTCCAGTGGTTCCTCGTGCTCAACGGCATTCTGGGGCCGCTGCTCTTGGGTGGTGCGGTAGCCACCTTCTTCGAGGGCAGTAACTTCATCGTGACCAAGGAGAACATGATTGACGCCGGTGCCTTTACACCCGTCATTTCCCGTTGGGCCAATGCCTCCCACGGACTGGATGCACTGCTCAACCCGTGGGTGCTCATCTTCGGACTGGCCGTCATGTTCCTGGCGCGCACGCTGGGCATCCTCTACGTCATGAACAACGTCAACGACGAGGACATCCGCAGTCGCGCCAGCATCCGGCTCATCGGTGCCGCCGTGTCCTTCCTCATCCTGTTCGTGGCCTACCTGGTTCACCTGCTGCTGAAGGACGGCTATGCCTACAACGATGCCGGCGTCATCATGATTGAACCGTTGAAGTATCTGCACAACCTGCTGGACATGCCCTATGTGCTCTGCTTCCTGCTGTTCGGCATCGTCAGCGTCCTGTGGGGCATAGGCATCGGCATCTGGCGCAAGGACGAACAGGACAAAGCCATCTGGTATGCCGGGGCCGGAACGGTGGTCACCGTGCTCTGTCTGATGCTCTGTGCCGGATGGAACCATACCGCCTACTATCCGTCCACAGCCGACCTACAGTCGTCGCTGACCATCCACAACTCATGCTCCAGCGAGTTCACGCTGCGCACCATGTTCTGGGTGAGCTTCATCATTCCCTTCGTACTGGCCTACATCGTCTATGCCTGGCGGGCCATAGACCGCAAGAAGCTCGACCGCGATGAGATTCGTAGCGATCACGCGTACTGAAGGTAAAAGTGAAGAGTGAAAAGTGAAAAATTTGCTGCCGCATTAGATTTCTTACGGTGGGATCACGATGGGATAAATGAGTAGCGGCAGCAAAATTTTCACTTTTCACCTTTCACTTTTCACTTAAAAGTTGTACCTTTGCACCCCGTATGATAGTATGTATAGCAGAGAAACCCAGCGTAGCGCGTGATATAGCGCGCATTATCGGGGCCACATCGAGTCGCGACGGATATATGGAAGGCAATGGTTTTCAGGTGACCTGGACCTTCGGCCACCTGTGTACCCTGAAGGAGCCACACGACTATACGCCCATGTGGCGGTCGTGGAGCCTGACAGCGCTGCCCATGATTCCGGAACGCTTCGGCATCAAGCTCATCGACGACCAGGGCATCAAGAAGCAGTTCTCGATTATCGAAGGACTGATGCAGAAGGCCGACCGCATCGTCAACTGCGGCGATGCCGGCCAGGAGGGTGAACTCATACAGCGGTGGGTCATGCAGAAGGCCGGCGCCAAATGCCCCGTCAGCCGACTGTGGATATCCAGCATGACCGACGAGGCCATCCGCGAGGGTTTCCAGAACCTGAAGGACCAGCAGGACTACCAGCCGCTCTATCTGGCGGGACTCTCACGCGCCATCGGCGACTGGCTCTTAGGCATGAACTGTACGCGGCTCTATACGCTCCGCTACGGCCAGAACCGCCAGGTGCTCAGCATCGGACGCGTGCAGACCCCTACCCTCGCCCTCATCGTCAACCGCCAGAAGGAGATTGACAACTTCAAGCCCGAACCCTACTGGGTGCTGGCCACGGTCTATCGCGACACCACATTTACGGCCACCAAGGGAAAGTTCACGTCGAAGGAGGAGGGCGAACAGGCCTTCAAGACCATCGAGGGCAAACCCTTCACCGTCACCAAGGTCGAGAAGAAGGAGGGCAAGGAACAGCCGCCCCAGCTCTACGACCTCACATCGCTGCAGGTTGACTGCAACCGCAAGTTCGGCTTCTCGGCCGAGATGACGCTCAACCTCATCCAGGCCCTCTACGAACGGAAGTTCACCACCTACCCGCGTGTCGACACGCAATACCTCTCGGACGACATCTATCCCAAATGTCCGCAGACCATGAACGGACTCTATCAGACGCGCTTTGGCGGCGTGGCCCCATACGCCGAACTCATCAAGCCCATCGGCGGCAAACCGTTGAAGAAGTCGAAGCGCGTCTTCGACACCTCGAAGGTCACCGACCACCACGCCATCATCCCCACCGGCGTCATACCCCAGGGCCTGAGCGATGCCGAACAGAAAGTGTTCGACCTCGTGGCACGGCGCTTCATCGGCGTCTTCCTGCCCGACTGCAAATTCTCCACGACAACGGTACTGGGCGAGGTAGACGGCATCGAATTCAAGGTGACGGGCAAGGAAATCCTCGACCCGGGCTGGCGCGTAGTACGCGCCAAAACTCCGGAAAATCCGGACGCTCTGGAATCTCTGGGTTCTCCGGATAATCCGGACAAAAGCACTGACGAGGAGCGCACGCTGCCCACCTTCGTCAAGGGCGAGAGCGGCTCTCACCAGCCTACCCTCACCGAGAAGATGACCACGCCGCCCCCCTACTATAACGAGGCCTCGCTGCTGCGGGCCATGGAGACGGCAGGCAAGTTTGTTGAGGACGAGACGCTGCGGGCCGCCATGAAGGAGAACGGCATCGGTCGGCCGTCAAGCCGCGCCAGCATCATCGAGACACTCTTCAAGCGCCACTACATCCGCCGCGAGCGCAAGCGACTGGTAGCCACCCCGACGGGCATCGAACTCATCGACCTCATCCGCGAGGACCTCCTGAAGAGCTGCGAACTGACAGGCATCTGGGAAAAAAAGTTGCGCGACATCGAGCACCGCCAGTACGATGCCCAACAGTTCATCAACGAGCTGAAACAGCAGGTCACCGACATCGTTCGCGACGTGATGAGCGACCCCACCAACCGCCGCGTCACCACCATGCCCCCCGATGACGACAAGAAGAAAAAGAAGAAAAATTAAAACAAACATCATGACAACGCAAAAAACTACAGCACTTTTGCAACTGAGCCACTTTTTTTCGTAATTTTGCACACTAATAGAAACGTTTTTTCGGCAAGCGTAGCACTCTTTGAAGAAAAATGCGTAAATTTGGGTTCCTCTGTTATCCTATTGTATATCAAGCAACTACAAAACAGCATTAACGGAATTCAAACCTGTATTTAAGCTAAAAATAACGTTTTTCAAACCTGGACTACGCCGCCCATATGCCTAATGGCTCGGCAGATTGCGTCACGCACTCACCTTCACCACACCTTCACCACACCGCCCCCTCCGTTCCCGCCACTTACCGACACCCATACCCACCCCCTACTACACCCCCACCTCTCTTTGAGAGAGGAGGGGGTGTAGTAGGGGTGGTAGGTGGGTAAGGGTGGTAGGGGTAGTGGACCATCCGAACGAGTCATCGAGACTATCTCCACGGGTCATTAAGACTATCTGAACGAGTCATCGAGATAATCCCTTTGGGGGGTAAGGGATTATCCGAACGACCGTAAAGGATTATCTGAACGACCGTAAGGGATTATCTCGACGAGTCACGGTGACCATCTCCTGCAAACGCCCGCCACCGGCACGGACAAGACGGGCATAACGAATCACAAACGTCAAAAAACAAGAACAGCTATGAGCAAGAAAACTACACTTCCGGGATTACTGACAATCAGCGTTGATGCCCTTATTCGGGCCTTACAGCTACTGCTCCGCCAGGCTATAGGCACGGCCAGCACAGGCGGTTGGCAAGCAGTTGAAAGATGACTGATGAGGCATAAGTACCTCAAAAGACCTCAAAATGCGTCCTTTTAAGAAGATTTTCTTCCGTATCGGAGTATAATTACAATATTTTTTGTATCTTTGCACCGAATATTCATCTTAATGCGCATTATTATGGCAAGACCTATCAGAGAAACCCCCGTATTGAAGGGCGAGCCTGTCGTAGAAATGGTGAACACCATCCACCACGGCGAAAACCGTGGCACCAAGCCTGTTATTCTTTACATGTTTTACCTCTCTCAGAAGGGTCTGCCTTTAGCAGTCCAGCATCCTGAGATACCATTAGACTAAAAGGAGGTCTGTAGAAAAATAGTCAAGCAATGTTGTGTGGATTTACTATTGAGGCGTGGATAACCATTGTGACCGTACTCACGATGTTTACTGTCCTGCTGTTTACGAAGCTACGTGCCGACCTCGTATTCCTCGGAGCTACCGCCGTTCTCTTTGTGACGGGAGTACTCAACGCTAAAGAAGCTTTTTCCGGTTTCAGTTCTACGTCGGTGGTAGTCATCGGCGTGCTGTTCGTCGTTGTGGCCGGACTCACTCATACCGGCGTGCTCCAGTGGATGGTCAAACATCTGCTGGGCCAGCCCGACAGCTATAGCAAAGCCGTTGTCCGACTCATGTTACCAGTGGCAGCACTCAGCTCATTTCTGAGCAACACCACCGTTGTGACGCTCTTTGTTGGCATTGTCAAGATGTGGTCGAAGAAGCTGAACATCTCACCCTCTAAGTTGCTCATTCCGCTGAGCTATGCCTCAGGCATGGGTGGCGTGTGTACGTTGATAGGCACCCCGCCCAACCTGATAATCTCCGGTCTCTATGCCGAGAACACCGGCACGTCCATGAACATCCTGGCTACGACCATTCCCGGCCTGTTCTGTCTTTTTGTCGGCGTGCTGTCTGTCATTGCCATGAGCCGGCTGTTGCCCGACCGCCAGGCACCTGCTTCTGCCGACGAGGACACCGTGGAGTACACGGTCGAGATGATTGTGCCATCCAACAATAAGTTCATTGGCGAGACATTGGGCTATGCCGGTCTCCTCAACGTCGAGGGCGGCCGACTCATCAAAATGCGTCATTTCGACAACGTGTCGGTAACTATCAGCGAAAACGAGTTCCTCATGGGTGGCGACCATCTGGTCTTTGCCGGACACATCAAGGATATCCTGAAACTCTCGGAGACCCACGGACTCACTGTTGGCGACGAGGTCATCAATGTGGGTATAAAGACCCTGCTCTCGACGCTGATCATGGTAGCTATGGTGGTGGTGTCGGCCTTGGGCATCATGCCCCTGTTGCAATGTGCGTTCATTGCCGCCGCAGCCATGTTGCTGACGCGCTGTTGCAATGCCGACCAGGCCATGAAGGCCATCAACTGGGACATCCTCATGGTCTTTGCCGGCAGTGTCGTGTTAGGGCTGGCCATTCAGAAGACGGGCATTGCCGAGCGCATGGCCTTTGGCATCCTTGATGTCTGTGGCACCAACCCGATAGTCGTTATGACGGCCATCTGTCTGGTGGGTACCTTCATCACCGAGTTCATCTCCAATACGGCTGCAGGTGCCATCTTCTTCCCCATCATGTACCAGGCTGCTGAGAAACTGGGTTATGAGCCCTATTCCTTCCTTATTGCCCTGATGATCAGTGTCAGCAGCAGCTTTGCCACCCCCATCGGGTCGCCCACCCACATGTTGGTCTATGGTCCTGGCGGCTATAGGTTCAGCGACTTCATGCGCATCGGCCTGTTGATGAACCTCATCATCCTGGCAGCCAACATCCTCATCGTGAACATTATCTATCCGCTCACGCCCCTGCATCCCTGACGGCGGGATAGGCTGATACGCCACTGGGATAGGTCGAACAACAGGTGTTGGGTTGGCTAATTATCGACTGAGCCTATTCTTCTCATGTTCAGTTTTGTTAGGGGGCAGTTACAGTGATGAAGGCCGTCATGCCTGGGGCCAGGTGCGGGTGAGGTGATACCGTAGCCTCGATATACGCCATGCCGTTTTCGTCGATGACCGGGCTGACGGCCGACACGGTAGCCTGATGACGCTCCGTCGGGAAAGAGACGGTGGTGAAGGAGAGGCTGGCTCCATTCTCGTATCTGGCCAACTCGTTTTCAAGCACGTTGAAACAGACCTTCAGATGATCCATATCCACAATGTAGAAGAGCGGCTCGCCGGCCTGGGCTGCTCCGTAAAGCGTATTGCAGATTTTCGATACATAGCCGGAAATGGGAGCCGTGATGGTGCAGTAGCTCAGCGAGTGCTCCAGTTCGTGCAATTCGGCTTTAGTCTCGTTGTAGCCACTGTTGATGCGTGCCAGCCGCTTGATGTTGTCGGGAGCCTCGTCGAGGTGGTCGCGCTTATATCCCTGTCCCATCAGAATGGCCTGATATTGGAATTCTGCCTTCTCCAGTTTGGCACGGCTGTGGAGAATCTTCTCTTGCATGGCAACGCTGCTCAGGCGTACGACGACCTGTCCCTTCTTGACATACTGTCCGGCCTTCTCGGCAGCGAACATGACAATCTGTTCTGAAATACGGCTATAGACAGGTATCTCACGTTCACTTTCTATCCTACCTTTGGTGACTGTGGAAAACGTCGCAGACTGTTGCTCGGATGCGGATTCCGGTGCTTCTGCTGCCAGCGTGTCGCCGTGCTCTGAGGCAGATGGCATGCCCTTCTTCTGCTGGCAGGCAGAGAAGAGTATCATGGCCAGGAGGGCAGTCAATAAGAGCTTAGTATTCTTGTTCATAATTGATAAGGGTTTGCAGATGATAATGGTTTGTCCAGAAATCTTCCATGACGGAGAGGTAGTTGGAGTAGGCCGTTGACCATCGCGACTGCCCCAGGGTGAAGGTGTTGATGTCGCAGAGGCCGTTGGCATAGTTTTCGGCAGTCTCTTGGAGAGTCTCTTCCGCCAGGGCTAAGGTCTTGAGGGTGGTCGAGAGCAGTGAGCGGCTGGATTGCAGTCTTTGAAGGGTCACGGTGGCGTCTTCTGCCAACAGGCGTTCTACCTCATGGAGGGCCGACTCCTGGCGTTCCACCCAGCTGCCAGCGGCGGCATGGCGCTTTTTGGCTGCGCCATGATCCATCAGAGGTATCGTGAGCTGCACGGCGCCTATGGCATATAGCTGCTGGTTCTTGTAGGCATTGCCGAAAGTGTTGCCCGCTTGCTGCAGTCCCAAATTGAGGTCAACTCCGATGTTGACGCCACGCTCCTTCTGCGTCTTGTTTTCTTGATGACGGGCTTCGGTCAGTTCGGCCAGCTGCTGCTGGTAGGCCGGACTGTTGTTCTTGGCAAGTTCGGCCACTTCGGCCAGCGTATAGCTGGCAGCTGGCGGCGTGTCGGGTATTGTCAGCAGCGGCAGTTCTTCAGGTATGGGGTGGATACGCAGCAGCGACGCCAGTTCCGTCCTGGCCTTCAGCTCGTCACGCTGCGCCACAGCCAGCATGTTGGCAGCATTCTGCTGTTGTATTTCGATAGAGTGCAGCTCAGCCAGTGTGACAATGGCGATGCTGGCTTTCTCGCGGGCGATGGCGAGAAGGGTGTCGTTTAGTTGCAGTTCCTCCAGACGCATCTGCAAGATACGCTGTTGGCGGGCTAACTGGAAATAGCGCACTGCGGCTTCCTCGGCAATGCGGCGCAGATTGTACTCATGCTGGCGGCGTGCTGCCACTATGCGCTGGTCTTCCACTCTTTTCTCCCATCGGTAGGGATTGTAGCCCAGCAGGGTGTGACTATAGCCTATCAGTATCGGACTGGCTACGAACTGACGCGGGTGGCCGGAGGCTTCTTCGCGGAAGAACTCACTCCAAATGGCCTGTGTGCCTACGTATGCTTCACCGCCAAAGGGCAGCACCTTCTGTGTGAGCCTCAATTGGGCGGAAGTGGAGAGAATGTCATAATTGCGCAAATAGACGTAGTCGCGGCTTGGATCGCTTATGATGCGGGAGTAGTTGGGCACCAGTTTCAGCGAGAGCTGTGGCTTGCGCAAGGCCTCGAACGCCTCGTAGGCAGCCTGCCGGCTCTGGTATTCCTGCCGGCTCTGGAAGGCAGTGATGGCACTGTCCTGTGCCAGCCGTATCACGTCGTCCAAGGTCAGTGGTGTCTGCCCCCACGACCCGAGGCAGAGCGACGTCAGGCCTGTCAGTAGATATAGACGTAGGTGCATATAGTTATTATTCATCATATTTTTTCTTTTTCGTTAGGGAAATAGCCGCGAGCCTTGAGTTCCTCGAAGTTGCCGTCGGCGGCCACGCGCCCGTCTTTCAGCACGATGATGCGGTTGCACTTCTCGATGGTGCTCAGCCGGTGGGCAATGACGATGCGCGTACACTTCAGCTTCGCCAGGTTCTCGACCACGATGTGCTGGCTGATGTTGTCGAGTGCCGACGTGGCCTCGTCGAGGAACAGCACTTTGGGCTTCCTGACCAGCGCCCGTGCGATGAGGATGCGCTGCCGCTGACCGCCCGACACACCTTTACCGTCGGTGGTGATGGGCGTGTCCATGCCTAAGGGCATGTTGCGGATGTCACCGTCGAGGGCTGCCATGCGGGCCGCCTCCCAGGCATCATCGTCGGTCAGCAGCGGATTGTTGAAGATGATGTTGTCGCGGATGGTGCCCTCCACCAGTTGGCCGTCCTGCATGCAGATGCCGATGCAGTAACGCCGCAGACTGCGAAGGTTGATGTCATTGAGGTCGTATTGGTCGTAGAAGATGGAGCCCGAGAGCGGTTTCTCCAGTCCCATCATCAGTCGCATCAGCGTGCTCTTGCCACAGCCCGACGCTCCGACCAGTGCCACATAGTCGCCACTGTTGATGGTCAGGTTGAGGCCGTCGAAGAGCAGGGGTATGTCGTCGGCATAGCGGAACTTCA
>DFGF01000048.1 GCA_002371715.1 Prevotella sp. UBA3757
GGAAAATGTATTGCTTCATGACGGGGGCCTTGATTTTTGTGGCTGGGCACTCCAGATTGCCAATCACCACGTCGGCCTCCTGTAGCACCGAGTCTATGGCAGTCGAAAAAAGCCTGTCGACACCCTGACGCTCGATGACATGGCGCACCCCGCGGTCGAGCAGGATGTCGCCAGTCATGATGATGCGGAGGGTGTCGGCATGCGTGGAATCGGCATGTGGGGAATCGGCATGAGATACCGATATACTGAACAGGCTAACAGCCAGTGCTGTAAAAATACCTCTCATTCGTCTTGACAGGTTCTTTCAGCGGTACGGTGACGTCCTCCATCCATGAGGGGCGCCCCTCGTCAGGATAGCTTTCCAGGTTCTGCTGCCACTCCTCGTCAGTCAGGCGGGGCACGTCCAAGCCCCGCTGTGTTTCGCGGTAGGACAGTACGGCGCCGCGCATGAGCCATAGGTAGCCGCCGACTTCCACGACGCAATAGATTTCGTCGGCCAGTCCGACGGCGGCATACATGACGCTCTTCTCCTTATTATTGTCGGCATTGGCGGTATAGACGTCAGCTATGAGAGCCACCTTGCGGTCGGTGCCCTGTACGTCGTTCCAGCCCATGAGGAACTGCTGCTCGTCGCGTACCAGGTCGAGCGAGATATTCTCGAACGTGGCACCGATGTGCTTCAGCTCGTCGTAGTCGGTTTCGGAGAGTTTACGCCCTGCCAGTTCCTGACGGCTGACGCGCAGCAGGAATTCAGCCTCCTCGCGCAGTCGTTCGGTGGCCTGACGGCTTTTCTCCGTCGTCAGCTGGTAGCGCTCCAGCACGTCGTTGGTGGCGCTGAGCAGTTGGATGGCTTTTTCCCAGAACTTGACGTTAGGCTCTACATAGCCCGTCACCACCGGCTCGGGAGGTCCGCCACCGCCACACTCGGCACCGAAGGGCTGTTTGGCATAGAGGATGGCGTCGTGTTTCAGTTCGGCCCACGATGCCAGAGCGGCGTTGAGGTCTTTCTTCTGCCATTCGGGCGTGAGCATGAAGTAGGGGTAGCCCTTGCAGGTGTCGCTGACGGTCTTCAGGGCGTCCATCCAACGGTTGCTGATGGTCTGTTGCCAGTCAATCTCCGTCATGCGTTGCTTCATCTTGGCGAGTGCGCTGACGAACCCGTCCCATTGCTGTCCCTCGTTCAGTTCGTCCATCAGGATACGTTCAGCCGCACTGACGCCCATGGCAGCCATGATGTCGAGCCCCTTGGGCAGTGCGCGCTTGGTGGGATGGCTGTCGTAGTCCACCATCTCCAGTAGCACCTCGGCATCGGGCTGATAGCGCTGGGGCAGGAGGTTGATTTTATAGGGACTGGTGTATTCGAATTTCGGACGGATGCGCGTCTGTTGCCGGGCCAGGGTCTCAATCTCGGCGCGCAGGCGCTTCATGGCTTTCTTGTCGGCAAGCAGTTGGCTGGCCTTGAGGCCTTTCATGAGGTCGTAGACCTGCATGATGGTGATATTGTCGGGTGCACCGAAGAGCCATGTCATCGGTTCAAACAGTTGTTGGTACAACTGGCGCATCTGTGCGTCGCTGCCCACCAGATCGGCCAGCACGACGGCACACCTTAATTGTGCAGGCTTGTCCGTGCCGAAGGGCACCGTCTGTAACCACATCATCGAACGGAAATACTGCCGTAGCGTATCGTTTCGCGTGTAGTGGCCTCGCGGACGGAACAGCTGGTAGGGGAAGGGAACATCAGTATAACCCAGATATTCAGACAGGGAACCCTCTGCTCTGCATGATCTCCCGACCTCCTCGGCCACGGTGCCCGGTGCACCCTTCTTGCCGGTAATCAGGGCGTAGCCCACATCGAAGTAAGTCCTCAGCCACTGGTGCTCGGCCGTCGTACCCGTCGTCAGCAGCTGTCCGCGCTGGCAGAGTTTTCTCACCACATCGAAGAGGCGTTGCTGTTCGACGTCGCGTACCAGACAGTCGAAGTAGAGGTGATAGAGTTGCAGGTAGAGGTCAGTAGTCACAAAGTTTGGGAAATTCGAGTAGTCGTTCTGCTCGTAGAGGTGGAACAGCTGTTCGTGCTGTGCCGGTACGATGGCGAAGCCGTTGCGCCCCAGCTTATCCTTCAGCCGGGGGGCGAAAGTCTCCATCTGCATGGCATTCATCAGGTTGCCCATGTTGACACGATAACCCGCCTGGCTGGGCTTGAAGTTCTGCTTCAGCAGTTCCTTCTCGCGGGCCTGCAGCTTGGCTATGAAGGCCTGCTCAGCGCGTGTGGTCTTGATGGGCAACTTGGCGTCGGCCTTGTAGTAGGCGTCGCGCCAGCTTTCGCCACTGGCAGGTTCGCTCTCCAGCTCCTCCACCTTCTCCCAGCGCTTCCACTGTAGTGAGTCGTACCATGACGTACACTGGAAGACGCCGCGCAGGAAGGCGTCGCGGAAGGGGTAGCCCTCACGGGCATAGAAACTGTTGCGCAGCACGCGCAGTTCGGTGATGCCGAGCCGCGTGACATCCTGGTTGAGGTCAATGTGCTTGTTCAACTGCTCGACGTCGATGCCCCCCTTGCCGGGAATGATGACGGGCTTGCTCTCTCGTTGTGCCCAGCAACCAATGGCAAAGAGCCAGCAACATGCTGTTAAGATTACTTTTCTCATCCTTCTTATGATTTACTATTTGTCATTTATCAGTTAGGGCTTTGCCCGCTCAAAAGTTTCCCTGGCTTTTGTTTCCTCACTATTTCTGATAAGGTAACGTTCGAACACCAGTCCGAAGCCCCTCCAGCGGTATTCTGCTACGGTATATTCGCCCTTGGCATTGGTTTCCAGACTGCGCACACGTCCGTCACGGAATCGGAAGTCTTGGAGCGTGCCGCCCAGCTGCGAGCCCAGCCATAGGGGGCGTACCAGACCATCGTAGTTTTTAAAGATAAACAGGCGTCGTGCTGGTTTGGGGTGAAAGCGTGTCGGCTTGACGACGCCCACCAGTGCCTCAGTGCTGCCGTTGCCGTCCACGTCGCCAGTTTCCATGCGGTAGACGGGGTAGGGCAGTCGCCAGCGGTCGCAGGTCGAGTCGGTGGTCAGCGTCAGGACGCTCAGGCTGTCGGACTTTCGCTCCAGGGTGAATGTCTGGGCGTGGCAACCCATGACCGTTAACCAATAGCCTATCACTATTACCTTTCTCACCTCTCACGGTTTAAATCTTTAATCTTTAATTTTTAAATTTTCATCTTTCATCTTTCATTTTTCATTTTTCATCTCTTGCCAGTACGATGGACTTGACAGGATTCGGAACCAGTGATGATTCGGGGAAATAGTAACCCAGTCGCAGTACGAAGGCTATGGGCTGGCCCTGCTTCACGTCGGCACCGGTGGGTTCCTCGTCCAGCGTGTCGTCGAAGTCACCGCCAACGGCCCCGCGCACGCAGTCATGATAGCTGATGGAGCGGTCGCCCATGCTGGCCAGACAAGCATTGATGAACGGTAGCTGTGCCGTTAGGAAATGCTCGATGTCGGTGGCCAGCTGCTGGATGTCGTCGGTGGCGTCGGCCAGTTCCGGCTTCTCGTCGCCGGTGGCCAGCCATCCGATGAGGGGCTGTAGGGCCTCGCGCTCACGGCGCAGCTCGTAGATGCGGTCGTTGAGCTTGATGAAGGCGCGGATAGCTTCGTTGTATACCATCATCTGTTCGGCTGTCAGGTGGATGCTTTGCTCGCTGTCAGACTCCTGCTGACGGTGCTCCTTGCGCTTCTGCCTGATTTTCAGGAAGGCTGTGGCGCTGGCGGCTACAGCCGTCACGCCCAGTGTGGCCAGTGCGGCCAGTGCAGACTTGTTGTTCTTTATATCCATAGTGATTCTTGCTTGTATGGTTTGCAAAGGCAAAGGTAGGAAAAAAATGTAACACAGCCAAATGTTTTGCCGAGAAATCTGCCGTCCGCAATCGCAAAACTGCAAAATAAAAGAGCGGTCTCTGAAAACCGCTCTTTATGCTTGTTGCTTCTGCGCTCTTATTCCGTAAACCATGAGGAGGGCACGCTGATGCGTTCGCCCATCCATTTCTGGGTAGGATCTACAGCGATAATCATCGGGGCTTCACCGGCCTTGGGGAATACGATGGAGAAGAGTTTACCGTCCTTGCCCTGAACCTTGATCTCGACCTGGTTGCCGTCGTATGTCCATCCTTCTACGTCGAAGACGGCCAACTCCTTATTGAAGTCGATGGTGCCCTGAGTGTTGTACATAGTCTTCACCTCGAAGCCGTTTTCGCTCTTCACCCACTTGGTCTGGCCGATGGTCAGCTCGAAGTCGATGGTGCCACCCATGGCGCGGATGACGGCGGTGCTGGGAGCTTTCTCCTCGAGGGTGATGATGTCAGACTTCATCACGCCGTTCTCGAGCGTAACGGTGTGCGTGGCGATGGTGTTCTCCGATACGTCGACCACCAGGTCGTTGAAGTCGAAGTCGTCGGTAGCACCCAGGTCCTCAACCATGTAACGCTTGGTACGTGCGGTCTTCACCTGGTAGGTGTCGTTCTCGATAATCTTCTCCTGGGGAATGTCAGGATCGCCGATGACGGCCAGCACGACGTCGTTATAGTCGTTGTCAGTACTTTCACCGCTATTGAGGTCTTCCAAGCCAATATACTTCACGATGGCGTTTTCCTTTAACTTGACACCCTCTGGCATCTCTGGTACAATACCTTCGGGGATGTCAACATAGGTAGATTTACCATTGGTAGTTCCCATGACACCATTGTATTTGTTGCCATTAGGTTGAATGCGGTTGTCGACATAAATCTCGATAGGTGTTCCTACAGGAGCCTCAATCTTCAGACCACGCATATTGACGATCTTGCCATTCTTGGTCTTCATGCCATTGATGGTCTGGAAGTCCACATAGTCCTTTTTGAATACGGTGACGGGGTCCTGGTCGCCAACCTTGATGTTGACATCGTACCTGAGGTTACCACCGCTGAAGATAGGATAGATGTAGAACGAACTGGAAGGTGCAACGAGGACAGCAGGCTTCTGGTTGAGCCATTTTTTCTCTTCTGGAAGAGATTTACGGATAGCTTCAATCAGGGCGTTATTTTTGGTGGCACCACCATTGATAATATTGTAACCGCCAGCTTTGTTGACGAATGTCAAATCCAATTGCGACACGTCGCCGAAGCTGATGCCTTCTTCCATGATGGTGGTCTTGATGGCTGAATAGCCACGGGTGGCCAGCTGGCGTTCGCCGGTGGTGAAGTCCCAGGTCTGGTTGGGATTGATAGCACCATACTTTGCTTCGAAGTTGGAAGTGTAGGCTTGTTTCTGTGCCTCGAAATACGAGGTGCCTTGCAAGTCCTTTGAACAGGATGTGAATGCTACTGCAGCACTGCAGGCAGCAGCAAGTAATAAATTACTTTTTTTCATTTTCTCTTTGCTTTATTGTTATTAATAATGTGCAAAGATATATAAAATCTTCGACAGGTTGGTGCGATTCCTCGAAATTTTTAGGATAATTTAAGCTATTTAACAATTCGGGGCCGGATGGCAGTTTGTATAATGCCGCGCATGGCCAGGTAGAGAATCATGGCCAGCCAGAGTCCGTGGTTGCCCAGTATGCGTACGGTCAGCCAGACTGTCAGGAAGAAGGCGACGGCTGCTACGGCCGACGAGAGTAGCATGCCACGCGTCTGCGTGGTGCCGATGAAGATGCCATCCCAGACGAAGGCTGTCACACCGGCTGCGGGCACCAGCCATGCCCACCAGACGTACGACCGTGAGGCCTCGACTACTGAGGGGTCGTCGGTTAGCAGGCGGAGGAAAGGCATGCCCCCTATGACATAGAGGACGGTGAACAGCAGTGTTACGAGTGCTCCCCAGCCGAACAGTCGCCGGACCACGTCGTCGTATGCTGTTTTGTCGGCTGCACCCCAGTAGCGGCCACCCAAAGCCTCGCCCGCATAGGCGAAGCCGTCAAGGATGTAGGAGAATAGCAGGTAGAGTTGCATGAGCAGCGTGTTGACAGCCAGTATCTCTGCGCCCTGTCTGGCACCTGCTGAGGTGAAGCAGAGGTTGACGGCAACCAGGCAGAGTGTGCGCAGGAAGATGTCGCGGTTGGTAGCGAATTGAGAATGAAAAATGGAGGATTGATAATGAAGCATGGTGAAGTGGCGGGCGTAGTATTTGCGCCACAGCAAGACGGCCGCCAGCAGTCCGGCATACTGAGCCACGACGGTGCCCAGTGCCACGCCCTCTATTTTCAGTCCTGCACCATATACCAGCAGTAGCGATGTGAGGATGTTGACCACGTTCTGGAAAATGCTGACCGCCATGGGGATGCGCGTGTTCTGCATGCCAATGAACCAGCCGCTCAGGCTGTAAAGGCACAACGTTGCCGGTGCACCCCAGACCACGATGCGAAAGTAGACGTCCACCAGTGGGCGGACATCTGCCGTGGGGGCTATCAGCCACATCATTACGAGGTACAGGGGGTACTGCAGTATCCATATCGTCAGTGCTACCATCAGTGCCACCTTCACCGAGTTGACCAGTATGTCGGCAGCCTCCTGCATGTTGCGCCTGCCACGGGCTTGCGCCGTCAGTCCGCTGGAACTCATGCGCAGGAATCCGAAAAGCCAGTAGACGAGATTGAAAATCATCGAGCCTACGGCCACGGCACCGATGTATGTTGCCGAGCCCATGTGGCCCACAATCGCCGTGTCTACCAGACCTAAAAGTGGCACGGTAATGTTGGTGACGATGGCTGGAATTGCTATCTTCAGTATTTGTCGGTCTCTTTGTTTCATATCGGGTGCAAAATTATGAAAAAAATAGCAAATGGCAAAACATAGTTTTCTTGATATATGTTAATTAATTGATAATCAATGTTATAATTTCTGCCTTTCTTTGGCGGTTCGGAAAAAACGTCGTACCTTTGTGCGCGATAACAGATAGTATGGCACCGAAATGTCTCGTGGTGAGACGGCTGTACTTATAAAAGGATAACACAATGAAAAGATTAGCTAAGATGGCATGCGTAGTGTGCATGCTGATGGTGTTAGTCCCGGAAAATGCTACGGCAGGGACTAAGGGAAAGCAAAGCTCACGATTCGACTGGAATCCCGTTATCGATGCTATTATCGAAGTGGAGAGTGAAGGCAAGGCAAATGCCGTGGACAAGAGCGGCAAGTCATGCGGAATCTTACAGATCACCCCGGTGCTGGTGAGGGAGTGTAACCGCATCTTGGAACTCAGGAAGCGCACCAAGCGCTATACGATGCAGGACCGTTTCAGTGTCCAGAAGTCGAAAGAGATGTTCCTGCTCTACCAGTCGTTTTACAATCCGAAGAATGATGTAGAGGTGGCCATCCGTTCCTGGAACGGCGGCGTCAACTACTCCAAGCGGAGCACTCAGAGGTATTATGAGCGCGTGATGAGCAAAATGAAGTAGAAAACGATTAGTGTCACAATGTCACACGTCCTGATGATTAATCAGCAGGCGTGTGACATTGTTATTTTCAAGAAATCTAATCTTTCTTTCGCCGGCCATGTTCTGTGACTTATACTGATATAGGTAG
>DFGF01000104.1:0-12767 GCA_002371715.1 Prevotella sp. UBA3757
ATCTTACCCTCGCGACGCTCCATCATCTCGGGAATCACGGCAGCACTGACGATATAGGGAGCTACCAGGTCTACATCGATGACCTGCTGGAACTCGGCACGCTTCATCTCGTGCATGGGGATGCGCTTGATGATACCGGCATTGTTGACAAGAATGTCAATCTGGCCCACCTCAGCGTGAATCTTCTCGACCAGTGCCTTGACGGCTACTTCGTCCGTGACGTCGCATACGTAGCCATGAACGTTTTCGATACCGGCCTCCTTGTAGTTGGCCAGGCCGCGCTCAAGGGCAGCCTCATTGATGTCGTTGAAGATGATGTTCTTGACGCCGGCAGCAACAAAAGCCTTGGCAATGTTGAATCCGATACCATACGATGCGCCGGTAATCCAGGCGTTTTTACCTTCTAATGAAAAAATGTTTGCCATAATAGATTTGCTATTTAAATCAGTATTTAAGAGATTTGATAGGCAAAATTACAAATTAGTCACGAAACGGCAAAAAAATCGGCAAAATTTTAATATGAATTATGAATTGCCCATTACGACTGAAGCCTTACCACTTCGTCGCACAACTCACAGACAATGGGACGATGGGTAATGAAAATCATGGTCTTCTGCGGGAAAGTGGCAAACAGCCGGCTATACAGTTCGCGCTCGGTCTGTTCGTCGAGCGAAGCACTGATTTCGTCAAGCAGCATGATGTTGCCAGGTCTGAGCAGTCCGCGTGCAATGGCTACACGCTGTGCCTGCCCCTCGCTCAGTCCGCCGCCGCGCTCGCCACATTCGGCATCCATCCCGTCGGGCAGGTCGAAGACGAAGTCGGCCATGGCCGTGTGCAGCACCTGCCGCAGTTCGTCGTCGGTAGCATCGGGCTTGGCCAGCATCAGGTTGTAGCGGATGCTGCCACTCATCAGCGTATTGCCTTGTGGCACGAATACGAAGTTGGAGCGCGTATGCTCGCTGACGGTCTGACTGCACTGGTCGTTTGTCAGCGTGATGGTGCCCTGTTCGGGCTTGATGAGTCCGAGCATCATACGGAACAAGGTGGTCTTTCCGGCACCGGTATGTCCCATCAGGGCTGTCTTGCTGCCTGCCCGGAAGTCATGGGAGAAATGCGACAGGATGGGCTGTCCCTCAGCAGCATAACGGAAGGTAACGTCATGGATGCTCAGCCCAAGGCTGCCTTCCATGCGGTGGTCCTCGTCACGACTTTCCTCCTCTGTCGCCAAGTGTTCCATCTCCTCCAGACGGTCGATGCTGGCCGAAGCCTGAAACATCTGAGGCATCATGTTGACCATCTGCAGGATGGGGTGCTGTATCTGGCTGACCAATTGCAGGAACGATGTCATGACGCCAAAGGTGATGACACCGGCACGCAACTGCAGTCCGCCCCAGATGAAAGCCATGATATAGCCCAGGCTGAAGCTGGTAGCTATCATCAGGCGGAACAGCACGGTAAAAGTTGCACGGTGGTTAACCTTGCCGCGCAAGTCGTGCTGCATGCCATCGAGCCGTCCCGTCACCCAGTCACCACTCTCCAGTGAGCGCAGCACCGCATTATGCTCCATCGACTCCTGTACCAGCATCTGGATCATGCTCTCCTGGCGACGGATGTCCTGTGTCATCTGCCGGATCTTCCATGCCACGCCTTTTCCTATTAATATAAATACAGGCGTCAGCAGCAGCAGCATCCAGGCCAGCCGCGAGTCCATTGACTGCATCAGCAAGAATGCGCCAGTCAACTGGAACAGGGTCACGGAGAGGTCGGGAATGATAGAGGTGGTGGCACTGCTCACGGTCGAGATATCCTTCTCAAGTCGTGAGGATATGTCGCCGGAGTGCATCTCCTTCTGTTCGTACATCTGGCGCCGGAACAGGTGGCTGAAGATGCGCAAGCGGATGGCAGTGCTCTGCACGGCATCGGCCGTAACCCCCAGATAGTAGTAAACCTGGCGACAGACAATACTGCCCATGACTGTGGCGACGATATACGCTACCATCACCCAGATATCGTCGTCGCTGCCCGTACGGATAGTGACATCGATGAACTGCTTGCACAGCCATACCATGAGCAGACCGAGCGACACGCGCCCGATACCCGCCACAATACGCACCAGCATGTTCAGCCGGATGCCTACCGTGTTATGCCATAGCCATGCAACGTACTTCAACGCTAACTATCAACTATCCACTATCAACTCTCAACTCTCAATCAGTCCCACTTCCGTCCACTGGGCGGTCAGTGTCTCAACATCCTTGCGGGCCTGTTCGGGACTTACCTCATACTCAGCCGTCAGTGCCTCAGCCAACTGCTCCGTAGTAAATTCGCCCAGTTCGGCAGCTTTCTTCCACAGTACGGCAGCCGTTTCATTGAGGCTGATCATTTTTCCGAAATTAATGGTCTCGAGGCCCTCGCCCACGACAACCCGCTCGCCGCACACCTCGCGCAGCACAAATCCTTTTTTCAGTTTCATAATGCTTATATATACCTTATTATATTATATAGTTACGTTTATTTTCAAAAGTGTCCGACGATAGACGGCCAATATCCAGCGCCTGACGGGCAGCAACCGGCTCCATAGCCGTGCAGCGCCCATTCTGGCATCAGTATACAGGAAACGGCGCCGGCCGTTGGGAGCCACCACGTATTCAGCTACGGCGGCCACCTCGTCCACCCGGCAGTGCTCTACGCCACAAATGTTGCCGTCGCCCATCAGCGTCACGCCGTTGCCGTCAACACCTATAATGCGATGAACGACGTAGTGCGAACCGTTGACCCATGCCAACACCACATCGCCCACCTTCAAGTCCGTCGCAGGCTTGACCAGTTCCACGCTTTCCCTGTCGCCAATGATAAACGGGTGCATGCTGCTGCCCTTTACGGGAAGCACCACGCGGCGCCCCTCGTTAATCAGGGCTATAGCATCCTTGATGACAATATTATTTGCCAGCGTCTTAACCGTTGTCTCCGTCATGCTTCTCTTATTTGACTATTTGACAATTTCACAATTTTCGCCGCGCATATCCGTGCAGCAGCTAAATGTTCAACGTTCAATGTTCAACGTTCAACGTCACCTCCCTATTGCACAGCCGTGCCGCAGCCTCGTCTGGCAGACAGTCCAGATGCCAAACCGCCACACCCTGAACCAGCAGGCTCTCGGTTTCGTGCAGTCCCTCGGCCAACCGGCTGTCCCAGCGCTTTCCTGATATGGATGCCATCAGGGCGGCATAAGCCTCGATGGGGCGCAGTCGGCGAATGACGTTCTCAGGGGCCTGACTTAGCATGACGATAGCTCCAAGCGGATAGCTGACGTTGCGGTAGCAAGGCGTCTTGCCGCTCCATGGCGAGCCATAGAGGCGGATGGTGCCGTCACTGAGGATGCGTACCACGGGATTGTCGTCGTTGACCAGTTCCGTGCCTTCGATATATTTCAGCCACAACTTGGAATGCGTACTCTTACCCGTACCGCTCGGTCCGAGGAACATGTATGCCCTGCCCTCGAAACTCACCACCGACGAGTGGAACAGAGCCGTCTGCTTGTCGGCCGTGGCCAGGGCATACATCACCATCATCGCATTATTGATGCCGAAAGCATTATTGTCCACAGCATACAATTCTCCAAAATGATAGTCGGTGCTGCACATCAGCACACCCATCAACTTGCCCTGCAGGAAGAACTGGAAGCAAGGCTTATCGTCTACGTGTCCGGCCAGGATGTCCTGTCCCTCATCCTCCTGTTTCACCTCCAACGCGAAATCGTCCGTATTCAGCGGTGTAGTAGTGATGTGCAAGCGGAAAGCGACAGCGTCCGTAGCCTCGCAGATGAACGGCTCATACTGGCTAAGGCCCGGTGCATGACCGCCGCCATTTTCTGTTGACAAAGCAAACACATGGTCTGCTACTTTATAATACATTTCTTTCATAAGTGGGTGCAAAGGTAGTGCAAATCGAGCGAAATACAAAGAAAATCCCAAATTTTCTTTGTATTTCCGAGATGCAGCCTACCCTCACCAAGGGTGAAAGGTACGAATAAGTGAGCAAAAAGCAAAGAAAAATATCGTTATTTGGAGGTTTTTTATTATTTTTGCAACCAAATAAGCTACCGACAATGAAGAAAAGCCCCATCATCACCATCATAAGCATATTGTCCCTGCTGCTGCCTGCATGGAACGGCGCCCTTGCCCAGATTGACCAGAAAGCGGCAACGCTATGGCGCAACCCAACGACCGAATACCGCATGAAGACATGGTGGTTCTTCGGCTACGAGGGTACGACCGACGACGGCATTACCGCCGACGTGGAGAGCCTGCGCAATGCGGGGTTTGGAGGCGTGGTCTACTACGACCAGAATCATGCCAAGGATGCCAAGGCCAACGGTGCCGAGGACGCGTTCAGCCCGCAATGGTGGCATCACCTGCGCTTTGCTGCCGAAGAGGCACGCCGGACTGGTCTGTCGTTCGAGGTCAACATCTCCAACGGCTACTGTGCCGGCGGACGGTGGATTGACGCGCCACATGCCATGCAGCGCGTGGCCAGCGCAACGCTGAACGTGACTGGCGACACAAGCCTTACCGTAGTGCTGCCAAGCATCTCCGGAACAGGAGACTACAGTAAGGATATTGCTGTCTTGGCCTTCCCCAACCGTGACGACGGGCGCATCCGGCACTTCACCGCCCACTACCAGGCCCACGGCAAGGGGCGCAACGGTGCCATGCAGGGGCCAATAACCTCGGGCGATCAGTTCTCAGGCTACGGATTTAAAGCCCTGCCTGACGTAGGGGTACTCCAGACAAGCCATGACTCCCTGAGCTGGCATGATGTCACCAGTCTTGCCCCCATGTATCGCAGCCAGGGTGGCTACTTCTACCGTACCACGGCGTTCCCCGCCGTCAGCGGCAGGTGGTGGCGCGTAAAATATCCCGACGGCACATACAGCTACGACGGCAAAGGCGGCAAAGGCTTACGGGAATGGCACGTGGGAACAGCGGCAAAGTCAGACCGCTGGGAGGAGCGTGCCGCCCTGCATAGTGACTTTGCCGAAGGCGACAGGACACCAGCCTACGGCAAGCACGAAGTCATCAGCCTCGACGAGATCATCAACTTGACGGACTATACCGCTGGCGACACACTGCGCTGCACACTGCCCGACGGGCCATGGACTATTCTCCGTCTGGCAGCCGTGCCGACGGGAGCGAAGTCAAAGCACGGCAGGCAGAACCTGTTAGGCTATGAGTGCGACAAGTTGTCCGCAACGGCTGCCCGACTGCATTGGGACAGCTACATCCAGCAGATTCTTGACACGCTCAACTGCGATAGGCAGAAGTTGGTTTCCGGCATCACCATGGACTCGCATGAGGGCGGTTCCCAAAACTGGACACCACTGATGCTGCAAGAGTTCCGGTCGCGCCGGGGTTACGACCTGTCGCCCTGGCTACCCGTGCTGGCCGGCTACGTCGTTGGCTCGGCAGAACAGACAGCACAGGTGCTTTACGATTTCCGTCAGACCATTGCCGACTGCATCCGTGACAACTACTTCGGCACGTTCCAAACGCTGGCCACCGCCCACGGCCTCACCTTTACCGCCCAGGCCATCGGCAACGCCCTCTGCATTCCCGGCGATGCCATCAGCGTAAAACAGGTGGTAGACAAGCCGCAGGGCGAGTTCTGGACCTACCAACAGCAAGGTGCTTACGACGTCAAGGACTGCAGCAGTGCCGCACACCTCTACGGCAAGCCCATAGCCTCGGCCGAGGCCATGACCGACTGTGAATATAAGGACCGGCCTGCCGACCTCCACCGCGTGGCCAACATCGCCTTTTCCATGGGTGCCCAGGAGTTTGTGGTCTGCGCCACACCGCATATCCCTCTGGCGACCACCACGGCACCATACGTTGCCGGACGCGAATATGCCATCAACCGCTCCAATCCCCGCTGGCAACAGCTGAAACCCGTCTGGCTCCAGGCAGCCCGATCGATGGTCATGCTGCGACAGGGGCATGCTGCTCCCGACGTGCTGGTATTCCTGGGCGACGATGTCCCCGTCAAGACGCTGACCAACCGGCTTCCCGACGGGCTTGACGGACTGGACTGGGACGTCTGTACGGCCGATGCGCTCATCAACAGGCTGGAACCTGCCGACGGACTGCTCCGCACGCCGGACGGCATTACTTACAAGGCACTGCTGATAGCCCGACAGGCCCATATCAGTCCCGCAACGCGACGCCGCATCGAGGCTTTTCGTTCTGCCGGCATACCGGTACTCCAAACTGGCGAAGCCGTCACCCGACCGCTCGTCATCACTAAAGGCAAAGGCTGTGTCGTACACACCCACCGACAGGCCGGCAATACCGACATCTTCTACGTGGCCAGCACCGTCGAGCTGCCTTCCGACGTGTCATTCCGTTTGGAGCATCAGCCGAAACGTGTCACGATATGGAGCAACATGACTGGCCGCCGACACCGTCTGAAGCCCGCTGCCGACGGCACCTTCACACTACGTCTGCGCCCCATGGAATCGGTTTTCATCACGTTTGTTACAGAATCGAAAGTATGTGAAACACCGGCATGACTATGATGTAAAATATAATTCGTACTTTTGCACTGTCATCATTTTAACAAACAATACATGAAACGATTAACTTATTATTGGCTGATGGCTTTGAGCCTTTGGTTTGTGGCAACCGACTGTCAGGCAGCCACAGAACCTGACCCTAACTTTTACGTCTACCTCTGCTTCGGACAGTCGAACATGGAGGGTAATGCCACGCCGGAGGCACAGGACAAGACTGGCATTGACTCGCGGTTCCAGATGCTGGCATGCGTGGACTTCCAGAGTCCGTCGCGCAAGATGGGGCAATGGTATGTCGCCACGCCCCCAATAGTGCGTCAGGGCACCGGCCTAGGCATGGCCGACTATTTCGGACGGACAATGGTGGCCAACCTGCCTGCAACGGTGAAGGTCGGCGTGGTCGATGTCGCTATCGGCGGCACCAAGATTGAAGGCTTCCTACAGGAAGAGGTGGGCAAATATATCGCCGCGATGAATCCCTCGTCGGAAGGCTGGCTCATCAACTATTTCAAGGCTTACGACAACGACCCCTACCAGCGGTTGGTGGATATGGCCAAGATAGCGCAGCAGCGCGGCGTCATCAAGGGCATCCTGCTGCATCAGGGCGAAAGCAACAATATGCAGCAGGACTGGCCGCAGAAGGTCAAGACCATCTACGACCGACTCATCAGCGACCTCGGCCTGAAGGCAGCAGAGGTTCCCCTGTTTGTCGGCGAGACGGTACGCTCCGAGCTGGGCGGTGCCTGTGGCGGTCATAATGCCGTCATCGCCAAGGTGCCAGCCGTCATTCCCAACTCGTATGTCATCTCGTCGGCAGGATGCCCGCAGAAAGGCGATGGCCTGCACTTCACAGCTGAAGGCTATCGCATGATGGGGCAGCGCTACGCCCAGCAGGCTCTGAAACTGATGGATATCGAGGCCGACATCCCACAGCCTGCCAGCGGTACCGTCAAGGTGGGCGGCACGGAGCGCACCTACCTGCAGTACGTCCCCAGGCAACTGGGCAAGAAGCGCCCGCTGCTCATCTCCTGTCACGGCATGAACCAGGATGCCGCCTATCAGAAAAACATGCTGAAGATTGAGACCGTGGCCGACACGGCCAAGTTCATTGCCGTCTTCCCCCAGGGCGAAGGCAACTCGTGGGATATTGGTGGTCGCAAGGACATCAACTTCATCCTGAAGCTGATTGACAAGATGGTGGAACAGTACGATGTCGACCCAGGCCGCGTCTATCTGTCCGGATTCTCGATGGGCGGCATGTTCACCTATCACGCCATGAACCTCATTGCCGACCGCATCGCAGCCTTTGCACCCATCAGCGGCTATACGATGGGGGGCGTGACGGCCAACACTAACGTACGTGCCATTCCCATCATCCACACCCATGGCACCGCCGACGACGTGGTGACGTTCGCTAACGTGCAGAAAGGACTCGACGTGTGGATCAAGCACAACCACTGCAACACCACGGCCAAGGTGACGCAACGCTATCGTGGTGCTGCACACATCACGCGCCACGTATGGAGCGGCGGCGACGACGGCGTGGAAGTGGTGCTGATGGAAATGGCCGGCAAAGGCCATTGGGTGAGCAACGACAACGGCGTGCTGACTGGCGACGAGATATGGAAGTTCTGCAAGAACTACAGCATCGACGTGGAGTGGCCCTACGTGGCTCCAGGCCTGAAGCCAGACCAGAAGTTCACCAGTCTCTCACAGCTGTCGGGCAAGTCGTTTGCCATCGTCAACGAGACGGACGGCAAGGCCATCTTCGGCTCCGGCAACCAGAACCTGGGCTATGAAGACTATGAGACAGCCTTCGACGGCGGTAATGCCGGTTATCTGTTCCGCCTGGAAAACAGCAGTGTGGCAGGCAAATACCTGCTGCGACTGATGACACCCGACAACACACCTTATAATATATGGGGTTCACCGGGCTACCTGAACTCGCAACCTACAGACGGTTGGTGCAGTTTCATTCTGGGACTGAACAACCAGAACGGACAGGACCTCAGAAACGGGGCTGTCTGGGAGATAGAATATGTCGACGGCAAGGGCTTCACGCTGAAGAATGAGGGTACCGGCAAATATCTGAAAGATGCCGCCCCGGCAAAGTACGACACGCCCGCCTACTTCTCATTCTGTACGCTGGCCCAGACGACGGGGGTCAATGAAGCAGTAAGAATGAAGCATGAAGCACCGACCATCGCCACAGGATGGTACACCCTGGACGGACGCCGACTGAACGCTGCGCCCTCACACTCCGGACTCTATATTCATAATGGCAAGAAAATAGCCATTAGACGTTGAACATTGAACATTTTAAAATTATGATGATATGAAACGTAAACTCATTGTACTATTCTCATTTATCATTTCTTATTTATCATTTAGCCCCGCAGGGGCGCAGCCCGCAGGCGGCTTCGGCGGTTTCCAGCAGCAGGCTAAGCTGGAGACGTCGCAAGAATGGAAAGATGTAGACTATGTCGGCGACGGCCAGGGCTACCACACCTGCGACATCTACCTGCCCAAACAGCAGAAGGAGAGCTACCCTGTGGTCATCCACATCTACGGCAGTGCCTGGTTTAACAACAACGGTAAGGGTGCCGCCGACCTGGGTACCATCGTGCGCACACTGCTCGATGCCGGCTATGCCGTCGTATGCCCCAACCACCGCAGCAGCACGGATGCCAAGTGGCCTGCCCAGCTGCACGACATCCGTGCCGTCATCCGCTTTGTGCGCGGCGAGGCCAAGAAGTACAAGTTCGACCCGTCGTTTGTCGCCACGAGCGGCTTTTCCTCTGGCGGCCACCTGGCATCCATTGCCGGCACCACCAGCGGCAACAACCAGGCACAGGTAGGGACCGTAAAGATTGACCTGGAGGGCAACCTCGGCGCGCATACCGCTTCCAGCAGTGCTGTGCAGGCCGTCTGCGACTGGTCCGGGCCTATCGACCTGACGGCCATGGACTGCGGCAACCACATCACGATGGGCCAGGACTCACCGGAGGACATCCTGCTGGCCTCGAAGCTCGACCGGGAGCCCGACAAGTACCTGAGCCTAAGTGCCACGAGCTATATCGACAAGAACTGTCCGCCCGTCATCATCTTCCACGGCGAGAAGGATAACGTGGTACCCGTCTGCCAGGGTCGCAAGTTCCACGAGGCTCTGAAAGCCGCCGGTGTCACGGTCGAGGCCACCTACCCCGCCGAGGGCAACCATGGCGGTCCGCAGATGTACACGCCGGACAACCTGCAGAAGATGGTCAGCTTCCTCAATGCGGCACGCGGCAAGAAGGGCATGCTCCGTTCGCGCATCATCGAGGACGGCGGCACAGGTCCCTTCAAGGCCATCATGAAGGAGGAAGATGGGCTGAAGGAGCATACCGTCATCGTGCCGCAGGACCTCAAGCCGTTCAGTGCCCAGAAGCCGCTGCCCGTACTGGTATGGGGCAACGGTGCCTGCGCCAATTCGCCCTTCGAGCATATCAATTTCCTCAACGAGATAGCCTCGCACGGCTTCATCGTGCTGGCCACGGGCAACATTCCCATGACCGACGACTGGTATAAAGGCCCCATGTCGCGCAGCGAACAGCAGATAGAAAGCATCGACTGGATCATCGCCCAGAACGACGACCCGACGTCGCCCTACTATCAGAAGATTGACACCCGCCACATCTGCGTGGCCGGCATGTCGTGCGGCGGACTGCAGACGCTCTACAACTGTGCCGACCCGCGCATCACCACCATCATGATCTGCAACAGCGGACTCTTCAAGCAGTCAAATGCCAGCCAGGCCGTCGGTGGCATGCCCATGCCCCCGAAGTCGAAACTTAACGACCTGCACACCCCTGTCATGTATATGTTGGGCGGTCCGACGGACATTGCCTATGAGAACGGCATGGACGACTTCCACCTCATCGAGCACGTGCCGGCCGTGGCCATCAACTATCCCGTAGGTCATGGCGGCACCTACCGTCAGCCTCATGGCGGCGAATTCACCATCCCCGCACTGGCCTGGCTGAAGTGGCAACTGAAGGGCGACCGCGAAGCCGCCAAAATGTTCGTTGGCAAGAAGCCCCAACTCCTGAATCGCAAGGACTGGACCATCGAAAAGAACAAGAAGTTCCAGAAGCTGAAGTAAAGCACACAGGAAAAACAGAGGGACAGGAATTCTTAACCATTTAATTCATTGTTTACTCACGGTGGCGGCGGTCTTCACAGATTTTTTGTGTTTTTTCTTGGAAGTTTAAAAGATTATACCTATCTTTGCACGAAGTTAAAGAAAGGAACAAAAATGGGCAAGTTCGTTAATCCATTCACTGATGTCGGTTTCAAGATCATCTTCGGACAGGAGTTCTCCAAGCCACAGTTGTTGGACTTCCTGAACACACTGCTGGAAAATGAGCGCAACATCACCGACTTGACGTTTCTCGACAAAGAGCAGATGGCCATCTACGACGGCGATCGCTCACCCATCTACGATATCCTCTGTGAAACTGATGGGGGCGAGAAAATCATCGTTGAGATGCAGAACCGCGAGCATCCGAACTTCAAGGAGCGAATGCTCTATTATGCGTCAGAGGCCATTACGCGCCAGGGCGAAAAGGGAAACCTGTGGACATACGACATCAAAGCCGTCTACATGATAGCCTTCACAAACTTCACGCTGAACGGCTTTGAGAAGCGGCTACGCATAGACGTGGGACTGACGGACCTCCAACAGGGTAAAGTCTTTACAGACAAGATGCGCATGATATGCCTGCAGATGCCCTGTTTCACGAAGGAAAGAGAAGAATGTGACAATCACTTCGAACGTTGGATATACATACTTAAGAATATGGAAATATTGGACAGAATGCCGTGGGCTGCCCAGAACGCAGTATTCCAGCGGCTGGCAGACATAGCCGAAGTAAGCAAGCTGAATAAAGAAGAACGATTGGAGTACGACCATGCCCTCAAGCGGTACCGTGACACGCTCAACGCCATGAATGGGGCAGAGCTAAAGGGTATTGAGAAAGGAAGAGCAGAAGGAAGAGCAGAAGGAAGAGCAGAAGGGATGGCACAAGGGATGGCACAAGGGAAATCCGAAGTTGCACGTAACTTGAAAACTATGGGGTTGTCAACGGATAACATCATCAAGGCCACTGGCTTAACAGCCCAGGAAATCGAGGCACTGTAGACCCTCCCCCCGGCCCCTCCCTGCGATGGAGGGGAGTAGATACTTTCATCAGTAAGACATTTTACTCCCTTCCCTCGCAGGGAGGGGCTAGGGGTGGGTCTAACAGGGGAAGGTTTGCTGGTTTCTTTGCCTTCGTCACATACATAAAAAAAAGAATTATCCCCCTATCCCCCCTATGATTTACCGCATATTCCTATTCCTCAGCCACTTAACCATAGGGGGATAGTGGATTTATCCCCCTATGTTCCTCCTATCTACCCCCTATGATTGTAAGCGTATCCGCTTTGACGCCTTGCAGCTCTTCTGACAAGTTTCTACCTTTGCATACTCATTTTTAAAGATTATGCAAATATGGAAAAACTGACAGCAGATGCCCGTTATGAAAAGACCTGGCACCTTTTTCTTTCTGAACTGGAGCGACAGCCTCGTCTTCGCCTTACGGCCTATCTTCGTTCTAAGCATGTATACCAACGTGGGTTTGAGAAATGGATGTCCAGACACGGATATAGTGTACGCGAGGCCAAAGGCCGGATACTTCGGCTGAAGATGGAGTCCGTTAATGCGGGAAAAGAGGGTGTGGATCGCAGTACGTTTCTCCCGGTCCGTCTTGCAGGCAATACTGATGCAGCCTCTGAGTTACATGTGATGCTTACCGGTATCAGCCTGACTTTTCCTGACGGGACGGCGGTCAATATCCGTCGCGGAAGTGCAGAGGCAGTGGTTTCGTTTCTCAAACTTTATTCCGGGGAGGGCGTGTCATGTTCGGATTAGAGGAAAGTAGGCAGTATTATGTGTGCCAGCGTTACGTGAGGATGAATATGGGCATCAACGGACTGTCCAAGATTGTTGGTAACGAACTGAAGCGCCCGCTCTTGAACGGCGACGTCTTTATCTTCTTTGGTAAGAGCCGCCAGACGGTCAAGCTGCTTTGCTGGGACGGTGACGGTTTCCTGCTTTATCAGAAGCGGTTGGAGAAAGGGACCTTTGAGCTACCCCGTTTCAGACCCGGCCAGAAGGCCG
>DFGF01000104.1:12994-17637 GCA_002371715.1 Prevotella sp. UBA3757
TTTTGTACCTTTGCAGTATGAAAAAGGACGAGATTATCAGTATGCTCCAGCAGCAGAATGCCTTTCTCCAGCAACAGCTCGGGGAGGCCAACCGCAAGGTGGATGAGCTTCTCAAGAAAGTGTCATCGCTGGAGGAACTGCTCGTCCAAAAGAATCAGGAGGAGCAGAAGCAGCGCAATGTCATCAAGGGGCTGGTGAAGATACAGCAGAACAAGTCTGAGAAGCAGACTCCGCCGGCTGTCTCTGCATCTGATTCGGAAACTGCGCCCCAGACAGAGCCGAAGCCAAGGGAGAAGACCAACTACGGAGCCAGGCGCAAGGACCACTATGAGGTGGAGGTCGAGGAGGAGGACATCTATCCTGACGATTCCCGTTTCGATGAGATGAGGGCACGCCTGATAGACACCCACGATGTGGTGCGCTACATCCTCGTACCCATGCGCTTCATCAAGAAGGTCTATCACGTACATGTCTATACGCAGGACGGAGCCGTCATGGAGGGCAGGGCTCCTGTCGCTCCCCTGCTCGGATCGAACTACGACGGCTCCTTTATCGCAGGCATCGCCCAGCTGCGCTACATCTACTCAATGCCCGTGGAGCGTATCGTGAAGTATTTCTGCGAGAACGGCTTCGACATGGACAAGGGCACTGCCCACGGACTGCTGCGCAAGACTGAGAACATATTCGAGAACCTGTACAAGGCGATGGGGCTGGCCGTCAAGGAGGACGACTACCTGGCAGGCGACGAGACATACCACCGCGTACTGGTCAAGGTGCCTGGCGGGAATGGCTCGAAGAAAGGATACATCTGGGTGGTGACAGCCATACATACAGGACTGGTCTATTATTTTTACCACGACGGGTCAAGAGGCCAGGACGTTATTCTGAATTATATAGGTGATTATGGAGGGACCTTCCAGTCGGACGGTTTTGCTCCCTACAGGAAGATGGCGGCAAAACTGACGAGGCTGGCCTGCCTGCAGCATGTGAAGAGGAAATTCCTCGACTGCGACGATGATGAAGAGGCACAAGGCATAGTCGGGCTTATCAACGAGTTTTACCAGAACGAGCATAAGTATACCATAGGCAAGGACGGATGGACAGCCAGGAAGAATCTGGGCTGGCGGAGGAAGTATGCCCCAAGTATATTGAAAGAGATACGCATAAGGCTTGACCGGATGGCGGCAGACGCGGAGATGCTGCCAAAGTCGGACAGGTACAATGCCGTGCACTATATGCTCAACGAATGGGATGCCATCAAGAACATCTTTACCAGAGGTGACTACAATCTGGACAACAACCTCGTCGAGAGGCTCAACAGGTACATATCCCTCTCAAGGAGGAACTCGCTCTTCTTCGGATCGCACAAGGGAGCACAGCGGGCTGCCATGTTTTACTCGCTGGCCTGCTCCTGCAGGCTTAATAACATCAATTTCTTCGAGTACATCTCAGACGTCATCAACAGGGCTGCACTGATGCAGCCAAATACTGACATCAAGGAATACAGGACTCTGCTGCCTGACCAATGGAAGGCCCTATAGTATGCAAGGCGTCAAAGCGGATACGCTTACCTATGATTTGAGTTTCAGGTAGCACGCTTCGACGCATAAAAGTGCCCCATGCAGAGCAGATTAGTTCATTCTTCGAAACGGATTAGCCCCTTATGGTGGGAAAAACAGCGTGTCGCGCCGTTCCAGCCCCGTTAGGGGAAGGAGCGCACCCGGCTCCGACGAGCTTGCGCCTATAGGCAAAATGTCTTGCGCCTATAGGCGAAAGTTCTTGTGCCTGTAAGCAAAATCAGCCTGAATGTAGTTTAACGATTTTAGTTGTGTAGTTTAACGATTTTAGTTGACTACTTTCAGCCTTATTTGCAATATGGGTTGACCCAGGTTAAACTTATTTTTAATTCACGTTGACTCGGCTTAACGTTAGTCATAATTCGGGTTGATGCGGTGCAAAATTATGAATAATTTCCCATTCCTGCAACTTTTCTGTGTTTTTTTTGCTGAATCGCAGAAAATGTCTGTAGGGAAACGGCCTCAGGAAATTGTCGCATGGACGGGGTTTTCATTATCAATAAAGTATTTGTTACATGAGGGAAAGGAGGTTTCGGACATTTGTGCTACCTTTGCATAAATCAAACGATGAAAACGTAAACGATGAAACAAACTTTATTGTCAACCGTTGGCCGTCACAAGGCCTCTGGCCGTCGCGTGGCATGGCAACGGCTGCTGACCGCTGCCTGTTGGCTGTTGGCAGGCAACGCCATGGCTCAGCAGGTGCCACGGGTGTTTGGCGTCGAGAACACGGGATGCCATCTGGAGAAGCCCGCGATGCCTGCACCAGACGCACTGCCCGTCATTCGCGAACTGCCCGATGCCCTGGAGGGTGTCAGCACCTTTGCCGACTGGGCAAAGCGACGTAGCGACATCGGCCACATGATTCAGCACTACGGCATCGGCGAGAAACCTGCCGTCAAGCCCGAGCAGGTGAAAGCCCACATGGAGGGAGACACGGCACTGGTGGTCGACGTGATGGTCGACGGACAGACGCTGACCCTGCGCTCCACCATCCGCTATCCGAAACATCAGCCATCATCCATCGACCATCAGCCATCATCCATCGACCATCAGCCATCAGTCATCGACCATCAGCCATCAGCCATCGACCATCAGCCATCAGCCATCGACCATCGGCCATCAGCCATCGACCATCAGCCATCATCCTATGCCCTGATGATTGGCACGGACATGATAGCCCTGCCGCGCAAGCTGTTCAACGACCGGCCCATTGCCACGCTGAACTTCCACTCCGCACAGGTCAACGACTACAAGCAGTTCGGACGCCATCACGACCGTGGCGAGCACCCATTTGACCGACTCTATCCGCACCTGGTGAAGAACGGTGCCTACAGCGAGTGGGCCTGGGGCGTCAGCCGCATCATCGACGGCCTGGAGCAGTTAGGCCCGGAGGTGACCAGGATTGACACGCGCCGCATCGGCATCACCGGCTGTTCGTATGCCGGCAAGATGGCCCTCTACGCCGGGGCCTTCGACGAGCGCATCGCCCTGGTCATTGCCCAGGAACCCGGCGGGGGCGGTGCTGCCGCCTGGCGCAAGTCGCACGAGCTGACGCTCAGTGGCAAGAATCTGGAGGACATCGACAAGACCGACTACCACTGGTTTCTGGAAAGCCAGAAGGAGAACTTCGGCGGCGAGGGGGTCTACCGCCTGCCTTACGACCAGCACATGCTCTGTGCCATGGTTTGCCCGCGCGCCCTGCTGCTGCTGGGCAATCCCGACTTCGAATGGCTGGCCGACGCCTCCATGCTCATCTCCGCCCAGGCTGCCCAAAAGGTGTGGCAACAGTTCGGCATTGGCGACCGCATGGGCTACTCCATCGTCAGCGGTCACGGCCACTGTCAGTTGCCCGAGAAGCAGTTTCCGGAGGTGCAGGCCTTTATCGACAAGTTCCTGTTAGGCAAAGACACAGATACCCGCAATATACAAATCTCAGACATCGAATAATGAACAAGAAAGTGCTTTTGACACCAATGCTGCTCGGAATGGCCTTGGCCATAGCAGCTCAGACGGACGTGAAAATTGATTTTCTGACGCCCACCATCGTACACGTCGTCAAGGGACAACCCACACAGACGCTGGTAGTGACACTAAAGCCGCAACAGATTGACGTGCAGCATAAGGGCAACGCCTGGAGCAGCACGGAACTGACCGTCCGTCAGGACGCACGGGGCAACCTGACATTCCTGACGGCCAAGGGCAAGCTGCTGCTGCGCGAAAAGGACTGCAAGCCCGCCGAGGCCCGCCAGACCTTCACGCTTGACAAGGACGAAGCCATCTACGGACTGGGCACCGTCCAGGACGGCAAGCTGAACCGGCGTGGCCTGAAGAAGCGCATGGAGCAGTCGAACCTCGAGGACTTCCAGAATGTGCTGCAGAGCATCAAAGGCTATGGCATCTATTGGGAGAACTATTCGCCCACGCTGTTCGAGGACAATGCCGAGGGCATGACGCTCGACGCCGAAGCCGGCGAGGGCGTAGACTACTACTTCATGTATGGCTCGACAGCCGACGGCGTGATAGCCCAGATGCGCCAGCTGACGGGTGACGTACCGATGTTCCCGCTGTGGACATACGGCTTCTGGCAGTCGAAGGAGCGTTATAAGACTGCCCAGGAGACCGAGCAGGTCGTCGACAAGTATCGCGAGCTGCAGGTACCGCTGGACGGCATCATCCAGGACTGGCAGTACTGGGGTTCCAACTATCTGTGGAACGCCATGGACTTCCTCACCGAGGAGTATGCCGACGGACAGAAGATGATCGACGAGGTACACCAGAAGCACGCCCACTTCATGATCTCCATCTGGGCCAGCTTCGGGCCGAAGACCAAGGCCTACCGACAGCTCGATGAGAAAGGCCTGCTTTTCGACTTTGAGACCTGGCCGCAGAGCGGACTCACCTTCTGGCCGCCCCGTATGGACTATCCCTCCGGCGTCCGCGTCTACGATGCTTTCTCGCCCGAGGCCCGCGACATCTACTGGCAGAATCTCAGAAACCTCTATGACAAGGGCGTAGACGGCTGGTGGATGGACTCCACAGACCCCGACTTCTTCAATCCCAAGG
>DFGF01000059.1:0-1193 GCA_002371715.1 Prevotella sp. UBA3757
CGAACTTCAAGGAGAGTATGTCGGTGCTCGAGTACTTTATCTCTAACCACGGTGCCCGTAAGGGTCTGGCCGACACCGCCATGAAGACGGCCGACGCCGGTTACCTGACCCGTCGTCTGGTAGACGTCTCTCACGACGTGATTATCAACGAGGAGGACTGCGGCACCCTGCGCGGACTGGTATGCACCGCCCTGAAGAATGGCGACGAGGTCATCTCTACGCTCTACGAGCGCATCCTTGGCCGCGTCTCCGTCCACGATATCATCCATCCGTCTACCGGCCAGCTCATCGTGGCTGCCGGCGAGGAGATTACCGAGCCTATTGCCCAGGCCATCGAGGACTCGCCCATCGAGTCGGTCGAGATTCGTTCCGTGCTCACCTGTGAGTCGCGTCATGGCGTCTGCATGAAGTGCTATGGCCGCAACCTGGCTACGCGCCGCATGGTGCAGAAAGGTGAGGCTGTCGGCGTGATTGCCGCTCAGGCCATCGGTGAGCCGGGTACCCAGCTGACGCTCCGTACGTTCCACGCCGGTGGTGTGGCTGCCAATGCCGCTGCCAACGCCAGCATCGTTGCCAAGAACGATTCGCGCATCGAGCTGGAGGAGGTGCGCACCGTGCCGTTCGACGAGGATGGACGCAACTGCGAGATGGTGGTCAGCCGTCTGGGCGAATTACGCTTCGTAGATGTCAATACCAAGATAGTCCTCTCCACCGTCAACGTTCCCTACGGTTCGTCACTCTACTTCAAGAATGGCGACGTGGTGAAGAAGGGCGACAAGATTGCCCAGTGGGACCCCTTCAATGCCGTTATCGTCACCGAGTATGCCGGTACGCTGAAGTTCCACGACGTCATCGAGGGTATCACCTTCCGTGCCGAGACCGACGAAACCACCGGCCTGACCGAGAAGATTGTCACCGAGTCGCGCGACAAGCTGAAGGTGCCTACCTGCGACGTTGTCGACGCCAATGGCGACGTCGTCGGTACCTACAACTTCCCCGTGGGCGGTCATGTCGTCGTAGAGGATGGCCAGACGGTCAAGACTGGTGAGACGCTCGTCAAGATTCCGCGTGCTGCTGCCAAGGGTGGTGACATCACCGGTGGTCTGCCCCGTGTCACCGAGCTCTTCGAGGCACGCAACCCGTCGAACCCTGCCGTCGTCTCCGAGATTGACGGTGAGGTCACCATGGGTAAG
>DFGF01000059.1:1264-1499 GCA_002371715.1 Prevotella sp. UBA3757
GTAACCGCGAAATCATCGTCACCTCAAAGACTGGCGAACAGCGCAAGTATCTGGTGTCGCTCTCTAAGCAGATTCTGGTTCAGGAGCACGATGCCGTCCGTGCCGGTACGCCGCTCTCCGACGGTGTCATCACGCCTGCCGACATCCTGGCCATCAAGGGTCCCACGGCCGTCCAGGAGTATATCGTCAATGAGGTTCAGGACGTCTACCGCCTGCAGGGTGTGAAGATCAACGA
>DFGF01000059.1:1683-1922 GCA_002371715.1 Prevotella sp. UBA3757
CGCATCTGGGGCAAGAAGGTGGTCACCGATGCCGGCGACTCCGAGAACCTGCAGAAGGGTCAGATTGTCACCGCCCGCCGTCTGCGCGACGAGAACTCCAGCCTGAAGCGCCGCGACCTGAAGGTCGTGCAGGTACGCGATGCCGTGCCCGCCACCTCGACGCAGATTCTGCAGGGTATCACCCGTGCCGCACTGCAGACCAAGTCGTTCATGTCGGCTGCATCGTTCCAGGAGACCAC
>DFGF01000059.1:1987-6475 GCA_002371715.1 Prevotella sp. UBA3757
GTGCTCAACGAGGCCGCCATCCGTGGCAAGAGCGACAACCTTGAGGGCATGAAGGAGAACGTCATTGCCGGCCACCTCATCCCCGCCGGTACCGGTCTGCGCGAGTTCGAGAAGATCATCGTCGGCTCCAAGGAGGAGTACGAGCGCATGCAGGCTAACAAGAAGAACGTGCTCGACTTTGCCGAGGAGACCATCCTCCACGAGTCATAAGTCGCACTACTATTACCAATATGAAAAAAAGGAGTCCCCCCTATGCGGACTCCTTTTTTTTATTTCATGTTCTTCCCCGCCGTCATGTCGTCGTCAACGAGCCGTCATCTCGTTGACAGGAATGATCTGACACGACGTGTTATTTTGCCAGCTTGTCCGAAAGAAATGGGCTACCCTTGCTTTTTTTTACGCTCTACTGGAAAAAAGTCGTTCATGGTACTGTGAACGTATGTTTACGGTACTATGAACATGTGTTCATGGTACTATGAACGTATGTTCATGGTACTATAAACATAAAATACTAAGTCTGGAAATATAATTTCCATAGTATATTGCTCAAAAATAAAGAATTAGATATTGTCACACAGAAATCACGGAAATCACAGAAAGTGCTGGCCACGCAGAAATCACAGAAAGAGACTAAAGGATGCGTGAAGGACATTTTATTCCCCTCCATACAGGGAGGGGCCAGGGGTGGGTCTGTGGGTGGGTCTTTGAGGGGCTGTTGCTGGGGCTTTATCAATTTTTTAGGTGAAAAGTGTAATTTTTCCTTAAAAATATTTGTTGGTTACAAAAAAATGCTTATCTTTGCACCGAAATTTGCGATTAAGCGAGTGCAAAAGACAGTTTACTGTCATTTTGCCGAGCGTGAGCAAATTCGCGCTGAAAGCGCAATTTTCGCTCATAGTGCGCATTTTCGCCCTGTCCATGCGTGGGCAGGAGTATTAAAAAACATCGATGGAACGAGACCCAGGGCAGTTGTAAGCCCAGTCTCAAAAGGACGTTTTCGAACGTTACTCGTCTGTTAGTTCAAACTTCGCAACTTTGGATCTGTAGACAGCGGTAATGCAACAGAGACGTCTACGTAGGTTGATTTTATATCTCCCTGCGGCTTTATATTCTATTATAATATATATAAGGTGTACTCCCAGCAATAGGTGTACTCTCTTATCACGTATGTTGTATGGAATTGTCAGGCCGTGGTGTGTCTTATAACATCGCTTGGCGTGGGCAGACCTTCCGTTGCTTATTCTTCTACAGAGGCAATGCGAAGGCCTGAACTAAGGGATAAGCGCGCAAGAGACATTACTCCCACGTCTTTTTTGTTTCCAGAAGTTTAGGATTGCGAGGCATTGAGTGTGCTGACTCATACATCAGCCCTCACATACTTCAGACATCCGAGTGTGAGTGTGATGACCGGCAGGGGAGTGCCGGCCAGCAGTACTATTGTGTCATTAAACGAACAAGAGGTATTAAGCGAAGAAGAAACAAAAAAACAAATTCAATTAATTATTTTTTTATTTAAACATTTTATTAACTTAACAAATTCAATTATGAGAAAACATTTTCTTTTATTGATGCTGATGGCACTCCTGCCTATGGTAGGCTTTGCTGGTGAGTTGCTTAACTCTACCCAGTATGGTGAGGATGGACTCATGTATGTCATCAAGAGCATGAAGGAGGTCGACGGTAAATGGACTGGTACGGTCTCAGTAAGGCAGAACAACTGGATGACCAATCCAAAGGTTACGAACAAGGCTGCCCTGACCATTAGTCCTACTGTAGCAATCCCCGTTCAGGGTACTTACTCAGGTTCTGATGTGAACGCTATCGTTACATTTGATGTCGTTGAGATTGAGACTGGTGCCTTCAAAGGACTTGAGAGCATCACATCTGTAACCTTCAGTGATGGCTGTAAAGTTACTAAGATTGGTAGCGAAGCTTTTTCGGGTACCTCTATTGAGAAGCTTGACCTGACCAAGACCAAGATTACTGTTCTGAACAAGCTGTTCGAGGACAATAATATTGCACTTAAGAAGGTCATTATGCCTGCAACTCTTCAGGAACTTGCCGTCAACGCCCTTGCAAACTGTGTACAGTTGGGTGTTGATCTCGAAGGCGGCGAGAAGGGTGGCGTAGACTTCAGTCTCTGTAAAATGCTGACCACGCTGAATGCCGGCTCACTGAGTAACACAGTTGTTAGTGTGTATGACTTCTCGAACTGCTGTGTTGAAGAGTTGGATGATGAGGGTAAGCACAAGAAATATACATCGTTCCTGAACTTCGACGATGGCGATCCTTTCGTCAACGGAACCACCAAGACCAACAAGAACCTGCAGAAGGTCATCCTGCCTTATGGCAAGTTTGAGAAGAAGAGCCCGGTTAACGTAATCGGTACAGTCTTTGCAAACTGCGAAGCCCTGACTGAGATTCAGTATCTTAATGTGAGCAAGATTACGGCTATTGATAACGGTGCTTTCGCTAATGACATTGCTTTGAGTTCACTGACTTTCCCCGGCACTCTGAAGACAGTCTCTGGTGCTCCCTTCAACGGCTGTAAGACGCTTGAAACACTGACGTTTGACGGAACAAGCCTGACTAATCTTGGATCTGGTGCTGCTGCCGCCGTGAATTATACTGCTGATGAGGCAAATGCATTCAATGCCACTTTGGATGGTGCAATTCATGCTGGTGAGGTTAAGACTGAAGCCACGCACTACACTCAGGACGAAGCAGATGAGTATAACAGAGGATTGACAGATGCTTTAGACTACACCGCTGCAGAGTTCGATGCTACCTCTTCTGTTTCGTATAATACTGCAATTAAGCCTGTTACAGATGTAATTGCCGGCGATGCAATCACCGATGAGCATAAAGCAGCCATGAAAGCATATAATGCTACACTTACTGGCTCAAAGGCTGCTGGCGACCAAAAGACCGCAGCTGTGCTTTATACCGCAGACGAGGCTAACACAGAAAACGCCAAACTTCCTGGTGCTGTAAGCACTTCGACAGTTAAGACTCCTGCATTGAACGGTAACCTGTTTGGTGACTTCACTCATGTAATTGCTTGGGGCGACCCCAATACCACTGAGGAGTTCAACTCGCCCCTGAAGAATCTGTACATTACTGTTGGTAACTCTGCTCTTTCAAAAGTAACCATCACGGCCAAGGCATTTACTGGCACAAAGGTTGAGCAGAATGGTTTGATAAAGGTTGAGATTGCCAAGGCTGGTACGTTCGCAGGTACTATTGAAGAAAATGCTATTACACTTGCTGCTAACAAGAATTCTGAGGTTACATTTGGCAACATTGGTGACGCATCTAATAAACCGACCTTCAACTCTATCATTGGCCCTGTGGGTACGTTCACTTCAACTCTGACTATTGGCAACTATAAGCAAGCTACGCTGACAACTGCTCCTATCGTGAGCAACGTCATTTCTCTCGCAACTGTTAAGGGTAAGGTCTCTCAGGCTGATGTGCTGAATGCTATTGGTCAGGCTCAGAGCATCGACTTCCAGAATAACATTACTGTTGCTCTTTCTGTACCCTCAAAGCCCAACGCTGTTCTGACAACTCTGAACTTCAACAGTATCGAGCTGATTGAGGCTCCTAAAGATGGTACAGTACCTGGTGGTCCTGCTATCGTTGAAGCTACTTTCAATGAAACGAATGCTCCTCTGCTGACCGACGTCACTTGGAATCCTAAGGCAGATGTAGCAGAAGATGAGAGCACTCCTCTCGTAACTGAGAAGAGAATCTACAACTACGCTGCTTTCGAAAAGAATGCTTTTGGTTCGAAGGAGATGAAGGAGAAGGCAAAGGTTACTCTGCATACCACATCTGCTATTGCCGACGGTTTCTATCATATGCTGGAAGCAAACCTCTTCAACGTGATCTTCGATGCTAAGGCTCTTCTGCCCGAGCCTGTAGAGATTACTGTGCTTGGTACTGAATCTGCTGGTTTCTACTATGGCAAGTTAGTTGCTGATAAGGCTAACATGGCCATTGCTAACAGAACTGAAGATGGTGACCAGGTTGTGGTTTACTCTGCTTTCGTTGACGGCAAGCGCCAGGAAATCTACATGGATGCTTTGGCTCAGAAGGATGACAACTTCATCGTTGAGAAGGGTCAGGTGGTTATCGTTCGCGTTAAGCAGCCTACTACAACTGAGGACAACATGCTTAAGGGCGTAGCTACTGGCAAGAAGTCTGCAGTGATGGCTTATGCTACAGAAGAATTTAACACTATGCGTTCTGTCTATAATGCCGACAAGAAGGCTTATGAGATCCTCAACGACCTGAAGGTTAATGACATCTTGTTCTCTAGCGACTATATCGGTACGAACTTTGTAGGCAAGCAGCTCTATGCTATGGACAATCCTGCTGTGATGGGCAAACTCCACTGGTCGCCGGTTGGTGCTAAGTCTATTCTGCCTCCTAACTCTGTCTATGTAATTACTGAACCCACCACTTCTTCGTCTGCTTCCGAGC
>DFGF01000123.1 GCA_002371715.1 Prevotella sp. UBA3757
CAGTGTCGGCCTTGGCGGCAGCGGCCTTGGCGGCCTGCTCCTTCAGGGCCTGTTCTTGCATGACGGCGTTAATAGAGTCTTGTTTACGGGCGGCTTCTATCTGCTCGGCAGAAGGCTGGTTCCACCAACTGAAACCTATCAGCACCAGGGCTATCAGCGAGAAGCCAATAATCGTGTCTTTATTCATTATTTTTTATCCTTATTTATTCTAAATTACACAATCAAGGTGCAAAGGTACGAAAAAAAGGTAAAAGTGAAAAGTGAAAAGTGAAAAATTTGCTCCTGCTGCTATATTTTCTCCTTTCTTCTTTCTCCTTTCTCATTTTATTTATTATCTTTGCACCCATTATGAGGTACAAGTATATTTTCATATTGGCAGTCGCCATGCTGGTGGCGGTCAGTGCGCCGGCTCAGCGCAAGAGCACCAGAAAGGCAAAGAAGGCTGTTGCAGCGGTTGCTGTGGGCGATAAGGAACAACAGGTTGACACGCCGCTGGTGGTCAAGAACTATATCGACTCGCTGACGGTGCTTCGCCGCCAGCTTGACTCGCTGGAGCAGGTCAATGCCTCGCTGCGCACGGAGTCGACAGACGGGCGCTACTTCCGGCTGTTTGCCCCCACCACGTTCTACCACTCAGGTGCCAACAAGTCGCTGGCCCTCTCGCCCAATAGCGGCGACGAGGTGACGGATGCCGTCGACCAGGCCATGATGTCGCTTTACATGCGCCGTCCTGATCTGGTGAAGAATAACGAGAGCCGGCTGCGCGACGTGGGCACCCTGCGCGACGATGTCAACCAGGAACTGACCCAGCAGGTTGACCTGACGGAGAAGGCTGCCCCAGTGCCTGAGGAGCAGGAGGCCGTGCCCATCGGACTGGTCGTGGTGAAGCCAAACTTCTGGAAGTTCAAGGGCGACGGCTACCTGCAGTTCCTGCAGAACTACGTGTCGGGCAACTGGTACAAGGGTGGCGAGAGCAACTATTCGGCCGTTGCTTCGCTGACGTTCAACGTGAACTATAACGACAAGGACCGCGTCACGTTCGACAATACGCTCGAGATGAAGCTGGGCTTCCAGACGTCGCGTACGGACACCGTCCACAAGCTGAAGACCAACAACGACCTGCTGCGTCTGACCAGCAAACTGGGTCTGCAGGCTCACAAGCGCTGGTACTATACGTTGCAGTTGCTGGCCTACACGCAGTTTACCCGTGGCTACAAAGCCAATGACGAATTTGTCTACTCCGACTTCTTCTCGCCGTTCAAGCTGAATGTCGGTATCGGTATGGAGTACAAGGTCGAGGCCCTGAACAAACGGCTGACGGGTAGCCTTAACTTCCTGCCCCTGTCGTTCAACTTCATGTATGTGGGACGTCAGGCACTCATATCGCGTAACGGCATCAGTGGCGACCACCATACTCTGGAGGATTTCGGTTCGCAGTTTACAGGCAATCTGGAGTGGAAGATTACTGACCAGGTAACGTGGAAGACCCGCCTTTATGCCAACACGTCATATCACCGCAGTCTGGTGGAATGGGAGAACCAGTTCCAGCTGAAGATTTCGAAGTATATCTCGGCCAACCTGTTCCTCTATCCGCGCTTCGACGACTCCAACGTGCGCGACGAAGATTTGGGCTACTTCCAGTTCCAGGAGTACAGCTCACTGGGCATCAGCTATTCCTTTTAGGAGATGAAAGATGAAAGATGAAAAATGAAAGATTAAGATGCGTAGATGAATATATGAGATATTATATATCATAAAAAAGAGGCTCAACCGTGAGCCTCTTTTTTTATAATATCATCATCTATGCATCTTAATCTTTCATTTTTTCATCTGTCACTTCGCTTCCGTCATATCTCCTTCTATATAGAGGCGAGTCATTTCCACGGCCCCATTGGTGCGCACGGTGATAGACTTCTTGAAGTGGCCAGGGAATTTGCCGGCTCCGTTGTACGTCACCTTGATTTCGCCCTTCTCGCCAGGCTTCACGGGCGTCTTGGTGTATTCTGGGACGGTGCAGCCACAGGTGGCTATGGCCTGATTGACAACTAAGTCCTGTTCGCCTACGTTGGTGTAGGTGAAGGTACAGCTGACCTTCGAGTTCTTCTCTGAGAAAGTACCGAAGTTGTGCGACGTTTTGTCGAACTTGATTTCTGCGGGCTTTAAGTCGCTCTTGGCTGTCTGTGCGAGCGTCGAGGTCAGTCCTCCTACCAGCATCAGTGCCATTACTATCATTTTTTTCATGTTCTTTTCCTTTTTTGTGATGAATAATCGCTGCAAAAGTAAGGCATTTTTGCCATACTTGTATCATTTTGCCCACTATTTTTAGGTAATTTAACTCAAATCAAGTGTTGCTCGATGGCTGTGCGTACCAGAGCGGCCATATTGCTGCAGCCTAATTTCTGGCGCAGATACTTGGTGTAGCTATGCACCGTCTCGAAGCCCAGGTTCAGGATGTCGGCAATTTCCTTGATGGAATGTCCCTTGACGATGAGTCGCAGAATCTCGCGTTCGCGGTTGTTCAGTCGGGTGGGTGGCTGTTCGGCGTGCTCCATGAGCGTCTGCGTCTCGCGGCAGATGTAGCTGCTGCCCTCGGCCACCGTTCGTATGCCGTTGAACAGCTCCTCGGAGTCCGTGCTTTTCAGGATATAGCCGTTGGCACCTGCTGCCTTGGCGCGATGGACAACGTTTGGCTCGGCATAGACGGTGAGGATGATGATGCGCAGTGGGGCGTACAGCTGCCTGAGCGTGCTGATGGCGTCGATGCCGTCGCCGTCGGGCATGGCCACGTCCAGCAGGAGCACGTCGGGATGGTGCGCTGTTACGAGTCGTTGGGCCTCGTCGATGCTCTCGGCTATGGCCGTGACGTTGATGTCCTTACTGTCGGTAATCAGTTTTGCAATGCCCTCTGCCACCAGTCGGTGATCGTCGGCTATGATGACGTTTATCATGCTTCGCTTGATGGGTTACAGATTTAACGGCTGCAAAATTACGAATAATTATTGAATTGGTCAACCCCCCAATTGTGGGTTTTTTATGGTTGTTGGGTGGCCAGACGCTTACTTCTGGTGGTTTCTGGCTGTTGCAGGCAGTTCGATGCTCACTTCCGTGCCCTTTTGCGGGCTGGCCTGGAGCCGGAATGTGCCTCCCAGTGCCTCGACGCGCTCGCGGATGTTGCGCAGTCCTGAGCCTGCGGGCGGGTCGGCTGTTGTCAGTCCGTTGCCGTCGTCACTGACGCTGATGGCCGTCAGGTGGTTGTCTATCAGCAGTTGTACGTCAATGTGCTGTGCCTGTGCATTTTTGACGGCATTGTTGACCAGTTCGTAGACGATGCAGTAGACGGCTTCCTCATGGGCGACGTGCTGCTCGCGGCCCGTGAATGCGAACGTGACGTTGCGCATCGTCTGGCAGTAGTCGCGCAGGGCCACGCGCAGTCCGTAGCGGCTCAGGGCATCGGGCAGCAGGTGGTGGGCCACGTTGCGCATTTCGCGTATGGCTTCGTCGACGTGCGGGTCGTCCTGGTGGTCCAGCTTGATGATGGTGAGCAGTCCGCCCAGACGGTCGTGCAGGTCGCGTGCCAGCCGGATGCGCTCGGCCTGTTCGCCCTCCAGTTTGGCCAGGGTGAGCTGGTGGCGCTTGCGCAGTTGGCTGCTTCGCCAGTAGAGGTAGAAGAGCAGTGCCGTCAGCAGCAGGCTGAGACCGATGAGGGCGGTGCCGGCCATGTACCAGTGTTTTTGGCGTGTGAGTTGGCTGATGGCTTCCTCCTTCTTCTGGGTCTGGTAGATGACCTCCATCTGCGACAGTCCGCTCTGGAAGTGGCTGGTGGCGAAGCGCTCCATCATCGCGCGTACCTTATTTATATATTGAGAGGCCTTGTCCTTTTGTCCCAGCTGCATGTAGATGTTGGCCAGCAGTTCGTAGCAGCCGACGTCGCTGAAGGTGGCGGCCTGGTCGTCCTGGTGGATGGACTGCAGGGCATAGTCGAGTGCCTGGGGCCAGTTGTGCTGTTGCATTTCCACCATGGCGGCAGCGGCATAGACGTCGTAGCGCACCTCGCCCATCATTTCGTGGCTCTGAGCCAGCCGGACGGCCTCCTGTGCCAGGGCTTTTGCGCGAGGCAGGTCCTCGTGGCCCTTCATCAGGTGCGTCTTCACCATCGATGCCAGCACCTCGGCATAGTCGCCGGTGTCCTCGTCCTGGTGGCTGTGGTAGTAGTGGTAGGCCGCCGTGGCGGTCTGGTAGGCTTGCTCGTAGTCGCCTTGGTCTATGTAGACCTTGGCCAGCCCCTTTTGCGGCACGGCCACAAGCAGCGAGTCACCTGATGCCATGCCCTGACGGATGGCCAGCAGATAATTGCGTTCGGCTTCCTTGAGATTGCCCATCGAGAGGTATAGCTCGGCCACGTTATGATAGAGCAGGGCCTGGCTCTCGCGCCACTGGTGACGCTCAAAGATGGGCAGTGCCCGCTGGTAGTACTCGATGGCCAGCAGTGCCTTGTCCTGTATGTTGTAGAGGTTGCCCAGCGAGCCGTAGAGCGCTGAGAGTTTGTCGTCGATGGTGCCGTTGTCGTACTTGCCGTCGTTACGCATCGAGTCGGTGACGGCCAGTGCCTGCAGGAAGTAGTGCTCGGCCTCCTGATAGCGGTCGCTGCCGTAGGCGTGGAGTCCCATGATGCGCAGGGCGTCGGCCCTGGCGTTGAGCCAGTTGTGTCTGTAGCTCAGGCTCACCAGGCGTTTCGCATAGTCCGTAGCCTGCTGTCCGTCCTTGTTGAGCAGACCCCACATCAGGTCTTTGTAGATGTTGGCCAGCTGTTCGTCGGTGAGTTTCGTACCGCTCTTGAGCACGGTCTTCAGCGAGTCCACCTTGCGGCCACGGTGGTCAGTGTATTCTGCGCTGGCTGACGGCGCAAGGGCTATCAGCATCAGCAAGGCGATGATGACGATATGCAGCATTCTGTGTTTCATGTTTGCAAATATACGCATTCTTTTGTAATCAGCCATGCGTGGACTGTAGAAAATGTTTTGTCTACAATGCGAGCACTCAGGGCACTACATTCTGCAAAACATTCCCAAGCTGGGAATGAAATATTCCCAAACTGGGAACAAAACATTCCCAAACTGGGAATAAATAGGGCGGTAAAAACCCCCATTTGGGGAGTTGCGTATGTCGCTGGGTTTTCGTAACTTTGCCCCCAAGAATTGTAAACTACAACCAAAAAAATAGATTAGCGTATGAAAAGACTGTTGTTACTGATGATGCTGGCCGTGGCCTTCGTTGCCGAGTCCGACGCCCAGGGGTGGCTCAAGAAGCTTGGCCAGAAGGCCCAGGACGCTGCCAAGCGCGCCGTGGAGCGCAAGGTGGAGGACAAGGTGGAACGCGAAACCGATGAGGCTATGGATGAAGTGCTTGATGGAAAGAAGAAAGAACGGAGTGCCAGACCTCAGCGCGAAGCAGCTGATGATGCTGTTGGTGAGGATTCCCCATCGATTGCTACATCCTCAGACTTCAAACGTGGGTCCGTTATCTTGTTTCAGGATGATGTGACAGCAGAGAAAGTAGGCGAGTTCCCCTCTAAGTGGGATATGTTCCAAGGTACAGTAGAGACTAAGACGCTGGGTGGCGTGAAGGCCATCAATCTGACTGACAATGCCCAGGTACAGCCCCTCATCAAGGAGCAGGGAGCCTATCTGCCCGAAGAGTTCACCATTGAGTATGACTTCTATTACTGGCCAACTGATAACGTCCCAGGCAATGATGGCATCGGACTGAACGACATGAAGATGATTCTTGCCGTTACCAAGGACCGTTCTGAATATCCTGGCGAAGGAGCTGACGGGGGGGATTATACTGCATTTGTCTTGAATCATGCCGTTTGTACTTTTTCAGAGCATTCTTATTATTTTAATGGAAACAAGAATGGTAGTTTTGTATATTCGTTCAAGAAGGGTTGGAACCATGTGGCACTGTCGTTCAACAAACGGGCTCTGAAGGTCTATTTCAACGACAAGCGTGTGGTGAATCTGCCGCGTGTCAACCAACCCACATGGATGTGTTTCCAGGTTCCCTTCGAATATAAGAATATGACATTTATCCGCAATGTCGTTATTGCCAAGGGTGCTGTAGAGTTGTACGACCGCAATGAACAGTCGATGACTGCCATCGAGAAAGCTATTGCAGAGACAGGTAAATTCGTAACTAACAATATTTTGTTTGAGACGGGTAAGGCAACGCTGAAGCCTGAGTCTATGGCAGAAATTCAGAAGGTTGCCGACTATATGAAGAAGAATCCTCGTGCCCGCTTCGAGGTACAGGGCCATACAGATAACCAAGGCTCTGACAAGATAAACGATCCATTGTCGCAGCAACGTGCTGAGGCTGTTGTCAAAGCACTTGCCAATCTTGGTGTTGACGACTTCAATTTAAAAGCTGTTGGTAAGGGCTCACATGAACCTGTTGCTGATAACAAGACAGAAGCTGGACGCGCCAAGAATCGTCGCGTAGAGTTCATTAAGAAGTAAACAATATTTTGCCCTGATGTCGCAAAGATGTTAGGGCAAAATATATAAAAGGTGTACGTATCTTAAATAAGGTATGCGTATGAAGAAAACGCTATTATCTTTTTTGATAGGCATGATGATGCTCTGTGCGATGGAAACAACCGCACAGAGTATCGTAGCCTATAATGCTTTGACTTACTTTGGCGTAAATGCTGAAGAGTCTGTCGGTTTCCCGACTTTTCTCATTCTGCCAGCCGAGTATGCACGAAGTCAGGAGTTGGCAGATCTTGACCTGCGTACCAAACAAACCTTCATAGAGAATCCTTCAATTACCAACGCTTTGGTCAAGAAGATGGAAAATAACCTCAAAAAGATCAAAGCATCTGGTGAGGCTGATCCAGAATCCATTCAGATTATAGAAAAGGAAATTGCTGACATGAAAGAACAATCGTCGTCAGAATTCAGTGACATGGGTAATAACGAGGATTTGGAAGCGATGAGGAAAGAATTGATGAGTCACGCCGTAGTCAAGAAATACTTCTGGGCTGCCGAAACAATGTATGGCAATATCGTGGCTGTGTGTGACAGAAAGACGCTACCTGTCCTTAATTATATGAATAAGGTGTGGGGCATCATGAACGACAAAGGTAAGATGATTATTCCCTGCGAATATAAACAGGGTGCAGAGTTCAATTGGTGCGACGAAAAACTCGATGTAATCCTCCTGAGGGACTTTAACGGTGTCCATCTCTTCAATAGTAAAGGCAAACTGATTACTGACAAGGCTTACTGGGAAGTGAAATTCTGCGAGTCGGATGCCTATACTGCCGTTGTTGTGATGCTCGATAAGATAGACTTCCAGACAGGACGCCATCTCTATGGATTGTTAGACCCCAAGACTGGTCGCGAGATACACCAGCACGAATACGAGGAAATTCTCTCTGCCAATGGCGGTAAAGGCCCTATCTACGGCCTTCGTAACCACGATAATAAGAGATACATTCTCGCCCCAGACGGACGGGAAACAGAATCATATAGCAACTCGTTCGCACTGAGTCAAAACCAAGAGACTAATAAATAACAAATTATAAATGCGTATGAAGAAATTAATTGTGATGATGGCGGCACTGCTGATGCTCAGCACGGCAGATGCCGATGCTCAGGGATTCCTAAAGAAGTTGAAGCAGAAGGCTCAGCAGGCTGTCATGGGCAATCAGGTTGAAGAGAGTGAAGAAACCAGTGAGGAACCGCAGACAGTGAGTGAGGAACCTGCCGACCCATCGAAGCTGGCTGTAGCGCAAGGTAGTGATATTGTGCCTAAACGCAAGACGTCGACTATCACTTGGGATGGTACCATCACCCCCTCGTCGGCTTCAACACCTGAAGCGCTGATGAGAGAGTTGCCTCAGTTGCCTTCAGCCGAGAAGATGGCACGTAGCACGATGGAGGAACGTGATGCCTATGCTATGCAGATAGCTCGTGTTGTGGCTCGTGCCGAGCAGTTGCAGGAAGCTTCTAAGGACTGTTCTGATGCCGATATGGAGGCATTGCGTGAAAAGTGGGAACGTAAGATTCAGGATATGTTCGGCTTGACCAAAGATGAGATGGCCATCCTGAACGACGAGAACGCCCCTGAGTCTAAGAAGAAACCCATTCAGGATAAGGTGATGAGGAAGATTATGGGCGGCGATTTGGATACAGCCGAGATGGAGCGCTTTGAAAAGATGAGCGAGAAGGAGCAGGAGGCTTACATCCGTCAGCATCCAGAGTTTGTGCAGAAGATGCAGAAGATGGCGCAGAATGCCGGCAACTTCAGTCGCCAGATGAATCAGATGACAGCAGCCTTCAGTGGTTATGAGGCTAAGGTGGGACAGTTGGCGCAGAACTTGGCGAAAGCTACTGAGCGTGAGTTTAAACACAGTTATGAAGGCATCGGCAAGAAATATAATGGCAAGTTGCAGAAGCTATACGACCAGATATGCAGTACCAATGACGCAGCTCAGATTGATGCGCTCTATGAGGAGGCCGACAAGTTGCTCTACAACTATCGCTTAGAGGCTGCTAAAGAGTATCGTGCCTCTCTACAGCGCTTGATGTCCGAGCATAAGAAGTTTGCTGCCGAATATGCTCGCTTAAGTCAGGAGGTTGTGAATAGTGGCGACCTGCCTGCATGTGCGATTGGACGTACCGATCTTAACAGCGTCATTGTAGTCGGTAATATTCTTGACGAGGCCTATAAGGAATTGCCTGAATTGGAGGCTTCACCTGTCTGCAAAGAGACCATCTATGAACTGCAGAATGGGTGGCGATTCGGTTATTGGGAGTGTCGTGGCTACATTGGAGGCGTCAGCGACTTCAAAACGGCAGGAAGCAATTGGCCTCTTTTGGCTCAAAATGATGAAACCAGCGAATATGGTGTTGTGGAAAATGGTAAGTTCCGCAAGATTACAGAGCAAGAGCTAAAAGCTATCAATAAGAAAGCTGACGCACGTCAGAAGAAAGGTGCCAACCTGGGCAAGAATCCGCCCTATGGTACATATAAGAGTCGTAGTGGAAAACGTACTGTCGAGTATAGTAAGACGGGTGAAGTCATCATCGATGGTATGACAACCTTCACGCCCTCTGCCTTTACTGTCAATCCAGACCGTCTGGAGTGGATTATCTTCGATGGCGGCAAAATCGTGAAGTGTACGTATAAACTTTAAAGGCGCTTCGCTAGTGAAAAGTGAATGGTGAATAGTGAAAGGTTGAAACATATCGCTGTGCTGTGGTTGCTGCTTATGGGCAGTGCCACAGCATTTTCTACGAATTACCAAAAGACTTTTGGTGATGACTGGGATGATGCTGTACGTTTTGTGAAGGTTCACCATGAGGAGTGGCAGCAAGAGTTTGATCTCTTTGATGTGGATAGTCGTGTGGCTGAGGCGATAGTCTTTCCTGAACTCATCCGTTATTCCATGTGGCAGGACGAGATAGAGCGTGCTGCCGTCAATGGCCTTTATGTCACGAAGGGTAGGGAAGGGGCCAACTTCTCTATCGGTCGCTTCCAGATGAAACCGTCGTTTGCAGAAGAGGTGGAACAGGCGTGGAATCGTTCTACGCTGTCCAAGGAATACGGTTTTGTGTTCAATCTTCAATCAAACAACGAGGCACGCCGCTCTCGTATTCGTCGGCTCTCTACCATGCAGGGTCAGTGTCGTTATTTGGCTATTTTTATCCGCTTGTTGCAACAACGTCATCCCCAACTTTCTCAGCTACCTGTAAAGGAACAAGTTTGTTTCTTAGCCACAGCCTATAACCGATCGCTTACTGCCTCTTACGAGCAAATCCGCAAGATGCAACGTGAGCGCCATTTCCATACAGATGTTATCAAAACACGTCGTACTCGTCTTTATGTTTACGCTGATATTGCAGCGTCCTTTTTTAGCCTGAAATGAATTTATTCGTCATTGTTTGCTTGAATTACATATTTATTTTGTAATTTTGCAGGTCGAAAACGAATAAATATATATAATAATGTATAGAAGCAAAACGTGTGGTGAGCTACGGCTCGCCGATGCCGGCAGCACAGTGACGCTGGCCGGATGGGTACAGAAAACGAGAAAGATGGGCGGCATGACGTTTGTCGACCTGCGCGACCGTTACGGACTGACGCAGCTCGTGTTCGACGAGTCGAAAGATGCCGCTTTGTGCGAACAGGCTAACCGCCTGGGGCGCGAATGGTGTATTCAGGTGACTGGAACGGTCAGCGAGCGCCAGGCCAAGAACCCCAAGATGCCGACGGGCGACATTGAGATACTGGCACAGCAGCTCAACGTGCTGAGCGAGAGTCAGACACCGCCTTTCACCATCGAGGACAATACTGATGGTGGCGACGACATCCGCATGAAGTACCGTTACCTGGACCTGCGCCGTTCCTGCGTTCGCAAGAACCTTGAGTTGCGCCACCGCATGACCATACTCATCCGTAATTTCCTTGACAATCTGGACTTCATCGAGGTAGAGACACCTATCCTGATAGGGTCGACACCTGAGGGAGCACGCGACTTCGTGGTGCCCTCACGAATGAATCCCGGCCAGTTCTATGCCCTGCCTCAGTCGCCACAGACGCTGAAGCAGTTGCTGATGGTTTCAGGCTTCGACCGTTACTTCCAGATAGCCAAGTGCTTCCGCGACGAGGACTTACGTGCTGACCGCCAGCCGGAGTTCACACAGATAGACTGCGAGATGTCGTTTGCCGACCAGGAGGATGTGCTGAACATCTTCGAGGACCTGGCCCGTCATCTCTTTAAGGAGGTACGTGGCGTCGAGCTGCCCCCTCTTGAGCGCATGACGTGGCACGAAGCCATGCGCCGCTTCGGCAGCGATAAGCCCGACTTGCGCTTTGGCATGGAGTTTGTGGAACTGATGGACGTGCTGAAGGGTACGGGGCAGTTCCCCGTGTTCAATGAGGCTGAGTATATTGGCGGTATTGTGGTGCCTGGTTGCGCTGACTACACCCGCAAGCAGCTTGACCAACTGACAGACTTCGTGAAGCGTCCGCAGGTGGGTGCCAAGGGACTGGTTTACGTTAAATACAATAGCGACGGAACGGTTAAGAGTTCTGTCGACAAGTTCTACCAGCCAGAGGTGTGGCAGAAGCTGAAGGAGAAAACCGGTGCGAACGACGGTGACCTGGTGCTGATTCTCAGCGGCGACAAGGCCAACAAGACGCGCACTCAGCTCTGCACGCTGCGACTGGAAATGGGCGACCGCCTGGGACTGAGAGACAAGAACGTGTTCAAGTGCCTGTGGATTGTTGACTTCCCCTTGTTCGAGTGGAGCGACGAAGAGCAGCGACTGATGGCCACCCACCATCCCTTCACACTGCCCAATCCTGACGATGTCCCCCTGCTTGACACGGCTCCTGAGAAGGTGCGTGCTGTGGCCTACGACTTCGTCTGCAACGGCATCGAGGTGGGCGGCGGTTCGCTGCGTATCCACGACGGCAAGTTACAGGAGAAGATGTTCCAGATACTTGGCTTCACGCCTGAGCGCGCTATGGCCCAGTTTGGCTTCCTGATCAATGCCTTCAAGTACGGAGCACCTCCTCATGCTGGACTGGCCTTCGGACTCGACCGCTTCGTCAGCATCATGGCCGGCCTTGACAGTATTCGCGACTGCATAGCATTCCCCAAGAACAACAGCGGTCGTGACGTCATGCTGGATGCTCCAGGCGAACTTGACCCGAAACAGCTGGAAGAGTTGAACTTAGCTATCGTTCAGCCCTCTGCAGATTGATTTGTGTCAAGAATAAGTGTGAATATGACAAAAAGCGGCTGTTTGCGGTAACAATATATCTGAAAAAATCTTAATTTTGCACGCGAAAATAGAGAATAGTATAGAACTATCATTCAATAGTGTATTAATTTTTTTTTAGAACTATGGCAGAAAAGAAAACAACAAGGAAGGCCGCTGCAGTTAAAGCAGAAGAGCCCAAGAAGGCAACCGTAAAGAAGGCCGCTGAGAAGAAGGTCGCAGTTGCAGTAAACGCTGAAAACGCTGGTTTCAAGGCTGGTGATGTTTATCAGGCTCTGGCAGCAGCCGAGAAGGCTCTCACTGTTAAGGAAATTGCTAAGGCTGCTAAGATCAGCGAGGAGGAGACTCTGCTCGGTTTGGGTTGGCTCTTCAAGGAGGGTAAGCTCTCGGCCGCTGATGACAAGATCACACTTGCTTAATCGAATTTTACAAAAAAGAGAAAGCATAAAAGGGCTGGAAGCTTAAAATAGGCTTGCCAGCCTTTTTTTAGTTGAGAGTTGAAAGTTGATAATTGAGAATTGTTAATTGGGGTTAGTGGTTTTGAGTTACGAACAGCAGATTTTGCAGGTGCTCAGCGAGGCTGGTGAACGGGGTGTCAGTGTGCAGGCTGTCAGCAAGCATGTCTACAACATGAATTGCACTTTCTTTATGAAGCCCGACTACGATGAAATACGTAATTACGTTCAGCAGTACCTGCTTCGCAACTCAAAGTCTGTGCAGTCCCTCATCGAGAGAACAGGACGGCGCGGTTATTACCGGCTTAATACTACCGGCAGTAGCGATGCCCGGCAGTTGCTTCTTAAATTTCGGGAAAATCATGCCGTGACAGAAGACGAGAAGCCCCAACAGCAGGACCTCTCGCTCAACCTTTTCGACTAATCTCTCTCAATTTCTCAATTTCTCATTCTCTCAATTCCTCATTCTCTCAATTTCTCATTTCCTCAATTTCTTAATGACCTTAGCTGGTACGCCGCCTACTACCGTGTAGTCTTCAACGTCGCTTGTTACCACGGCTCCCGCTGCAATCACAGCGTGGCTTCCGATGCTGACGCCGGGCAGGATAACGGCATTGGCGCCAATCCAGACGTCGTCGCCTATAACGACAGGTTTGGTCGTGATGCCTTGCTCGTCGATTCTTCTATTGGTATCGTTGAAGTTGTGGTTTAGGGCCGTCACCGTGATGCCCTGAGCCAGATTGACATGATGGCCTATGCAGACAGGACCAATCACGGTGCAATGTATGCCGATGCGTGAGTAATCACCAATCGTCACGTCGCCCACGGCATTGTTGATGCAGCAGTACGACTCTATGACGCTTCGCCGTCCCAGCCAGAAGCGCCGGTAGGGTGGGGTGTCCATCCTGACGCTTCGGTATATTTTCGAACCGCACTCCCTGTGCTGGTAGAGTGGTGCCAGTAGTCGGACGTACCATCTCGGACGGGCGTCGCGTTGGTTCATGATCAGGAAGTCAAGCAGGCTTTTCACCCTCGGATTCGACTTCAGTCCCTCTCGTATCTGTTCCTTATCCTTCATCGGTCAGTTGTCTCCATTGGTTAATTATTGATGCTAAATTGAAGTGCGAGGCTATCTTCAGGGCATGCTTTGATTTCTCCTGCCAGTCCATCTGTGTGGCCTCCACCATTCTTCGAGCCATACCATTGACGTCACCAACGCTGAAGTACATGCCCTCATCGCCCATAATCTCTTGGCATACGGGCAAGTCTGACGCAATGACGGGCAGTCCGTGCGACATGGCCTCCATCAGAACCAATGGCATGCCTTCCCAGCGCGAACTCAGTATGTAGACTTGGGCGTCAGCGTAGTATTGCTGGATATGGTTGGTAAAGGGATGGATATGGATTCTGTTCTCTAGATGGTGCTTGCTGATGAGTCGCCTGTAGTCAGGTTCCTCCACGCCTTCGCCAACAATGTCGAGTGTCCATTCCTGATTGTCCCGGGCAAAGATGCGAAATGCTTCAATCAGCAGGTCATAGCCCTTGTGCAGCTTGGCAAATCGTCCTACGGACAGAAACTTTTTCGAAGTGCCTGTCGATGGCTTGCCAGGGGTGAGCGTCAGCGGGTTGTAAATGACTTGGGTAGGAAACGAGTACTGGTGGGCATCGAATTGGCTAAGCACCACTGTTGCTGCCAGTTTCTGGAGTTGTAACTCATAGTGAACTCGCAGTTCAGGGCCGATATACAGTGACTTTTCCCCAAACAGAGCCTTGTACGAATTATGTATCCAGCCGATGAGTTTTGCATTCCCCAATTTCGGTTTACAAGCTGCCAGCCTGACGGCTAAGGGGGCATGTACGCCAATGATGACATCGTAGTGACCGTCGGAGAGTTCATTGGCCAACGCATTCCTTTTCTCTGCTGGAAAAGAACTATGGCTATAAAGTGCAGACGTGAAACGAGTCTGTGGCAGGTGCTTCCTATAGAGATAGCTGTATGCCTTGCAGCACTTCAGTTTCCAGGGGTGTGTCTCTGGATACTGGAAGAACCTGTAGTCGATGCTGGCCTCATGGAGTTGGTATAGCGTCGTGTCTTTCAGTTGTGGCTGGTCCAGGGTTACTATCGTCACATCCGCTGTCTTTGCCAATTCCTTGGCAATCACGGCCGTCACGCGTTGTACGCCGCCAATCGTGAATATCGAGTCCGTCAGGAAGCAGATTCTTTTCTTCATATTACTGTCTTGATGGCGTAATTTCCTGATAGACCTCTTGGTAAAGCTTCAACAGCTGTTGGGCTGTCTGATGCCACGAAAAGAGCTTGGCACGCTGAAGCCCTATCTGCTTCTGGTGCTCGTAGAAATCCTGGTCAGCCTCCAGCCGCAGCATCATGGCTGTTATTTCATCGCTGTGCTCAGGATTGATGAGGATGGCATCGCTGCCCCCTATTTCTGGCATCGACGAGGTGTTGCTGGTGATGACGGGAGTTCCGCAGGCCATTGCCTCGAGTAGTGGGATGCCAAAACTTTCCCTCAGCGATGTGTAGAGAAATGCAAAGGCGTGATGATAGATGTATGGCAGGTCGCAGTTCACGATGTAGCCCGGCATCACGATGTTGTCGCGGATGTTTCCGATATGGTTGCGCTCAATGATGCCGTTCAGGTAGTCAGGGTCAAGGTCGGCCATCAGTAGTTTGCGCTTGGTGTGTGATTGCTCCAGATACCTTGCGTAGGCCACCAGCGTCCGCTCGGTATTCTTTTTCGGGTCAGTATTGCCCAAAAAGAAAAAGTAACCCTCTTCAGGTATGTACTTCCTGTAGACCTCAGCGTTGTCGTCGGTTGGACGGAACCACGTGTTGTAGCCATTGTAGATCATGGTCATCCGTTGGCGTGGAATCTGGAGTTTCGACATGATGTTGTTCATCTCGAAGTTTGAGACGGTGATGATGCGCCGGCATTTATCGAGTATTCTGGGGACAATCATCCGGCGGTAGAACCAGCCCATGTTCTGATAGAGCGAATGGTTTTGCTTGTCGCGCGGCTCAAGAAAGATGATGTCGTGCAGCGTCAGCACCAGTGGCAGGTCGCACCGGATGGGAGCCGTATTGCTCGTGCAGTGCAGGATGTCTACGCCGTACTGCTTGGCAGCCCGAGGCAGGGCCCATTGCTCCCAAAGCGGATAGGAAGGACTCTTCAGCTCAATGATGTGGACGTTCTGGCTGCTCTCCACGCAACGGTCTTCGCCAGGCTTCACAAACACGTAGTATTCGTTCTCCGTGTCCAGGTGCTGCAGTTCTTTGATTTCCTCGAGAACCACGTAGTCCATGCCGTGTTTGTTCGGGCGGAATATCCGCTGTGCTTCTATGCCGATTTTCATCTTTATCGCTAATTTCTTGCAAAAATAAGGAATATTTTTGATTATTCCAAATTTTTGTCGTACATTTGCATCGATAGAACTCATGAAGCGTGAAAATTCTTTTCTTGACATATCATGGTTTCGAGGAAGCCAGCGGCATCAGCAAGAAGATGTTAGCTCAGATTAAGGGACTTCGCCAAAACGGTCATGAAGTCCACGTCTGCTACTACGATATAACGACCGATGGGCGTCATTGCCGTTTCGTGGACAATGATATTATCCAGGATTACGGAAGGGGGCGTTGGGCCACATTGCACCAGCGCATGGCTTACGGATGCGTTTTTGACTATTGCTTGAGGAATGGTATTCAGCTGGTTTATGTCCGTTGCTTCATGAATGCCTCTCCGTTCAATATCCGCTTGTTTCGCAAACTGAGGTCTGCCGGCATCAAGGCGGTCATGGAGATTCCTACTTACCCCTATGATCGGGAGATGCAGACCTTGCCTTTCAAATATCGGCTTGAACATGTCTTTGACAAAATGTTCCGCCGGCGTCTGGCGGCGGTGATGGATGGTATCGTAACCTTTACCGATGAGCAGCAGATTTTCGGTCAGCGTACTATTTGCATCAGTAATGGTGTCGACTTAGACAGCATCCCCCTTCACGCGCCGCAGACGTCCCATCATGCAGCGCTTCACTTGATAGGTGTTGCCGAGGTTCATCCCTGGCACGGGTTTGACCGTGTCATGAAGGGGCTTGGTGAGTATTATAGCCAACGGGTTGAGACCGGCAACCGTTTGCCTGACGTCTTCTTCCATGTTGTAGGCGGTGTTCAGCCTGAATACATGGAGCACGTCTTCACGCCAATTATTGAGAAGTATCATTTGCAGGAGCAGGTGGTATTTCATGGTAAGCTGTTTGGCAAGGAATTGGACGACGTGTTCAATCAGTGTCATTTTGCCATAGGCTCCTTAGGGCGTCACCGCACTGGCATCACGACAATCAAGACGCTGAAAAACCGGGAGTATGCCACACGTGGCATCCCCTTTATTTATAGCGAGACGGACAGCGATTTCGATGGGCAGCCCTACGTTCTGAAGGCTCCAGCCGACGAATCGCCTATTGACATTCAGCGTATTGTCGACTTTATGGATGCTTTCGCCATGAAGCCTGACGAGATTCGGAAGACGGTGGAACACCTGTCGTGGAAGAGCCAGATGCGCCGCGTGCTGGATGACTTGATAAATAATTGCGACTTAAAATAAATAGATAGCGTATGGATAAGCATCCTCTTGTAACCATTGGCATTCCTGTTTATAACGTGGAGCCTTATATTGAGAAATGTCTGTTGTCAGTCCTCGGTCAGACTTATGATAACCTGGAGATTCTCGTCATTGACGATTTGGGTACGGACAATTCTATGCAGATGGTTGCTGACTTGCAGAATTCCCATCCGCGTGGTGCTGAGCTCAAGATTATGCGTCACGAACAGAACAAGGGGGTGGGCGAGGCTCGTAACACGGCCATTGATGCTGCTAAGGGAACTTATCTTTACTTTGTCGACTCAGACGACTACATAGAACCGAACACCGTTGAACTTCTGGTGGCTGAGGCTGTGGAACATGATACGGATGTCGTGATGGCCTCCTCACGCAAAGTGGTATATGGTAGTGGTGAGGAACGGCCTACGTTCGTCTACAAGCAAAAAGAAGTGCTGGCAGGGAAAGATGTTTTCCCTCTTTACCTGTGTCAGGATTTACGATGGCACATCGGTATCAACGCCTGGAATAATCTGTTTAAGACCGATTTTCTACGTCGCCATAACCTCCGCTTTGCGGCCCGCAAGGACGAGGATGCCTTGTTCTTGTCCGATTTCTATTCTGAGGTGGAACGTGCAGTGTTGTTGCCCGACGTCACCTATAATTACGTGTTGCGTCCAGGTTCCATTATGGGCAATCAGGCCCGTGACGTCATTCCTACGGCTGAAATCCGAGAGCGTTTCAAGACTGATGCCCTCATGACGGAGCGTTGCCTCCGGTTGCGAGGCCGCAGCTTCTACGATGCACATTGTGCAAGAGTCATGAAGCACAAGTTCCGTGCGGCTTGTGTGGCATTGAGGCATCGCAAGCGTTTCACAGAACCGCTGTCCGACAGCGAGATCCGTCAGGAGTTGCGCCATCCAGCCACGTTGTCCGACATCCTGAAGTTCAGACGTTACAGGTTGTTCCACCTGTTCTTCTATACTGTCAGCAAGCTTCCGGCACCATTGGCTGTGCGGAGTGCCTATCTGGTGGGGAAGCTGCTCAAGTGGATATAGTGTGTGATTAAGTGTTGTCTTTACTAATTTATGTTGACAGACTATGCCAAACTGGTACGATAAATACATGACCATCTACGGGCGCCCGTTCAGTGAGGTGCCCCAAAGTGTGATAGACGAGACTCGTGAGCGGTTGGCACGACTGCAGAGTGCGGAGCCGCTGGCGTCAATCGTCGTTATCGGTTATAATGAGGAGACGCATTTGCAGGCTTGCCTATGGGCCATCAGCGAGATACAGTGTAAATATCCTGTGGAAATCATCGGCGTTGACAACGATTCCAAGGACCGGACGGCAGAAATCTATGAGAAGTCGGGCATTCCTTTCTATACCGAGTATCAACACTCCTGCGGCTATGCGCGTCGTTGTGGTTTGCAGCATGCCAAGGGCCGGTTCTATTTCGATGTTGACAGCGATACACTCTATCCGCCTCACTATTACGAGGTGATGATTGACCATCTGCTCAAACCTGGTGTCAGTTGTGTGTCGGCAACATGGAGCTATTTCCCTGATGCCAATCACAGCCGGTTGAGCTTAAGGCTTTTCGAGATGGCGCGCGACTTGTTTCTGTGGGTTCAGCATTTCAAGCGGCCGGAGCTCTCTGTTCGCGGATTGGTGTTTGCCTATAATGCCGACTATGGACGTCAGGAGCCTTATCGGGTTGATATTATCCGTGGTGAAGACGGGTCAATGGCCCTGGCTCTGAAGAAATATGGCAAGATTAAGTTTGTGCGCGACCGCCGTTGCCGTGCCATCACCGGCTATGGCACTATCGGCCAGCAGTCCATGTGGCAGAGTTTTATCGACCACGTCAGGATTCAGATGCGGGGCATCAGCCGCATCTTCTACTCCAAGGAGCACTATGAGGACTCAGAGGACAATCTGGTAAAGAAACCCTAAATGACACGCTTCCTCCGGCCCAGCATTGTAATCAGCCTTACTGCGTAGTGAGCAGGCATGTTGCCTATGACATAAAAAGCCAGATTCTGAAGTTTGTGTTGCTTGAAACCGAGTATTTCTACCAGCGACAGTGGATGCCGCATGGCATCTCTAACCATTGTGTCGGGAAGTGGCGGATTGATGCGATCCCGATTCTTGAGAATGCCGCATATCATGAAGAACATGAGTATTAAGCCCTTAGTACAGCGCGTCTCAAAGTATGGCTTGTCTTTCAGTTCCAGACACTTGTTCTTAAGGTACGAGTAGATGCGTATAAATTCTTCTACCTCGTCCAGCTTGATTTCCTTCCGTCCCTGATAGTTGGACAGTGAGCCGTCACGTATGACATAATAGTAAGTATAATCAGGAATTAAGACGGCCTTGCTCACCAGTGGCACCACATCACAACTACATATCATGTCGTCATTAAAACGGGCTTTTTTAAACTGTATGTGGTGCTTGTCCAGAAAGTCTTTTCTAAAGAGGATATTCCAGATGAAGTCTCTCAGCGTAGGATGAACACTTTTGTTTGCAAAGTTGGCCAAAGCGTCTTCACCTTCTAAGACCAGATAGGGCTGATTCAAGAAGTCTTGTCCGATGTCAAGGGTATTGCCTTCTAAATCAACGGGTAGCACTGACCCATAGACGGCTTCTGCATCGTGTTCTACGGCCTGGCTATAGAGCTTTTCAATGCAGTCTTCAGAGATGTAATCGTCAGAGTCTACAAGCATGACATATTCCCCTTGAGCCTCTTCCAGAATGCGGTTTCTGGCTGCCCAGCATCCCATATTGTGCGGCTGGGTCAGTATACGGATGTTCTTTCCCCTGGGGTGCGATGCCTGCAGTTCTCTGACTATATCCATTGAGTTGTCTGGCCCCAAGTCGTCGACAGTCAGGATTTCGATGTCTTCGCTGAATGTCTGGTTCAGTACGGACAACAGGCATTTCCTGATGTATTTCTCTACGCCGTAAACCGGCATCCCTATTGTTACTTTATATTTATAATTATCTGTCATGTCCTTGCAGGGTTTACTATTTTTCAAACATGGATTTGTTTGGGAATTTCTTCTCAAAACATTCTCTTACGATTTTTGATGCAAGCTGAAAATCCTTTTCGCTGCAATATGTGGTGTCGTTAATACAGATTGTATTGTATCTTTCTTCTAACATGACTTTTTGCAGATCTGCGAGAATTTCTTCGTTATAGCGTTGATATGCAATTCCGCTCTTTCTTAATGGATAAAACCTGTTTGACGCAAACTGCCAGTATCGTATGATATATTGATTCAAATCTGTATCAGACCTGAATCTTGCGCAACTGCGGTCAAGAACTTCCGGTTCTTTTTCCCAGATTTCCTGGAATACAGATTTCAGCATGGGCTGCTCTAAGTGTAGCATGATGAAATGCTCAAATTTATCCCTCCCCAACATCAATAAAGATAATAGCAAAGGCTTCCACCAAAGATGTCTTCCATACCATTTGCTCCATGCTTGACGTACTGTTTGCTTTCTGTTGAAATGGCTATTTATAATTGCTATACCACAGTACATGGTAATATCGATGCCATAATTGTCTTCTTTTGTATGTTCAGGGTTTTTATATGGACTTTCAAAATTGAAATCACAAGGAAGTCCGTCTCGGAAACAGTAATCAGGGGTTATTGGTGCATTAAGGAATATATCGTCGTTAAAATAAACGAAGTGCTCCGATAGCTCTTTTATTCTTCCGATATTCAGTTCAATAGCTTCTGAATTGAATGTTGGCAGATACTTTTCGGGGATAAAGTCGGAATGCTTTACCAGCACCAGCTTCTCACAGTTCTCGTTAATCCAGTCGGGAAACTTCCCGTTGGTAATCAGGAACACCTTGTTGACCCAAGGGGCATACCGCTCCACCGCCCTGAACCAATAGCGGAAGGTATTCCAGTTGCGGAATCTGGCCTCGTCCTTTATTGGCTTCTCCGGCCGGTAGTGGTTGTACGAGGCAATCCATTCGGGGTCAGTGCTGTCAACCCACAAAACTACAAAATCAATTTTCTCCATTTCTTCATCTTCTTTTCTGTGCGTTATTGGTGCTCCCCCTTCGTTGCTTGGTGTTCAGAAGCCCATCACCTTTTCAATGATGGGTGCAATGTCATAGTACTTGTATTCAGCCAGCCGGCCGCCGAAGGTGACGCCGGCCTCTTGGTCAGCCAGTGCCTTGTAACGCTGGTAAAGACTGTTGTTACGGTCGTCGTTGACGGTATAGAAAGGCTCGATGCCCTCATGCCACTCTGATGAGTATTCGCGCGAGATGACGGTCTTAGGGCAGCGGTAGACGTCGTCGCCGAACATTTCGAAGTGCTTGTGCTCAATGATGCGGGTGTAGGGCACCTCGGCATCGGTGAAGTTCATGACGGCATTGCCCTGATAGTTGGGCATGTCGAGTGTTTCCTGCTCAAAGCGCACCGAGCGCCACTCCAGCTGGCCGAAGCGGTAATCGAAGTACTCGTCAATCTTGCCCGTGTAGAGTATGCGGTCCGCTATGGACTCCCAGTGTTGGCGGTCGCTAAAGAAGTCGGTGTTGACGTGCGTCTCAATACCCTCCAGCAATCCGTCAATCAGCCGGTTGTAGCCTCCCATGGGGATGCCCTGAAAGCGGTCGCTGAAGTAGTTGTTGTCATGAACGAAGCGGACGGGCAGCCGCTTGATGATGAACGGTGGCAAATCCGTGCACCGCCGGCCCCATTGCTTCTCGGTATACCCCTTGATGAGCACTTCGTAGATGTCTCGGCCTATTAGCAGTAGGGCCTGCTCCTCCAGGTTCCTGGGTTCGCTGGCGCCGTCGGCCTTCATCTGCTCTAACGCCTCCTGGCGCTGCTCGTCAATCTTGCGCCTGGCCTCTGCGGGTGTCAGCACGCCCCACATCTGGTAGAACGTGTTCATGTTGAACGGCAGGTTGTACTGCCGGCCCCTGTAGTTGGCAATGGGTGAATTGGTGTAGCGGTTGAATTCCACGATGCCGTTCACGAAATCCCAGAGGCGCTTGTTGTTGGTATGAAAGATGTGAGCACCGTATTTGTGAACATTGATGCCCTCTATGTTCTCGCAATAGATATTGCCGCCTAAATGGGGCCGCTTGTCAATGACCAGGCACCGCTTACCCTCCAACTTTGCTTTATAGGCAGCGGTAGCTCCATAAATACCAGCTCCGACTATCAGTAGGTCATATTGCTTCTTCATGTCTTGCGTCCTTTGGCAGTTTATTTCATCAATATTGCTGCAAATTTACAAATTATATTTGACACTGCAAAATTTTTGTGTTCTATTTTTCTTTTGACAGGTCTTTCGTGTCTGTTGGCAGGTCAAACTGGTAGCACCAGTTGCCGGCGGCATCGCGCAGGTTGCCGCGCGGGCCGTGCTGGTTGCCGCTCTTCATGTAGTCGCCGTTGACGGCATAGCGCACCTTGCAGCCCTGCAGCGGCTCCGAGCAGTGGATTCTGACGGTGCTGTCGCTCAGGGTGACGGCGGTGGCTATATTCCGGCTCCGGGGGGTGACCACGCTGAAGCCATAGTTGTCGGCCTTGCTGACCTGGATGGTGTCGAGCGTCAGCGGTGGGGTGGGGATGCTGAGGCTGACGACGACGTCTTTTCCGTCGACGGTTGCCGTCAGGGGCACAAGCCCGCGGAAGCGCTGCTGCCCCCTGACGATGCCCAGCACGGAGCGTGCTGCCAGGAGGCCGATGGCTTGTTGTCCGTTGGCGTCAATGTGGATTTTCTCGCCGACGCAGGCGTAGGGGTATGTTGGGCCGCTGGCCCAGAAGAGGCTGTCCTTGTGTAGCAGTTCCACGAAAGCCATTGGCACGGCCGTCTCGCGGCACTCGAAGCTGTCGGCCCTGAAGTGTTCGGCACGTGTCAGTGCGTTGGCCTGATAGCAGACGAAGCGGACGCTGTCCTGCTGGCGGGTGATGGCGCGGATGTCGGCATCCATGTCCTGGCGAATCTGGGCGAGCAGCTGGCGGTAGTCGGTCGTGGGATAGTCAGCGATGTCCGACTCGCCCTGCATCCAGCAGACGGCAGGCACAAGGAACGTCCACCCCCGGCTGGCAGCCTCGTCGCAGGCTGTGCGGATGTCGTCCATGAATGCGGCGTAGGGTGGGGTGCCCTTGCTCAGGTTGGCAATGGCCGTGGCTCCCTGTCCGCCCGGGAAGATGCAGATCAGCGTGTCGGGACCCGTCTGGTCGGCCAACCGTTCTGCCATCCTGTAGACGGACAGTTCGTAGGCCCGCTTCTGGTAGTCGGCCAGCTTCTTGACCAGCTTCTTGAGGCCGTTGTTTTCGAAGTAGCCAAAGCGGTGGTCCAGGTTCTCGGTGACGATGCGTCCGTCGGCGTATGCGGCCAGCGAGTCGAAGTTGGTCTTGCGCTCGGCTTCCTCGCCCAGTGCGAGGCTCTGTCCGTAGACAGGTATGCACAGCACCGTGCGGTGCCCTTCGGGTTGTTGGCTGCAGGCAGCACACAGTATCACGGCCGTCAGCAGCAGTAGCAGTTTGTTCTTCTTCTTCTTCATGACGCTAATAACTCTTACATTATTTTTTGTTGCGGTTGCAAAGATACATAATATCTGCGACATTATCATGTTACTTCTTGACTTTTCTGACGAATCCTGATAAGGTTTTTCCGTAATCTGATGCTTGGTGAGAATAAGTTATTTGGAAAAGTTAGTATCGGTAGTTGGACTTGAACTGTTGTCTGTTAAAGATATCTGCTCCTAAACTCCTTGGGCGTCAGTCCTGTCTCGCGCTTGAAGAAGTTGTTGAAGGCGGGAGGATTGGAGAAGTTCAGGCGTTCGGCTATCTCGTAGGTCAGCAGGCCGCTGGTGTGCAACAACACCTTGGCTCGAAGCACGACGGCACGGTTTATCCAGTACATCGCGCTGTGTCCGCTGGCCTGGCTGATGACCGCCGAGAGGTGGTGGGGCGTGATGTGGAGCAGGTCTGCATAGAAGGGGATGTTGCGCTCACGCTCGCAGTGTCGGCTCACCAGCATCTTGAACTGCTGGAACAGTTCCTGATGGCGGGCAACGGCAGGCTTGTCTGCTGAACTGTCGGAGGCTTCCTTGATGTACTGCACGTTGGTCACCATCGCCCTGACCATCTGCAGGGCGGCTTCGCGACGGAAGGGCGCTTGCGTGGCAAGGTCCCAAAGCAGATACGTCATGCGCAGCAGCAGCTCAAAGTCCTTGGCAGGGACGTTGGTGACGATGCGCTCGGCGACGTGTACGGCCTCCTTCATGGCGATGCCGCACACTGTTACGTCTTGTCCGATGTGCTCAAATTCCAGAATTACGTCTGGCGGGGTGAGTATCACCGTGCCTCGCTCGAAATGATACTGTTCCAAGTCCAGATGCACGTCAGCCTCGCCGTTCATGAACAGCAGAAGGCGCGGTTCCGGTAGCTGATAGACCTCGCCCTCGCTGAAGAAGGCGTTGTCTGTCGGTTGTCCGTTCAGGATGATGCTCAGGTTGTCGTTGTTGAAAACGTGGCTCTCAGCTCCTGCCAGCAGCCGCAGGTCTATGGAGTCGATGGAGAAATAGTTGATGTTCTTGCAGTCGCCCATGATGGTCCGATTGTTTGATTCGGTTGCAAAGTTAGTTATTTTATGCCATGACCATGGTCGCAATGAAAGGGAGGAACCACTGTGGATGACTCAGGAATACCGGGAATCAGATCTTCTATCGTCTTTCTGTAGTCTTCATCCTCGGTGGTCATGGTCTGCAGTTTTGCGCATATATGCTTTGCCCTATAGTAACTCGCCAAACATTCCTCGCTTGTAAAGTCATAGAACTCTTCACGGCGCATCTTTTCAAATTCAGTCATAACTATAATTATTAAACTTTGTTGCAAAATTAGTCATTTCTGATGATTATCGGAGATAAATCCGTAACTTTAACTTTTGTTGAAGTTAGGCTGACCTCAGAAATAGTCAAATTTAACAAAGTAAGAAGGCGGCGTGACCTTGTCATAGGCTCTTCGGAGGAACGTGAGAAGCAGGCATCAGATGCCAAGCGAAAATACCAAGCCTTGACACGCGGAGGTAGAAAGTAGCGATGCTGGTGTTCTGTGGCAGACAGCCTCGTAGTAGTGTTGAAGCATCTGTAATGGGTGTGGAGCGAAGGGGGCAGCGTACTTAGCCGATTTTAACGTTCAACTTAAGCAATTAGGGATGAAACAATGAATGAAGCAAAAGGCTTTGACGACGGACTTCAAGGGAAAGAAATGCCCGACACCGCCACCTCTCAATGGATGGCGATGCCGGGCTGATGTTTCATAGTGCAGATTTTTTACTTGATAGTTATCCAAACGGCCTCGCCCCTGTCCTTGGCCTCCACGATTTTCTGCTTCAGCTCGTAGAGCCACTTACGCGAGTCGAGCACTTTGCCGACCTCTCGGTTCTGGCCAACGAGGATGCAGCCCTCGGTGTCCTTGGCAGAGTTGCCTGCATGGATGCGGATGCCCTGCCACTTGCGGTTGAAATCGGGGCCACCTAATAATATCGGGAGCCATTGTTTGAACTTCGGACTCCAAGAGATGACTACGGCATAGCGGCCTTCGGGGATGGCCGAGCGGCCTTTCACCTTGTAGGCACCGTTGGCGTAGTCGCGCCATGTGGGTTCGAGGGTGTCGCAGAAATACTTGTCTTCCGTGCCGGGCAGGTATTCATCCATCACCTGCTCGCGGATGTACAGACGACCTATCGTGTAGGTCTTGCGCTTTGCAATACGTGTCAATATCAGTTCCATAATCTTCAATCTTTAATGTTCAACATGCTTAATGTCACAAAGTCAAATGTCACAGATTCTCATTCGTGAGTTTCTTCCAGTGCGTCTTGTCCGTCTTCTCAATCCAGTGGTCGCGATACCAGCGAGAGATGATCTTTCGGATGGCTGCCTCGCCACAGAAGCCCCGCTTCAGCGCACGCAGGTCGTCAAGAGAGAAGGTTGGGGCAAGCTGGTCATAGACGCTGTGATTGCTGCCGTATCTCTGGCACTCGTCACTGGCATCAATGTATTGGCTCTGCAGAGTTTCGCCGAAGGCGGCTATCTGCTGCTGGAGGCAGTACTCGGCCATCATCACGGCGAAGTCGAGGCATTGCTTGGTCTCGCGATCCTTACCCGTCAGCAGGTGGAAGATGACCCCACAACGGAAGCCTATGACGGCGGCACGCTTGCGGTAGGTGTCCTTCA
>DFGF01000143.1:0-8031 GCA_002371715.1 Prevotella sp. UBA3757
GTGCTTTGGCGTGACCTTCGAGCAGAGACGCAATGAGATCCGGCTGGATGACCCTGCCCTATTTGAGAATATTCCCACGCAGAACAAAACCTTCCCCGCTGAGGCTAAGCGCGACCTGATGATTGCGCTCATCACGCTGAAATACACCCAGTCGAACAGCGTATGCTACGTGAAGGACGGACAGGCCATCGGTATCGGTGCCGGCCAGCAAAGCCGTATCCACTGTACGCGACTGGCTGGCAACAAGGCCGACATCTGGTGGTTGCGCCAGCATCCTAAGGTGATGGCTTTGCCTTTCAAGGAGGGCATTCGCCGCGCTGACCGTGACAACACCATCGACGTGTATATCTCGGAAGACGAGCACGACGACGTCTTGCGCGACGGAGCCTGGCAGCAGTTCTTTACCGAGCAGCCCGAGGTGCTGACCCTGGAGGAGAAGAAAGCCTGGATAGCCAAGAACACGAAGGTGGCCCTGGGCTCAGACGCCTTCTTCCCCTTTGGCGATAACATCGAGCGTGCTCATAAGAGCGGTGTGGAGTATATTGCACAGGCCGGTGGCAGCGTACGTGACGACCATGTCATCATGACGTGCGACAAGTATGGTATTGCGATGGCCTTTACCGGTGTCCGTCTATTCCACCATTAAGAAGTGAAGAGTGAAAAATTTGCTACCGCGCTATGAGTAAAGAGAGCGACTTCGAGGATATTCTCGTCAATGGCATCAGCTTCGGACGAGGCGGCGGTCCGCGTAAGGACGTGGACAAGGTCAAGACCAAGGCCAAGAAGAAAAAGTACATCACCGGTGCCCACGGCAGCGGTTCTGCCCGTCAGAAAGCCAAATACCGTGAGCAGCGGGCCAACAGGCATAAGTAGATGTAGGATGTAAGAAGTAAGCGTAAAGATGAGTATACAGATCAAGACGAGGCAAATGGTGGTGATGATGCTATCATTTATCATTTATCATTTGTCAGTTAGCCCTGCAAGGGCGCAGAAGTTTGTGGGTGGCGACATCTCCATGCTGCCCAAATACGAGGAGGCCGGTGTCGTCTACAAAGACAAGGATGGCCATACGGTGAACGATGTCATCAGCTTTTTCAAGTCGGAAGGGATGAATGCCATGCGTGTCCGTCTGTTTGTTGACCCCACTAAGGACAGTGACAAGGCGGTCTGTCAGGATTTGGCCTATGTCAAGCAACTTGGCAAGCGCATCAAGGATGCCGGGTTGCAACTGATGCTGGACTTCCACTATAGCGATACCTGGGCTGACCCCAGCAAGCAGTGGACACCCGACGCCTGGAAGAACCTGAGTGATGCGGAACTGTATGAGCAGGTTTACAGCTATACCCGTGATTGCCTGCAACAGATGGTGGATGCCGGTGCCACGCCCGACATGATCCAGACTGGCAACGAGATCTCGTATGGCATGCTGTGGGGCACTGAGGCTGCCGTGGGCAACAATAATACCAACCGCTGCTTTACCAACAGCAGCAGTGCCAACTGGACCCGTTTCTACAACCTGCTACGCCAGGCTACCAAGGCTTGTCGGGAGGTATGCCCCTCGGCAAAAATCATTCTGCATAGCGAGCGTACGGCAGCTCCGGGCGTCCTGCTGGACTTTTTTGACCGTATGCAGTCCAACGCCATCGACTACGACATCATCGGACTGAGCTACTATCCTGAGCATCACAAGACCCTGGGGGTGCTGGAGAGCACGCTCAGCAGTGTGGAACAGAAGCAATATGGCAAGGACATCATGATCGTGGAAACCGGCTACAGCTATGCCTGGAGCATCGGTGGCGAATACGACTACACCAAGACTTATCCCTTTACGGAGGAGGGGCAGCGCCGCTTCACTGCCGACCTCGTGACGCTGCTTAACAAGCACGACAGTGTCAAGGGACTCTTCTGGTGGTGGCCGGAGGACAACGGCAATAAGAATGTGACGGCCGGATGGTGGAATGCGGCGCTTTATAACCACAATACCGGCGCGCCCTATGCCGCCTTCTACGAACTGAAGAATTTCCTGCCGGAGGGAAGTGGCATTGGCGGTATCGCGACCAGTCGTCAGACGGATGACTGCTGGTATGACGTGACAGGACGTCGGCTGAAAAAAAAGCCTGCCACCAAGGGCGTCTTTGTCCGTGATGGCAGGAAGATAATGGTCAGATAGCGTTCAGAACGACAGTTCGCGACCGCGATAGAAATCGATGAGAGCGGTCTGGTAGAGGTACTCATAGCGAGCCTGTACCAGGTCGCTTTCCGCATTCAGATAGATGTTCTTGGCCTCGTTGAACTCCGTAATGGTTGCCTTGCCGTTTTCGTATTTTGCCTGTGTCAGCAGGAAGGCGTCTTTGCTGGAGCGTGCTGCCGCCTCGCTGCTCGTAAACTTGGTGCTGGCGGCTACGGCATTGTAATATGCCTGTTGTATTTCCTTATAGAGCGTCTTCTTCACGTTGTCGAGTTGCAACAGCTGATTTTCGCGGTCGAGTCGTGCCGAACGGATATTGTTGCGCGTCTGGAAACGGTTGAAGATGGGAATACTGAGGTTCAGACCGATGTACTGTGAGAAATTATTCTTAAGCTGGGTGGAAAAGGCATCGGCCTCGATGCCATTCGTTTTGTAGTAGTTGGTCTGCAGGCCGGCACTGAGGCTGAGCGTGGGATAGTGACCGGCGCGGGCGATGGCTATCTGGCGGTCGGCAGCCGAGAGGCGGAGCTGTTCGGCCTGTACCTCCGGTTTGACGGTCAGTGCTTCGGCATAGATGGCATCGGGGGAAATGCCGGACAGTCCGGATAATCCGGAAATGCCGGGCAGTCCGGATAATTCCGGGCGCTTGATGCTGAAACCTTCCGGCGAGGGCAGTTCCAACAGTTGGCTCAGTGTCAGAAGCGAGAGCTGTAGGTTGTTGTCGGCCTGCGTGGCCGTCATGTGGGCTTTGGCAAGTGTGGCCTGTTGCTGGGAGAGCTGTGCCTGACTGGCTTTGCCGTTGTCAACAAATGCCTGCAGGCGTACCACTTGGGCTGAGTCGATGGCTATCTGGCGCTGGGCCACGTCGGCAATCTCCATATTATACAGGATCTGCACATAAGCCTGTGCCACCTGCATGCGGATGTCGTTGCGAGCCTTCTCCAGGTCGTGGGTGGCCGCCTCGAGGTTCAGCTGGTTCAGTTTCACCGTATTTGGAATCTGGAAACCCGTGAAGAGCGGGACGCTGGTGCCTAGGCTGAAGCTCGTGCTGCTGGTGGAGCGGTTCGTATAGGTATTGTCGAGTGTCAGGCCGCGTCCGAAGCTGAAGCTCTCCGATGCCGAGGCACTGAGGTCCGGTAGCCGCGAGTTGCGTGCTGTCGAGAGTTGCAGGCTGCGCTGTTCGCGGTTGTTGGCACTCTGCTTGATGCTGATATTGTGCTCGACGGCATAGTCGGCACATTGGCGGAGCGTCCAGGCGGTCTGCGCCCCTGCGGGGCTAAATATAAAATAAGAAATAAGAAATATTAAAGCCCTGCTATGGTGCTTGTTGTCTCGTATGTCCATGTCGTATTTATTTTATATTTTTTATTTAGCGAAGCGTTTAGTCCTCCTCCTCTTCTGTGATGACTTCCGGTCCGCGCACCTTGTCCTTGCTGTTCAGTCCCTTCTTGACCTCGATGTTCACACCGTCGCTGAGGCCGGTCTCCACAGGCCGGCGCTCATAGTGCTTCCCGTTGACAGAATCCGTAAACACATAGACAAAGGTAGAGTCGCCGCTGAATTCGAGGGTACTCTCGGGAATGGTGAGCACCTTGTCGACCGAAGCCAGCACGATTTCGGCATTGGCACTGTAGCCTGAGCGTATCTTGTCATTTTTGCCGACCTTGACGGCTGCCTTGAGCTCAAACTGGTTGGCACCGTTGTTTTCGATGGCCTTCGGCGAGATATACTCCAGGGCAGCATCGAACGACATGTCCTGCAGGGCACCGATGGTGATTTTCATTGGAATACCCATCGTGAGTTGGCCCACCTCCGTCTCGTCGATATTGCCACGGAAGATGAGGTCGCTCATGTTGGCTACGGTAGCGATGGTGGTACCGTCGTTGAAGGTGTTGGAATTGATGACGGAGTTGCCCACCTTGACGGGAATGTCGAGGATAACGCCACTGATGGTCGAGCGGATGAGCGTCGACGAGGCCGAGGCGTTCGACTTCGAGAAGCCGTCGCGCACCACCTGCAGGGCATCCTGGGCGGCTCCCAGTTCGTGTTTGGCCTGGCGCAGTTGCTGTGACACCTTGTCGAACTCGTCGGCCGAGACGAGTTTCTGTTCGTAGAGGTTCTTTTCGCGGTCGTAGTCCACCTTGGCCTGCTGCAGGTTGATGTCAGCCAGTCGTACGCGCGCCTCTGCCGAACTCAGCGACCCCATGTCGGGTATCACCTTGACCTTGGCGATGACCTCGCCCTGCTGTACGTAGTCGCCGGCCTCCTTGAGGATTTCAGTGATGATGCCGGAAATCTGGGGCTTGACATACACCTCGTTGCGGGGCTCTATCTTGCCGGTAATGATGGTGGTCTTGCGCAGGTCGTTGACTGCGGGCGTAAACTCGTTGTAGACCACTTCTTTGGGTTGGCTTTTCTGCCAGAGGAACACGAAGGTTCCGATGAAGATCATTGCGATAATCGCAGCGATGATCACTTTGCCGTACTTTTTCATACCATTATCTTGTTTTATTTTTACTTTTTCCTTTTTGCTTTTTTGCCTTTATACCTTTATTCATCTCGCATGGCGTCGACGGGTTTGATGCTCATGGCGCGGGCGGCAGGTGCCAGTCCGGCCAGTACGCCCATCACCGACACGATGAGGGCGGCCAGGATGGCTGTCCAGAAGCCTACCTGGAAGTGTATCTGGACGATGCCGTCCTCCGTATTGCCCATCTCTAGCATCTGCAGGACGAGGACCCCCAGCAGGATACCGCTCATGCCGGCTACGAGGGTCAGTATGATGCTCTCTGAGATGATTTGCGACAGTATCATGCGCGGTGTGGCGCCAATGGCACGCCGGATGCCTATCTCCGTCGTCCGTTCGCGCACGGTGACCATCATGATGTTGCTGACGCCGATGGCTCCGGCCAGCAGTGTGCCGAGGCCGACGAGCCAGATGAGGAAGTTGACCCCCTTGAAGAGGTTGTCGAGCAACTGGAAGAGCACCTCCGTATTAAAGACCATAGCGCCCTGTTCGTCGGTCGGGTCCACGTAGTGGGCGCGGGCAATGGTCTCGCGGATGCGGTCGGTAATGGCCGACATGACGACGCCTGTGCGCCCCGTGACGGCTATCATGTCGACGGCCGTCCCACGGTTGTAGGCCTGCTGCATCATGGTCAGCGGCAGGATGACCTGCGTGCCGGCCTCTCCGCCGAAGGATACGCCCCCCGACATGTTGTAGTCGACGCCCACCACCTGATAGTAGATGCCATTGATGCGAACCGACTTGCCACAGGGGTCGCCACCGCCGGGAAAGAGCGTCTTGTAGGTCTGTTTCTGGATGACGCACACCTTACGGTGGTCGCGGATGTCGGCATCGTTGATGTAGCGTCCGTAGAACATCTGCGGACTGTTTACGCGGCGGTAGTCGGGCAGTGCACCGTTGACGCTGACCTCGGCCTTGCGGTCCTGGTAATACGCTGTGCCGCCGTTCGAGAACAGCAGTGGCGTGATGACGTCGAGTTCCGGCACGGCCTGGCGCAGCCGTTGCACGTCTTTCTGTTCCATGGCCCAGTAGCGGCCCTTGCGGAAACCCTTGTAGGCTTTCGACGTGGGCTGTGCCCAGATCATGGCCGAATTGGTGGCAAAACCGGCAAAGTTCTTCTCCAGTCCTTCCTTCAGTCCTTGTCCGCCGCCCATCAGTCCGACCAGCATGAAGACGCCCCAGAAGACGCCGAAGCCCGTCAGCAGCGAGCGCGACTTGTTGCGCGTCAGCGTGTCGAGTATTTCTCTGTATGTATCGATATCTATTCTCATGATTGGATGTCCATTATCATTTATCCATTGTCAGTTGTCAGTCGGCACGCAGTGCTTCGATGGGACGGATGCGGCTGGCCTTGAAGGCGGGTATGAGTCCGGCTATGGTGCCGGCGAGCACCATGACCATTGTGGCCTCGATGCAGACGTCGAGTCCCACCGTCGGGTCGACGAACATGGTAGCCTTGAAGAGACCCGTGTCGATGGTCTCATGGCCCAGTGTGGCATCCATGTATTCGTTCGCCAGGATGCCCAGCACCATGCCGATATAGCCGAAGAAGGTAGTGATGATGACGCTCTCGACGATGATGAGTCGCAGGATGCCCCAGGGCTTGGCACCGATGGCCTTGCGGATGCCGAACTCATGGGTGCGCTCCTTGACGGTGATGAGCATGATGTTCGAGACGCCCACGATGCCGCTGAGCAGCGTGAAGAGGCCCACGACCCACAGGAAGGTGCGGATGATGTCGATGCCCGTCTCCATCTGCAGGTTCTGGGTGAAGCGGTTCCAGATCCAGACGGCCTCCTCGTCGTCGGGATGCGCCTGGTGCTCAGCATTCAGCCGTCGGCGGTAGTCGCGCTCGAAGTCCTCGTTGGCCTCCTTTGTTGTCAGACCGTGGAAGGTCAGCTCGATGCGTCCGGCATCGTCAGTATTGGCACCGTAGATGCTTTTGATGGCCGAATACGACGAGAAGGCGTCGGCCCGTCCGTTCTGTTGCTCCTTATAGATGCCCACCACCTGGAAGGCGAGGGCACCCACATTGACGTGTGAGCCTATCCTGGCACCGAGTTCCTTGGCCTGTTTGTTGCCCAGCACCAGCACCTTGCGCTTCTCGTTCAGGTCTATCTGGTTGATGAAGCGTCCCTCCATCATCTCCACCTTGTCAATCTTGGTGTGGTTGGGGTAGACACCGCAGATGCTGGTGTTCAGGTATTGCTGTCCGAAGCTGATGGTGGCCGAGGTGCGGTACTGTGCGCCGACCTCGTCGATGGTTCCGGCAAAGTCGTGCTGGGTGATGTCGATGTCGCGCTGGTGCAGTCGGATGTCGCGCCCCTCCTTCAGTCCCTGGTAGGGCTTCGACGTCCAGCCGCCGAACACCACCATCGAACTGGACAGGAATCGGCTCGACTGGCGGAGCTGGGCGTTGATGAGTCCGTTGCCGGCGCCCAGCAGCACGATGAGCATGAAGATGCCCCATGCCACGGCGAAGCCCGTCAGCGTGGTGCGCAGCTTGTTGCGGCGTGCCGTCTGCCATATTTCATTTAGTAATTCCATTTTTTTGCTGGCTAATCAAGTTCTACTAGTTTTACTAGTTTAACTAGTTCAACTAGTCTTATTAGTTTTACTAGTTCTGCTGGTTTCACTCATTACGCGGAGGCTCTATGATGCCGTCCTTGATGCGGATGATGCGGTTGGTCTGGGCTCCCACGTTGGGATCGTGGGTGACGATGATCTGCGTGATTTTCTCTTCGACGTTCAACTGTTTCAGCAGTTGCATCACCTCGACGCTGGTCTTCGAGTCGAGGGCACCCGTCGGTTCGTCTGCCAGGATGATCTGGGGCCGCGTGATTAGTGCGCGGGCTATGGCCACGCGCTGCTTCTGACCGCCGGAGAGTTCGTTGGGGTAGTGCTCGGCCCAGTCCAGCAGACCCAGCCTCTCCAGGTATTCCAGAGCCAGGGTATGTCGCTTCTTGCGCGACACGCCCTGATAGAATAGTGGCAGTTCGACGTTCTCGACGGCCGTCTTGAACGAGATGAGGTTGAACGACTGGAAGATGAAGCCGATCATGCGGTTGCGGTATTCGGCTGCCTTGCTCTCCGAGAGGTTCCAGATGGGCACTCCGTTGAGTTCGTAACTCCCTGAGTCGTAGTTGTCCAGGATGCCCAGGATGTTGAGCAGTGTCGATTTGCCCGACCCTGAGGCTCCCATGATGCTGACGAACTCACCCTCGGCGATGTCGAGTGAGATGCCCTTCAGTACGTGCAGCGGTTGGGCGCCCTGATAGGTTTTGTGGATGTCTTGTAAGTGTATCACTGTAATTTA
>DFGF01000143.1:8125-16641 GCA_002371715.1 Prevotella sp. UBA3757
ATTTTACAATTGATTCTTTGACCATTTTACAATTTACTTCTTCCTGTTAGACGTCGAAATGGTCCAGAAGGTTGCGTATCTCCACTTTTTTTATGCCCAACAGTCGCATCTGGCGGAAGAGTTCTGGCAACTTGTTGTCCATGAAGTCGCGCCGGCGCTCGTCCAGTATCTGCTCCTTGGCACCCGGCGATACGAAGTAGCCCAGGCCCCTTTTATTATATATAATGTTCGCGCGCGCGAGTTCGTCGTAGGCCTTGACGGCTGTATTGGCGTTGACCTCGAGCATGACGGCATATTCGCGCACCGAGGGGATGCGGTCGTCCTCCTTATAGCGGCCGGCCAGGATTTCGTCGCAGAGGCGGTCGGCCATCTGCAAGTATATGGCTTTGTCGTTAGTGAATGTCATACGTTCAACCATTTATTGTTAATGACCTGCATGCGGCAGAACAGCTTGTAGGATGCCCAGTAGTGGAAGGCGATGAGCAGGTCGCCGGCGATGCACACGATATAGAAGGCCGGGTAGTATATCCTGGTGTAGGTCAATGTCTTCTCGTCCCAGGTGCCGGTGGTCATCTCGAAGCCGTCCCATGAAAACTGGTTCAGAAGCATCATGAGCAAGATGGATACCACGACAATCGTCATGCTGGTCAAGAGGAACTGCTGGCGGCGGAACAGCGTACCGCCCACGATGAAGAGGGAGTGGAAGTAGAACATCCAGGTGAGGAACATCCAATATTGTTGCCATTCAGCCCAGCTGATGTTCTTGAAGGGCATGGTGAACGACCAGATGACGACGCGCCCTGTCGACCAGTCGAGCAGTACGCGCAGGGCGTCGGCCAGGATGATGGCGGCAAAGGCCATCAGGAACATCAGTACCACGTGGTGGAGCACGGCGATGACATACTTCTCAAGGTTGCTGACGGGCCAGGTCAGGAAGGCCGAGCGCTGGGGCGTGGTCTTCATCTGGCGGAACAGCATGCTGGCACCAATCAGCATGGCTATACAGAAGAAGAAGGCGGCGAAGACGCTGCTTGCCTCGACATCACGCTGATACGTCTCAATGACTTCCTGTAAGCCCCATTGTGCTACTCGTTCGTCGTAGTCGTGGAAACTGATGCGGGTAAAAAACAGGTCGGCCATCAGCATGATGAGCGTACCGATACCAAACAGGGTGACTATCGACTTGCGTGACACCATCAGGTGGCACCTGAGTGCCTGCGTGAATCTATTGAAATTGAACTGTTTCATTGTGGTAATGGTATTTAAGACAACCTGAACAACTTAAACAACTGAGCTTGAAGTTTTAAAAAGTTGTTCCTGATTGTTGTGGTTGTTTTTTTATCTATTCTGAGTCTTATAGTTAAATAGTAGTTCGAGGTTCACCTGCGTTTCTGCGTCACCTTCGCGGCGGTGGGCAATGACGGCGTTGCCCTGCAGCGTGGGTTCGGCATAGAGTACGTCGGCATCCATCTGCTGTGGCGTGCGGTATTCGAAGGTGTACTCGCGGCTGATGTCCTGTACGGAGGCGTTGAGCAGTACCGAGCGGCGGTCGAGGATGAGGATATGGTCCAGCAGTTGTTCCACGTCATGCACCTGGTGGGTGGAGATCATGACGGTGCGCTCGTCGGTCATGTTCTGGGCGATGACCTTGCGGAACTGTGCCTTCGATGGAATGTCCAGTCCGTTCGTCGGTTCGTCCATCAGCAGGTACTTGGTCTGGGTGGCCATGGCGAAGGCTATGTAGGCCTTCTTGCGCTGGCCCATCGACAGCTCGCCCAGGTGGATGTCGCTGTCCAGTTCGAAGTCGTGCAGGCAACGCTCGAGCACTTCGTCGGAAAAATGTGGATAAAAGGGGCGGTAGAGGCGCACGTATTCCGACAGCCGGATGCTGGGCATCTCGAACTCCTCGGTCACGAGGAACAACTGGCGCAACAGCTCGGGCTTGCGCTTGTAGGCTGCGACATGATCGCAGCAGACCGTCCCCTGCGTGGGGCGCAACAGACCGCTGAGCAGGTAGAGCAGGGTAGACTTGCCCGTCCCGTTCTTGCCCAGCAAACCATAGATGCGGTTTTCGTCCAGCTGGAGGCTGAACCCGTCGAAGACCAACTGTCGCTGGCCTTTGTACTTGAAACTGATGTCGTGTACGTCAATCATACGATTTATGCTTTTAATTTGAACTGATGATATGTCGCCTTCGGTGTACTACATTAATAGTACACTGCAAAGGTAATGCTTTTCCGCTTTCCCTCCAAATTTTTTCGGCGTTATTTTCCCGTTTAACATGGTTTTAACATTTCCACCTTATACTATATAAAAGTGGCGGCACTACAAGGAAAAAGTTGTCAGCCTACTATGTATTTTATGTTTATGGTACTATGAACATAAGTTCATGGTACTATGAACACATGTTCACGGTACCATGAACACATGTTTACGGTACCATGAACAACAAAATGATAGTGGGCAGGAAAGATTTTCCAGCCTGTGTGCCGTCAAAAAGATGGCTGCCGGGTGTGGTATCAGCTGCGCTGGTCGGCGCCCCACATCAGTTTCTCGCGCAGCGTGTGGAAGTACTTCGTGCCGGCGCGCTTGATGACTTTTACGCGGTAGGGGGCCTTGCGCAGTGTCAGTCGCGTGGTGTCGGAAAGCTTTTCGCTGCGCCCGTCCAGTGCCACCAGGAAGTTGTGGGTGCGGCTCTCGATGGTCAGCGTGATTTCGGAGTCCTCCGAGACGACGATGGGCCTGACGTTCAGCGAATGCGGCGCGACGGCCGTCAGTGCGAAGACGTGCGTGCCCGGCACGATGATGGGACCGCCGTTCGACAGCGAGTAGGCCGTCGAGCCGGTCGGCGTGCTCAGGATGAGGCCGTCGGCCTGGTACGTCGTCAGGTAGTCGCCATTGATGGTGGTATGGATGGTAATCATCGAGGCATTGTCGCGCTTCAGGATGGCCACGTCGTTCAGTGCACAGTCGTAGCCCTGCAGCGGCTGCCCTTCGGTCTCCACCTGGATGACGGCCCGCGTGTCCACCGTATAGTCGCCTTCGTACAGAGCCTGTATGGTGTGCGCTATCTCCTGCGCGTTGACATCGGCCAGGAATCCCAGCCGGCCCGTGTTGATGCCCAGGATGGGAATCTGCTTGTCGCCCACCATGCTGGCTGCGCGCAAGAAAGTGCCGTCGCCGCCCATCGAGATGACGAAGTCGGCCTCGAAGTCGCTGCCGTCTGCCACCAGGACGTCGCCCAGCGACAGGTGCAGTCCGCGGGTCATGAAGTCATAGAATTCGCGCTCTACCACGACGTCGGCCTGCCGTCCGGCCAGTGCGGCCAGCAACGTCTGGATGGAAGCCGACTTCTTGGGCTGGTAGGTATTGCCGAAGATGGCGAACCTTAGTTTTCGTGATGCCATAATTTTTTTTTTTCGCTTTTTCGCTTCTTTATTCACAAAGTTTTCGTAACTTTGCAGTCAATAACGGTGCAAAGATACAAATAAAAGCGAAAAGTGAAAAGTGAAAAGTGAAAAAAATGACTAGACTCAGTGTAAATATCAATAAGATTGCCACCCTGCGCAATGCGCGCGGCGGCAACAACCCCAACGTGCTGGCTGTAGCACGCGATGCAGAGATTTTTGGTGCACAGGGCATTACCGTCCATCCGCGTCCCGACGAGCGTCACATCCGCTATCAGGACGTGCGCGACATACGGCCGCTCATCAGCACCGAGTTTAACATCGAGGGCAACCCCATCCCGTCGTTCGTCGAACTGGTGCTGGAGGTGAAGCCCACGCAGGTGACGCTGGTGCCCGACGGCCACGACCAGATTACGTCGAACCACGGCTGGGACACGCTGGAGAACAAGGCGCAGCTGACCGACGTCTGCCGGACGTTCCGCGAGGCGGGCATCCGTACCAGCATCTTCGTCGACGCCGACCCGCGCATGGTGGCGGGGGCCAAGACGTGCGGTGCCGACCGCGTCGAGCTCTATACGGAGCCGTACGCCGCCGGCTATCAGGCCGACCGCGAGGCTGCCATCGCCCCGTTCGTGGCCGCTGCCGAGGAGGCGCGCCGCGTGGGGCTGGGTCTGAATGCCGGCCACGACCTCTCGCTGGAGAACCTGCACTACTATCATGAGCAGATTCCCTGGACCGACGAGGTGTCGATAGGCCATGCCCTCATCTGCGATGCCCTCTATCTGGGACTGCGCGACACCATCCGGCAGTATTTAAAGGCACTTCAGTAATCATATCGGCACGGATCTCACGGATGGACACGGATTTGACTTAAAGGATAAAGCCGCGAAACCCGTGTAATCCGTGCCCTAAACAAAACAATCAGATGAAAAAGGTATATGTATTCTTAGCTGACGGCTTCGAGGATGTTGAAGCCCTCATCCCTGTCGACGTATGGCGTCGCGGCGGTCTGGACGTAACGACGGTGAGTACCGGCGACTTCCCGCTGGTGCAGTCGGCCCACGGTGTCAATATCGAGGCCGACATCATGTTCGAGCAGGGCGACTTCGCCGACGCCGACCTGCTGTTCCTGCCCGGCGGCATGCCGGGAGCCTCGAACCTCTTTGCCCACAAGGGCGTCTGCAAGGCCGTCGTCGACCAGTTCGCTGCCGGTCGCAAGGTGGCTGCCATCTGTGCCTCGCCGGCTGTCGTCCTGGCACCGTTAGGCATTCTCGACGGCAAGCGCGCCACGTGCTACCCCGGGTTCGAGAAAGCCTTGGCTGAAAACAGTGCTAAATATACCGCCGACCTCGTCACCGTCGACGGCCATGTCACCACCGGCGAGGGACCTGCTGCCGCTTTCCCCTTCGCCTACGAGCTATTGGCACAGCTGGCAGACCGTAAGACCAGCGACCAGATTGCCGAGGGCATGCGCTTCAAACACCTGTTGGCTTGATGGACTACGTCATTATCGTGGCTGGCGGCAAGGGACTGCGCATGGGCAGCGACATACCCAAACAGTTCCTGCCCGTCGGCGGACGTCCGGTGCTGATGCGCACCATCGAGCGGTTCCGCGAGTACTCGGCGCACCTGACAATCATCCTGGTACTGCCCAAGGCTCAGCAGGCCTATTGGCAGGAATTATGCGCGGCATACGCCTTTACGGTGGATTACCTCATGGCCGACGGCGGCGAGACGCGCTTCCACAGCGTACAGAATGGTCTGGCACTGATTCCCGACGATGCCCGTGGCGTCGTCGGCGTACACGACGGCGTACGCCCCTTCCCCAGCATCGACGTCATCCGCCGATGCTACGACGTGGCGCGTACGTCGAAGGCCGTCGTGCCCGTCGTGCCCGTCGTCGAGACGCTGCGCCATGTCGTGGAAGGCACCAAGCCGCGCGGCGACTACCGACTGGTGCAGACGCCCCAGTGCTTCGACATCCAGTTGCTGAAGGCCGCCAACCGCCAGCCGTACAACGACGCCTTTACCGACGATGCCAGTGTGGTCGAAGCTTTCGGCTCCGGCATCACCCTCGTCGAGGGCAACCGCGAGAACATCAAGCTGACCACCCCCTTCGACCTGAAGATAGCCGAGGTACTCACTTAGACAATATATAGCCAGAAATATAAACGCGGTTAAGAAATGCGTACAGCCTTTACCCTTCAGCCGGACATTTACAGCACCTGTACGCTCTATGTCCCGAAGGGCTGCAGAAACCGCTGTCGTCAGCACGGCTCATGGGGTTGTTTTCAGCGATTCATCAATTGTCTGATGACCTCAATAGGCTTGTTCAGGTTGAGGGCCACAGCCTCAGGGCTCATGCCGGCGCCGACGAGCATTTTGATGGATGTGCGAAGCATTTCTTGCTGATTGGCAATCCTTTCACTCTGCTCATTGATGGTAGCACTCTGCTCATTGATGGTCGCACTCTGCTCATTGATGGTCGCGCTCTGCTCATTGATGGTCGCGCTCTGCTCATTGATGGTAGCACTCTGCTCATCGATGGTTGCACTCTGCTCATTGATGGTAGCACTCTGCTCATCGATGGTTGCACTCTGCTCATTGATGGTCGCATTCTGGTCGGCTATCTTTTTGTCTTTTAGCATGATAGTGGTGTCACGACTTTCTATGGCAGAGAAATATTCGTCCTCTACGTTCATGTTGTGGCGCATCTGAGCATCGGAGGCCGCCGCCAGCAGTCGACTGACGATGATCTGCATCTCGTCGTCGCCGTCGTATGTTGTCTCGTCGATGTTCAGCATCTGCTTGGTGCCAGCGGCCTGGTGCGACTGGTCGAAGATGCTCAGTACCTTGTCCAAACGGTTGTTAATCTGACCGTGCAAGAGGGGTATCTGCACGATGATGCTGTCGTGGGTCAGACTGTCGATAAACGGGTTGGGCAGTCCTTTGGTCACCTCCCGGTCGTTATAGTCGTACGAGTTGCGGCGCACGTAGAGCACCGGTTCCTCGATGTCGCCAATCTGATGGCCCAGCAGGTAGACGGTCACCATGGGGATGGCATAGCCCTCCCTGCTGTTGGGTATCATGTTGGCCGTATTGGCATACTGGGCACCCAGATACTGGCGGAAGCGCAGGGTCTCGGTCTCGACCCACGTCTTCTGCAACTCTATGAGCACCAGGTGCTGCGAGCCGTCGGCCTCGCGAATCGTCGCGCCGAAGTCGATGCGGAAGATGGAGAGTCCGTCGCGCCCGATGTTGGTGTACTCGTTACGTCGGGTTTCGACGTTCACAACGTCCTTCTTCAGGAGGGCAGAAAGGAGCGTTCTGGCTATGCGTTCGTCCTCCATCAGATACTTAAACACGCTGTCGTAGATGGGATTTGCAACTGTCAACATATACGTATGATTTTTGTCTCTTGAATCGTCTGACGCTGCAAAGATACGAAGAAGCCGGCAGAAAACCAAATTTTGGGCTAAGGATTTACTGGACTAAAAGGATTTTTTTCGTTGCTTAGCATCTGTTACTGCAGCAAGAGTCCCTTGTCCTGCCGTCTGAAACATCGCTGGCCATGCATGATGCAGGTATCACGTCATTCCTGTGAAGACCCAAATTAAATTGTGAATAATTTGGCGGCTGTCTGGGAAGATCGCCAGCCATGGTAAATAAGTTAAAATTAAATTGTTAAGAATTTAAATTGAATGCTGCCACCCGTCCGCGATGGATAGGTGGCAGTTATTGTAGTTTCTAAATAGTCTGCCGGAAATTTGGAGGATATGAAAAATAGTTGTACCTTTGTCGCGTGACTGGCAACATACTGCAACAAGACATACAATACCTGCCGGGCGTAGGGCCCCAGCGCAGAAGGATGCTCAGCGAGGAACTGGGCATCCGGACGTTTGGCGACTTGCTGGAGTACTATCCCTACAAGCACATTGACCGCTCGAGGGTCTACAGCATTGCCGAACTGACGGGCGACATGCCTTTCGTACAGGTGAAAGGGCGCATTCTCTCGTTCGAGACGTTCAAGATGGGGGCGCGCAAGAAGCGGGTCGTGGCCCACTTCACTGACGGTTCGGGCAGGGTGATGGATCTGACATGGTTTAACTATGCCGAGAACGCCATCAAGAAGTATGCCATAGGCCGGGAGTACGTCGTCTTCGGCCGCCCGCAGGTGTTCAACGGGCGCATTCAGGTGGTGCACCCCGACGTGGACGAGGCTGACAACCTGGAGTTTGCGACGATGACGATGCTGCCGTACTATCATACTACCGAGAAGATGAAGAAGGCGGGGCTGAACTCGCGGTCCGTCGAGCGCTTCACCAAGACGCTGCTCGGCGTGCTTCGGGAGCCTGTGGACGAGACGCTGCCCGACCTCATCACCCGGAAGCTGCACCTCATCAGCCGCGACGAGGCTCTGCGGCTGATACACTATCCGCAGCATGCCAGGCAGCTGGAACAGGCGCGGCTGCGGTTGAAGTTCGAGGAGCTGTTCTACGTGCAGCTGAATATATTAAGGTATGCGAGCGACCAGCGCCGCAAGTTCCGCGGCTACGTCTTCGGGCGGGTGGGCGACTTGTTCAACGGTTTCTACCACCGCAACCTGCCCTTCCCGCTGACCGATGCCCAGAAGCGCGTCATCCGCGAAATCCGCAGGGACATGGGCAGCGGGCGCCAGATGAACCGCCTGCTGCAGGGCGACGTGGGCAGCGGCAAGACGCTGGTGGCACTGATGTCGATGCTCATTGCGCTGGACAACGGCTACCAGGCCTGCATCATGGCCCCGACGGAGATACTGGCCGAGCAGCACCTGAAGACCATCATGGACTTTCTGCACGACATGCCCGTCCGTGTGGCACTGCTCACGGGCATCGTCAAGGGGCGGCGCCGGCAGGAGGTGCTGGACGGGCTGACGGATGGTACGATACACATCCTGGTGGGTACGCATGCCGTCATCGAGGATACCGTCCGCTTTGCCCGGCTGGGCATGGTGGTGGTCGACGAGCAGCACCGCTTCGGCGTGGCCCAGCGTGCCAAGCTCTGGAGCAAGAGCCAGAATCCGCCCCACGTGCTGGTGATGACGGCGACGCCCATTCCCCGCACGCTGGC
>DFGF01000143.1:16700-21014 GCA_002371715.1 Prevotella sp. UBA3757
ATGACGCTCTATGGCGACCTGGACGTCAGCGTCATCGACGAACTGCCCCCCGGGCGCAAGCCCGTGGTGACGCAGCACGTGACGGACCGCTCGTTGCCCTCGCTCTACGAAGGCATCCGCAGGCAGATCCGTCAGGGCCGTCAGGTGTACGTCGTGTTCCCGCTGATAGAGGAGAGCGAGAAGACAGACCTCAAGAACCTGGAGGACGGCTTTGAGGTGCTGCGCCAGGCGTTTCCCGAGTTCCGGCTGAGCAAGGTGCACGGCAAGATGCGCCCTGCCGACAAGGAGGCCGAGATGCAGAAGTTCGTCAGTGGCGAGACCCAGATACTCGTGGCTACGACGGTCATCGAGGTGGGCGTCAACGTGCCCAACGCCTCGGTCATGGTCATCCTCGATGCCCAGCGCTTCGGCCTCTCGCAGCTCCACCAGTTGCGCGGGCGCGTGGGGCGCGGTGCCGACCAGTCGTACTGCATCCTCGTCACCGGTGTCAAACTGGCCGACGACACGCGCAAGCGCATTGACATCATGTGCGAGACCAACGACGGGTTCCGCATAGCCGAGGCCGACCTGAAGCTGCGCGGTCCGGGCGACCTGGAGGGAACCCAGCAGAGCGGCATGGCCTTCGACTTGAAGATAGCCGACATAGCGCGTGACGGGCAGTTGGTGCAGATGGCGCGCGACGAGGCCCAGCTCGTCATCGACGACGACCCGGCCTGTACGTCGGAACGCTACGCCCTGCTGTGGCACCGGCTGCGCCAGCTGCGAAAGACAAATGTCAATTGGGCCGCAATTTCTTGACATTTGAAGTTTGAAATTTGAAATTTATGATTTGTCAACTGTCAACTGTCAACTGTCAACTCTCAACTGTCAACTAAAAAAAGGAGTGTTAAAACACGCAAATAAAACTTAAACCGCGGGCGTTTCATTCTTTTTTCGGACAATATTTTGTATCTTTGCAGCGTTTTACAACCGTAAAGCGTTTTATTGCGAACATAACCGAATCAAAAATTAACGTATGAAATTATTGACGAAAATTGCATTCCTGGCTTTAGCAACGATGAGTTCTCTCCCGATGACGGGACAAGACTTGTTGGCACGTCAGGCCCCGATAGACCGAAAAATGAAGGCTGTAGACAGCGTGGCCCTGCAGCGTATTATCTATACGGAAAACTATGACTCCCCGGCTGAAGACCTCTACGAGGACTGGAGCAACCAGTATGCCCACCGTGAGACGACACTGCCCGATACCTTCCGCATCTCGCTGAAGGACTTCTGCATGCCTACGGACAGCCGTCTCATCACGTCGAACTTCGGCGCACGCTGGGGACGTCAGCACAAGGGCCTTGACATCAAGGTCTACATTGGCGACACCATCCGTGCTGCCTTCTCGGGCAAGGTGCGCGTGGTGCGCTACGAGGGACGCGGCTACGGCAAGTACGTGGTCATTCGGCACTACAACGGACTGGAGACCATCTACGGCCACATGTCGAAACAGCTGGTGGAGGAAGACCAGGAGGTGCGTGCCGGCGATCCCATCGGACTGGGTGGCAATACAGGCCGCAGCACCGGCAGTCACCTGCATTTCGAGACGCGCCTCTGTGGCGTGGCCCTGAATCCGGCCTTGATGTTCGACTTCCGCAATCAGGATGTCATCGACGACTACTACATATTCCGCAAGTCTTCCTACAAGCGTGAGTCCGTCGTTGCCAACCGCCTGCGCGGCGTGGGCGGCACCAGCATCAGGACTTCCGAGGCTGACGAGGATGTCGAACTGGCAACAGCTGCTCCCGCAGCCAGCTACGCCCAGGACTCTCACTTCCACAAGGTGAAGAGGGGCGAGACGCTCTACTCCATTGCCAAGCGTCGCGGTACGACGGTCAGTGCCATTATGAAGCTGAACCATTTGAAGAAGAACGCCAAGCTGAGAGCCGGCCAGATACTGAAATACAACTAAGGAAGAAGATATTTTTTATAAATACAACGGATTAAACGGATTTTCAGACAAGGCTGATATTAAGTTGACTTTGACAATCCGTTTAATCCGTTTAGTGATATGCAAAAAAAAGTTGCTACAAATTAATACGCCTGTTCAGACCACCCCTAACCCCTCCTAACTTATGAGGGGAAATAATTACCACCGTAGGAACTGACCATCAATTTCAAACTTCAAATTTCAAATTTCAAAATAAAAAGTAATGGTGAGATGGATAGTAATGGCCGTGCTCGTAGCATGGCAGGCAATATGGTGGCAACCGGCTGATGCCGTTGCCCAGGTGAAGATGGCGGTACTGTCGGACACGCACGTCATGGCTCCGCAGTTGCTGGTCAGCGACGGGACGGCCTGGCAGCAGTTTCTGGCCTCCGACCGCAAGATGGTGGACCGCAGCCGGGAACTGTTTGACGCGATGGTTGAGCGTTTGAAGACGGACATCCGGCCGCAGTTGCTGTTGATAACCGGCGACATCACCAAGGATGGCGAGCTGCTGAGTCATGAGTACGTGGTTGGCAAGCTGGACGAGCTGCGAGCAGCCGGTATCAAGACGCTGGTCATCCCAGGCAACCACGACCTGGGCACGCGGAATGCACTCAGCTACGACGGTGCCACGACCACGAAGGCCGTTACTGCCACGGCAGACGACTTTGCACGACTCTACGCCCGCTACGGCTACGGCGAGGGCTCCGACCGTGAGGGCAGTACGCTGACCTACTGTACGGAACCCGTAGAGGGGCTGGTCGTCATTGGCATAGACTCCGGCGAGAACGGCTGGTTGAGCAACATGACGCTGAACTGGGTCTGCAGCAAGGCTGAAGAGGCCGCCAGGCAGGGCAAGCAGGTGGTGGCCATGATGCACCACCCGCTGTTTCCGCACTTCTTTGGTGTCGACAGATTCGTGAAGACGGCCGTCATTGCCAACTACGAGCAGGTGCGCAACCGACTGGCTGACGCCGGCATCCGTGTCATCTTCACGGGACATGTCCATACCTCCGACATTGCCAAAGGGCAGAATGGCGACCTCACGCGCAGCATTTACGACGTGAATACGGGTTCGCTGATTTCCTATCCCTGCGACTATCGTGTCGTGACGTTCAGCAGTGACCTCAGACAGCTGGCTTTGACGACAGGCCATGTGGCGGCGCTGCCCGGCGACGCACACTTCAGCGATACGGCGCGCCAGCGGCTGACGGCATCCATCCGTAGCCAGGTGGAAAACATGTCGTCAGCGCTGAACCTCTTTGCTGACCAGGCGGCAGAATGCTTCGTGGTGCATGCCGAGGGCAATGAGCATCGCTCGGAGCGTGGGCAGCAGTTGCTGGCGCAGTTGCTCGACATAGCTAAACAGGCAGAAGCCTATGCGGCCCTGATGCCCTCCATCAAACAGACCGTCGCCGATGCCGAGAAGCTGGCCAACAGCGTGCTTCGCGACATCAGCGACTATGGTGATGCCAAGCGCCAGAACCAAACCGACGACCTTGAGCTGACCATCGAAGAGTAGGTTTCATGAGGGAGACTGCTCATCGGTGATTAGCTTTCAGGGAAGTTTTTTCTTTTACCGGATATCCTTCTCGATATAGGTGAACTGCGTGTTGCCGATGGTGAATGTGGAACCGTGGTGCAACCAAATCTCGCGCCCCACCTTCAGGCGGTGCCCGTTGGCCACGATTTAATTCATTGTTTACTCATGGTGTCGGCTGTCTTCACAGATGGTCGCCATCCTTATTCACAATTTAATTTTAAATTTAAAAAACAAATTCAATTATATCTTGTTGAGATGTCGCAAGTTCAAGGAGTCGATTGCGAAGCCACACTTTATACCTTCAGGTTAAAGAACCTCATAGCCCCAATATTTCGGACAGCTTGCGTTGTCGTCGTTTCACCCAGGTCATCTTGACCGTTGAGTCGGCTCAGAACTACTTTTCAGTCGGTTCAACACATAAGTTGAGCCGGCTCGATGGACGAGATGAGCCGGCTCATTTGACGAGTGACCAGCTTGAACCTCTTCATTTGTCTACTCCCCTCGCTCGAGACCTGGGGTGGGTATAATTACTGCCACCTATCCATCACGGACAGGTGGCAGCTTTCAATTCTTAACAATTTAATTCATTGTTTACTCACGGTGTCTGCGGTCTTCACAGATGGTCGCCACCTTTATTAACAGTGAACCAACGATCTCGCTGTACTGATAGCCGTACGACGCACATCGCAGCCCCAGCACTTTGTCGATAATCGGAGCCATATAACGGGAAAAAAGCTCTCTTACGTGAAATATTCCTCCAAAAGGAGTGACTTCCTCAGATTTTATTTGTACCTTTGCC
>DFGF01000096.1:0-3509 GCA_002371715.1 Prevotella sp. UBA3757
ACCGACCCCTACAAGACGCTGGAGGGCGCCGCCTACATCCTGCAGACCTACCCCGACAAGCGGCTGGAAGCCTACTGCGACTCGGTCATCGACATCATTGCCACGGCGCAGGAGCCTGACGGCTACCTCTATACCGCCCGTACCCAGAATCCCGCCAATCCCCACCACTGGGCCGGCGACCGCCGGTGGGTGAAGGAGGAGGACCTGAGCCACGAACTGTATAACCTGGGCCACATGGTGGAGGGTGCCGTGGCCTACTGGCAGGCTACCGGCAAACGTAAGTTCCTCGACATTGCCTGCCGCTATGCCGATGTGGCCTGCCGCGAGGTCGGTCCCCGTGCCGGACAGCTGTGTGTCGTGCCCGGTCACCAGATAGCCGAGATGGCCATGGCGCGCCTCTACCTGGCCACCGGACAGCAGCGCTATCTCGACTTTGCCAAGTTCCTGCTCGACTACCGTGGCAAGACCGCCATCAAGCAGGAGTATTCCCAGAGCCACAAGCCCGTCACCGAGCAGGACGAGGCCGTGGGTCACGCCGTGCGTGCCGCCTATATGTATGCGGGCATGGCCGACGTGGCGGCCCTGACGGGCGACGAGTCCTACATCCACGCCATCGACAACATCTGGAGCAACATCGTCTCCAAGAAACTCTACATCACCGGCGGCATCGGTGCCACGGCCTCGGGCGAGGCCTTCGGCAAGAACTATGAGCTGCCCAACATGAGTGCCTACTGCGAGACGTGTGCCGCCATCGGCAATGTCTACGTCAACTACCGCCTGTTCCTGCTCCATGGCGACTCGAAATACTACGACGTGCTGGAGCGCACGCTCTACAACGGACTCATCTCGGGCGTCAGCCTGACGGGCGACGGCTTCTTCTATCCCAACCCCCTCGAGTCGATGGGCCAGCACCAGCGCCAGGCGTGGTTTGGCTGTGCCTGTTGTCCCAGCAACATCTGCCGCTTTATCCCCTCGCTGCCCGGCTATGTCTATGCCGTCAAGGATAAGTCGGTCTATGTCAACCTCTTCCTCTCCAACACGTCGAACCTGACCGTCGGCGGCAAGAAACTCACACTGAGTCAGGAGACCAACTATCCGTGGGACGGCGACATCACCATCCGCGTCGACAAGTCCTCCGCAGGCCAGTTCGCCATGAAGCTCCGCATTCCCGGTTGGGTCAAGGGCAGCGTCGTGCCCTCCGACCTCTACACTTACAGCGACAACAAGCGCCTCGGCTATACCGTCACCGTGAACGGTACAGCGGTAGCAAACTCTCAACTGTCAACTGTCAACTCTCAACTGTCAACTGTCAACTGTCAACTCTCCCCTGACGGTTACCTGACCATCGACCGCAAGTGGAAGAAGGGCGACGTCGTTCAGCTGCATTTCGACATGGAGCCGCGCACCGTGCGTGCCCATCATCTGGTCAGTGCCGACCGTGGCATGGTCAGCATCGAGCGCGGTCCGCTGGTCTACTGTGCCGAGCATCCCGACAACAACTTCGACGTCATGAGCGTGCTGGTCAACCAGCATCCCACGTTCCGTCTGGGCCGTGGCGAGGTGGCCGGTACGCCCGTCGTCACGCTGATGACCGATGCCCAGAGCCTCGACTTCAACAAGCAGGGCCGCCTGCAGGCCACCGACCGCACGCTGACGCTCATTCCTTACTATGCCTGGTGTCACAGGGGCAGCGGCAAGATGCGCGTCTGGCTGGCCCAGGACCTCAATGCCACCACGCCGGCCCAGCCCGCCACGCTGGCCAGCGAGAGCCGGGTGACGTCGTCCATGCAGTTGCCGGCCCTGTCGGCTGTCAACGACCGCCTCGTGCCGAAGGAGGCCACCGACCGTTCGGTGCCCTATACGCACTGGTGGCCCAAGCAGGCCTCTACGGAGTGGATAGCCTATGAACTGCCCCAGGAGAGCGAGGTCAGCACCTCGACCGTCTACTGGTTCAGCGACAAGCCCTGGGGCGGCTGCGACGTTCCGAAGTCGTGGCGCATCCTCTATCAGACGGCCGCCGGCCAGTGGCAGCCTGTCGAGGAGCCTTCCGGCTATCCCGTGCATCCCGGTGTGGCCAGCACGGTCAACTTCAAGCCCGTCAGGACTAAGGCCCTGCGCCTGGAGGTGACGCTGCCCGACCACGACTCTGCCGGACTCTTTGAGTGGAGCGTGAAGTAAGGCGACCACACATAAAAAAAGGGGACTCATGAGTGAGTCCCCTTTTTCATTTCTGTGTCTCAGCGTCTCTGCGTACAATTTATGATTACCGGTTACTTATCTGATGAACAGCAGTTCGCGGTATTTCGGCAGTGTCCACAGGCCGTCCTCAACAATCATTTCCAGCTTGTCTATCTCGTGGCGGATGGCCTCCATGTGCGGGCAGACGGTGTCGTGGTAGCTGATGGCGCGTTCGTGGATGTTCGGTATCCGATTGGCCACGCGGCGTGCGTCGGTCAGGTCCTCCACCAGCTGTTCTATCTTCTCCGTGCGTTCGGCAATCTCCTCGATGAGCTTCATGTTGCGGGCCGACAGCCGTTCGGCCTTGTCGGCGCTGAACACGTCCTTCATGCCCTGCACGTTCTTGATGAGCTGCGACTGGTAGTGTGTCGATACGGGTATGATGTGGTTCATGGCCAGGTCGCCCAGCACGCGGGCCTCTATCTGTACGGTCTTGACATACATCTCCCATTTCACCTCGTTGCGGGCCTCCAGCTCCTTGGCCGTCATCACCTTGGTCGACTCAAACATCGTGATGCTTGACGCATCAAGGTAGTGCTCGAAGATGACGGGACACGACTTCTCGACGTCCAGCCCTCGGCGGGCAGCCTCCTCGACCCACTCCTCGCTGTAGCCGTTGCCGTCGAAGCGGATGGGCTTGCAGGTCTTGATGTCGTCACGCAGCACCTCGACGATGGCGTGGAACTTGGCCGTATGGCCCGTACCGGCGGTATATTCGGGGCGCAGTGCCAGTTCAGCCATCTTCTGGTCGACGCGCTCCTTGAACGAGTTCAGCGCTTCGGCCATGGCGGCGTTCAGCGCTATCATGGCCGACGCACAGTTGACCGACGAGCCCGGCGCGCGGAACTCGAAGCGGTTGCCCGTGAAGGCAAAGGGGCTGGTGCGGTTGCGGTCGGTATTGTCGACGATGAGGTCGGGAATCTGCGGTATGTCAATCTCCATGCCCTGCTTGCCCTGCAGCGAGAACAGCTCGTTCTTGTCCGACAGCTCGATGTGGTCCAGCAGTTCCGTCAGCTGGGTGCCCAGGAACGACGAGATGATGGACGGCGGCGCCTCGTTGCCGCCCAGTCGGTGGGCGTTGGTGGCACTCATGATGGAGGCCTTCAGCAGTCCGTTGTGGCGGTAGACGGCCATCAGCGTCTCGACGATGAAGGTGATGAAGCGCAGGTTCTCCTCGGGTGTCGTGCCAGGCGCATGCAGCAGGATGCCCGTGTCCGTCGACAGGCTCCAGTTGTTGTGCTTGCCTGAGCCGTTGATGCCGTCGAAGGGCT
>DFGF01000096.1:3653-3789 GCA_002371715.1 Prevotella sp. UBA3757
ACGGCCAGGTTGCACTCCTCGAATATCGGCGCCAGCTCAAACTGGTTGGGGGCCACCTCGTTGTGGCGCGTCTTCACGGGGATGGCCAGTTCCAGGGCCTGAATCTCCAGGTCCTTCATGAAGGCCTGCACGCGGT
>DFGF01000096.1:3876-10800 GCA_002371715.1 Prevotella sp. UBA3757
CGTCCATCTGCTGGTTCTTGGCCGACTCGTGGCCCATCAGCGTGCGTCCGGTCATGAGCAGGTCGGGGCGTGCCGAGTAGAGGCCTTCGTCCACGAGGAAGTACTCCTGTTCCCAGCCCAGGTTCACCTGCACCTTCTGTACGTCGTCGTAGAAGTACTGGCAGACGTCGCGTGCCGCCTTGCCCACGGCGTGCAGGGCGCGCAGCAGCGGGGCCTTGTAGTCCAGGGCCTCGCCCGTGTAGGCTATGAATATGGTGGGGATGCACAGCGTGTCGTCCATGATGAACACGGGGCTGGTGGGGTCCCAGGCCGAATAGCCTCGGGCCTCGAAGGTATTTCTTATCCCGCCGTTGGGGAACGACGAGGCGTCGGGTTCCTGCTGTACCAGCAGCTTGCCCGAGAACTTCTCAATCATGCCGCCCTTGCCGTCGTGCTCCACAAAGGCGTCGTGCTTCTCGGCGGTGCCCTCGGTCAGCGGCTGAAACCAGTGGGTATAGTGCGTCACGCCCATCTCCTGGGCCCACTGCTTCATGCCGGCAGCCACGGCGTCGGCTATTCCCCGGTCCAGCCGTGCACCGTTGTCCATGACGTCTATCATCTTGTCGTAGACGTCCTTGGGCAGGTATTTATACATCTTTTTGCGGTCGAACACGTATTTACCGAAGAATTCTGAGGGGCGCTCCTTGGGCACCTTCACCTCCACGGGGCGTTTCTTGAACGCCTCTTCCACGACTTGGAATCTTAGGTTGTTGGCCATTTTGATTTTACGATTTTACAATTTACGATTTACAATTTTTTTTCCGCCACTGGGCGGAGGCGGCGACGGTTCAGTCGTCAACGTACCGCCTGGTGATGTCGCCGTAGCTGTCAATGCGCCTGTCGCGCAGGAAGGGCCACCAGCGGCGTACCTGTTCCGAGCGCGCCATGTCGACGTCCACCACTGCGGCAGCCTCCTGGTCCGTCGGAGCCTCGTAGAGCAGTTCGCCCTGCGGGCCGCTGACGAACGACGTGCCCCAGAACTTTATAAGTCCTTCATTTCCCACGCGGTTGACGGTGACGACGGGCAGTCCGTTGGCCACGGCGTGGCCGCGCTGCACCGTCTGCCAGGCCATGCGCTGGCGCTCCTGTTCCTCGGGCGTGTCGTGGCTGTCGTAGCCGATGGCCGTGGGGTAGATGAGCAGTTCGGCACCCTGAAGGGCCATGAGTCGGGCGGCCTCCGGGTACCACTGGTCCCAGCACACCAGCACACCCAGCCGTCCGACGGAGGTCTGGATGGGGTGGAAGCCCAGGTCACCGGGTGTGAAGTAGAACTTCTCGTAGTAACCCGGGTCGTCGGGGATGTGCATCTTGCGGTACTTGCCGGCTATCGTGCCGTCCTTCTCGATGACCACGGCGGTGTTGTGATACACTCCCGGAGCGCGGCGCTCAAACAGCGAGGTCACGATGACCACCTGCAGCTCGCGGGCCAGCCGTCCGAACACCTCGGTCGAGGGGCCGGGTATGGGTTCTGCCTGGTCGAACGTGTCGACGTCCTCCTCCTGACAGAAGTACAGCCCGTTGTGCAGTTCCTGCAGCACGACGAGCTGTGCGCCCTGGCGGGCCAGCTGTCTGGTTTTAGTCATCAGCCTGACCATGTTGTCCTTGCGGTCGGCTGTATTGTGTTGCTGTATGATGCCAATCTTCATAGCCGCTTATTCCGGGAACGTAAAGGGCACCACCTCTACGCCCTGTCCGTAGATGGTCTTGAAGTCGTCGCGCATGGAGATGACGTGGTAGCCGGCCTCGCGCCACTGCTGGCCCAGCTTCAGGGCCTTTTCGCGGTTGGCATGGTCGCGGGCGTCGTCGTCAGCTATGAGCATGAAGGCTGCCGTGCGGTGCTTCGTGTTGCCTAGGCAGTAGTTGTGCATGGCAGCATCGCCACCGCTGTTGCCGAATGTCAGTACGGGCACCTTGCCTATCTCCTGCGAAATCTGCAGCACCTTGTTCGTCTTCAGGTTCTTGATGATCAGCTCGTCGGTGCGTATCAGGTCTTCGTCCTTGCCCATCGTGTAGTTCACGCCTGCCACCGTGCCCTGCTGGCGCGACTTCAGCTTCACGTCCATGCCGATGACGCGGTTGGGCTCAATGCCCAGAGGCTCGGCCAGTACGCGGCAGATGAAGCGGTCGGAACCCGACACCACGTAGATGGTGAAGCCGTTGTCCCTCAGGTAGTTGAATACCTCGACCATGGGCTTGTAGATGCCCTCGCCGTAGGTCATGCCCTTGAAGCCGTTGGCGGGCAGGGCGGCAAAGTCCCTCACGTACTTGTCAAACTCGGCCACCGTCATGCCGGCATAGGCCTTGGCGGCTGCGTAGGCATGGATCATGTCGAAGCCGGAGGGCAGGGCAGTGCCCTTGCGCACGAAGTCGCGGATGTTCTGGGCAGCCTCGTGTACCGAGGCTATGGTGTCGGCATAGGTGGGGTCGTCCAGTACGCGGTGTTCCAGCAGCAGGTATTCGAAGTACGTCGGGTACAGCTCGGCCACGAACGTGCCGTCCATGTCACTGGTGACGATGCGGTCCTCCGGACTGATGTAGTTGGGCGAATTGGGGTTCGTCACGTCCTCGACGTAGTTCTTCAGCGCCGTCAGCGCCTCACACGAGTTCCATGAGGCAAAGTTGTCAACCTTGACGGGGGTCGATACGTGGTTGTCTTCATTGCTACACGATGTCATCACGGGTGTGCCCACTATCAGCAGGGCAGCCACCATCCAAATTAAATTCTTTTTCAACATGTTATTTATCATTTTTAATACTGATTATTCGTACACAGGGTCTCTTTTCTGTTTTAGTAGGCCACCTTCTTCTTCCCTTCGCTGATGTAGATGGTGCCCCTGGCGGGCTGGCCGTCCACCCGGCGACCGTCCAGCGTATAGACGGCAGCCCGTTGTCCGTCACCATTGTCGGGAGCGACGGTCTGGATGGCTGAGGGGTCCAGCGACTGGTACTCCTGGCGTGCCGCCTGCATCAGTGCCACAAATTCGGCATCGTTGTGCAGGTAGGCATAAAGTGCCGTCGACAGCTGGCGCGTCGCCACGATGTCCGTAAACCAGTGGTAGCCCACTATCTGGCGGTTGTAGCCGTACTCATAGCCACGGCGCAGTATTTCGTTCTGGTGGTTGGGTGCAAGCTCTGCCATGACCAGGGCCTCGGTCCATCCCAGGTTGGTATGGCCGGAGGGGAAGCTGCTCTTGCCGCGCTCCTTCTCCTCGTCGCCGGCCACGAACGAGGGTTCATCCAGTTGCACGAACGGACGCTTGCGGAACCGGATTTCCTTCAGGCGGTCGGCTGTTACGCTGCACTTGGTCAGCACATAGCTTATCAGGCGGCAGATGGCCGGTGTCGACTCCTCGCTGATGGTCATGCCGATGGCCTCGCCCATGATTTCGTACATCATGGCGGCACTGTAGTCGGCCTCGTGGGCTGCCTGCTTGCCGCGCTCAGTATTGCGCAGGGTCTTGCCGGCCCAGTAGAGCGACAGGTCGCTGACGTACCGATAGCTCGTCGTGTCGACGGGGTCGCCCAGGAACTTCTCGCCGTGAGGCACGTCTGTAGCCTCGGGAAGCAGCGGGCCTTTCAGCCGGGCATATTCGGCACGGGCGGCCTGGATGTCCTTCTGAAACTCAGGGTTGGCGTGGGCGCGTGCAAAGGCTGCTGCGGCCGTGAGGTAGCCCGCCGTCACGTCGCTCTGGTAGTGGGCACCCACGATGACGCGGTTCTCGCCGAACATGAAGCCGCGGCGCAGGATGTTGTCCTGCTCCTCGGGACACATCTCGGCAAAAGCCAGGGCGGTAAACCATCCGAAGGCCGTGTGGCTTGAGGGGTAGGAGCCGTTCAGGCGCAGAAGGTCAGTGTCGTACTGTGCCCATACCGGGTCGTTCATCTGTACGAAGGGCCGCGTGCGCATATAATTGTCCTTAGCCTTCGCGGTACTCTGAAAGCCGGTGAAGGCGCATTTCACCACCAGTTGCCACATGGCCGGAGTAGCCTCCTGGCTGATGGTGTCCAGTCCCAGTACCTCGGCCATGATGTTCCCCGTCACGACGGGCGACGGCAGCGACTCGCGGCTGGCCTGCTGGCCTCGCGCCGTATTGCGCAGCGTCTTGCCCCACTGATACTGCACCAGGTCATCCGTGAATTCCACACTGCCTATGGCGGGCGGTGCCGGCAGGAAGTAGGTGACATCGGGGTATTCGTTTAATTCAACGTATACAACGTTTTCGCTAGTCTGAGCCGAAAGGGCAACGCTGCCGACTGTCGCCAGCACTGCCATGATCCAAAGTCTTGTCATAATCAATATTATGTCCACATTACTGTTATTGGCCGCAAAGGTACGGCTTTTTTTCCGAATGGCAAAGCGTTTCCCGTGTTTTTCGCCTGAAAATCCCGAAATCCTTAAGTCTATCTGTTTCCCCTCCTAAGTTAGGAGGGGTGAGGGGTGGTCTGAACACGGGAACTTATCACTACCATAGCCCGTTGCTTCCAGTTAGTCAGGCCTAAATATCCATACTGGTAAAACTGATTCCCATTTGGACATATTGACATATAGGGTGTCATCGACCTCCGGGTCGCTTTGCACCTTCAGGTCAAAGAATATCCACTTTTAGATTCTTGTCTCTGAAAATCGGCAAATTTTCAAGATAATGTACAAGAACTGAAGAGGAGTTCACGCTGAAAGGCGTGGGCATTACTCGTTTAACGTTGGGGCGGTGTGTAAGAAATCAGAACAATCCCTAGTTTAGTATAAAATGCACGAAAATGGTCGCTAATATGGTAAAAATACCACCTCTGCGACTGTTTTCGTGCATTTTCTTTGGTAGTTTGAAGAAAAAAGAGTACCTTTGCGGCCTAGGCCGCGAAACTGCTCATGCAGCTTTATCGGTATAAATTACAAGCAAAAACAAGATGGTATGAATAAGCTTTTCATTGGACGCGAGAAAGAACAGCAGCAGTTGAAGGAATACCTCAACTCTGAACAGTCTGAATTCATTGCAGTATATGGACGTAGGCGCGTAGGCAAGACGTTCCTCATACAGAAAGTCATAGGCAGTGACTATGCTTTTTATGTGGCTGGCATGAACAAGGTTTCGATGCGCATTCAGTTGAAGAACTTCATGCAGGGCATCAGGAAAAGAAAGCCTGAAGTGCCTCTTGCCAAGACATGGCTTGATGCCTTCATGGCACTTGAGAGTTATTTGGAATCCCTGCCAGAAGGAAAGAAGATTGTCTTTATTGACGAAATGCCTTGGATGGACACTCCCCGCTCTAATTTCATCAGTGGATTGGAGCATTTCTGGAACTCGTGGGCATCGTGGCGCGATGACATCAAACTGATAGTCTGTGGCAGTGCAACGTCATGGATTATCAACAACCTGATTAAGAACAGGGGTGGCCTCCATAACCGTGTAACTCACAAGATTCCGCTGAAGCCCTTTACGCTGAAAGAGTGCCAGATGTATTTTGATGCACGGGGATTCCGCCTTTCAACAAAACAGATTGCCGAGTGCTATATGGTTCTTGGCGGTGTGCCTTTCTACCTGTCAAAAATGGAGAAGGGCGAAGGAGTGGCGCAGAACATCGACAGGCTTATTTTTGCTGAGGATGGCGAACTGCATGACGAGTTTCAAAGTTTGTACAACTCGCTTTATAAGAATGCTGCCAACCACATAAAGATAGTTACAGCATTGGCAACCAAAGGAAAGGGATTGACCCGACAAGAAGTACTTGAAAAGACTAAACTCTCCGATAATGGCAAGTTCTCCATGATGCTTGAAGAGTTGGAAAGCTGTGGGTTTATACGCAGCTATGAACCTTTCCTCATGACAAACGGGTACCAGGCGAATCAGAACTCCGAAGAAAGAAAAAGCACAGATACATTATACCAGCTTGTCGATTCTTTCACCCTGTTCTACTTTCAGGTCATGAAGAAAGCAGATGCCCATGATGCCAATTATTGGTCAAACAACCAAAACTCCCATGTTTACAGCACATGGAGTGGACTGTCGTTCGAGATGCTATGTTTGAACCATGCGGAGCAAATCAAGAAGGCATTGGGTATATCCGGCATTACAGCCAATGTCTTTTCGTGGTTTGGCAAGGGAGAACTGCGTTCTGCACAGATTGATATGCTCATTGACCGTGCAGACAGGACTATCAATATCTGCGAAATGAAGTTTTGGAACAGACCATACACTATGACTGCCAAGGACGAAGATGACATTGAGCGCAAGGTCTCAACGTTCATTGAGACAACAAACACCGACAAGAATGTCATTGTGACTATGATAACGACCAAGGGTATTGACAGGAATGAGCATTCTGAATGCATCCAACGAGAACTCACTCTGGACGATTTGTTTTGCTGACAACTCCCTCCACCCTCTTCCCTCTTACATCTTACATCAGACATCAGCCCTCAGCCATCTTTTCGTGTCCTTTTTACTCTTTTAACGTTGAAATAGTGTGTAATATGATAATTAATTCGTAACTTTGCACCGAATTTGAATAATCGACGATTTTAACCGAGATGAGATTTCAGGTATGAGAAAGATTGAGGTGATAACATTGTTTAACGCGAATTGTTTGGCCATGTCAAATAATTCGTTAACTCACTCACTCACTCACTCACTCACTCACTCACTCACTCACTCACTCACTATATTCCTTATTAACTAAAAAGACATTGAGCGACGACACAAGTGTCGGCGCGCGATGGCGATATACGGCTTGTCCTGCATTCGTGCGGGGCAAGCCGCTGTGTTTTATGCCCATACCGATAGTGCTTCCCCCTACCAGACTTTGATGAGAGAATTATAAAGTAACCATAATACAAGAACGATTAAAAAAGAAACAAAATGAGAAGTATGAAACATTCAATTAAACGAG
>DFGF01000081.1 GCA_002371715.1 Prevotella sp. UBA3757
ACCTGACGTTTACCTTCCATTCGAACTAGTAAGGATTCCTTACTGGTTGACTCTGCCACAAGCTCATGCTCCTTGTAAACATTACCAATATGCAGCGTCACATTATTCTTTGTTGTCTGAAACAACTCCGCCATCTGCTGTTGCGTCAGCCAGACGGTGTCGTCCTCCAGTCGCACCTCGAGGCGCACGGTCTCGTCGGGCTGGTAGAGGATGATCTCTCCCTGCTGTCCGCCCTGCTGCGCGGTCTGTATGTCGTTAGTCATATCTTTCGTCATATCTTCAATCCGTTTCATCCGTGTAATCCGTAGTCGTTTTTTATCTTATTCTGCTCATCAGTTCCGTAGCCGATGTCTCCTGCATCTTGATGTAAGCGAAGAGTTTCTTGCCGGCATCCTTCAGGCTGGCACCGAAGAGATAGACCGTGTCGTCGATGATGAGGAAACGGTCGTGGTTGTGCTGGCAGATATTCACCGCGATGGGCGGATACTGCTGGTTGTGCCGCTCGAGGTCGAGTTGCTGCTGCTGGGAGAGCGGGCGGGTGTAAATGGTTGCCGAGACACCCGCATCGCGCTTGCTGAGCATGGTGAGCGTCGTCTCGTCGATATAGTTGTCGATGAGCACGATGCTGCGCCTGGCCTGCCTGATGAGGCCGACGACCTGGGCGTAGGCATCGAATATCTGGCCGTCGTAAAAGATGCCCTCGACGGGCGGCAGCGAGGTGCGGACGAAAAAGTCGATCTTCTGCTGTACCTCTTTCAAGAGACTTCCCTGTTCTTCTACCCTCTGTTCCAATGCCATAATCCGCGAATTGACGACATGGCCTCTGAGCAGGTATTCCTTCAGCACCCTATTTGCCCACTGTCGAAACTCTATACCTCTTTTGGTATTGACGCGAAATCCTACAGATATGATAGCATCAAGATTGTAGAATTCTATCTTTCGTCTGACGTTTCGATTCCCCTCTCTGCGAACTAGTTCCAAAATGGAACTTGTTGACTCTTTCTTGAGTTCTTCACAATCATAAATGTTTTGCAGATGTTTTGTTATGGCCTGCCTATTCGTTCCGAACAACTCACCCATCTGCGCTTGATTAAGCCAGACGGTATCGTCCTCCAGACGGACATCGAGGCGCACCGTCTCGTCGGGCTGGTAGAGGATGATCTCTCCCTGCTGCGGTCCGTCGTGCTGCGTAGTCTGTATATCGTGCGTCATATCCTTCGTCATATCTTCAATCCGTTTAATCCGTAAAATCCGTTGTCTTTTATCTCATTCGTGAAATTACTGCGTTCCTCGTGGGTCTTCGACAAATCTCGTATAATTCGTTGTCAGTTAAAGCTGACTGAGAATAACACTCTTGTCGATTCCCATCAGTTCGAAGGCGAAGAGGCGGCGGCCCAAGTCTTTGAAGGAGGCACCGAAATGGTAGAGGCTGTCGTCGAGGATGAGGAAGCGGTCGTGGAAGCGGCTGTTGTACTCCCTCAACTCTATCCTACGGCCATACTGCTGCTGGTTCAACTGCTGCAGATGCTGCAGCGACTGGGCTGCATGCTCGGTGTATATCGTGGCATCGACACCCTGACTGCGCTTTTCGAGCAGGTCGAAGACAGATGCGTCGATGTAGTTGTCTATCAGGATGATTTCCCGCTTGGCCGACTTGACTAGCGTTTCTACGAACCGGTAGGCATCGAAGATTTGACCTTCGAAGAAAACGCCCTCAACAGGTGGCAGCGAGATGCGGACAAAGAAGTCTATTTTGTTTTGAATATTTTCCAGTTGTGAATCGTATTTGAGGAATTTTGCATCAACCCTATCCGTTAGTTCTTGTATTTGTCGTTTTACTGCATATCCTCGAAGCAAATAGTCCTTTAAGACCATGCTTGCCCACTGGCGAAACTGTGTGCCACGCTTAGACTTTACCCGATAGCCTACTGAAATGATGACATCCAGATTGTATAATTTCATACGATAGCGTTTTCCATCTTTGGCAGTTGTCAAGGATTCCTTTACTACTAACGTCTCTTGAAGTTCATCTTCTCTGAATATGTTGTTAACGTGTAGACTGACATTCTGCTTTGTCGTTTGGAATAATTCCGCCATCTGCGCCTGCGTCAGCCACACGGTATCATCCTCCAGACGGACCTCGAGGCGCACGGTCTCGTCGGGCTGGTAGAGGATGATCTCCCCGTGCCGGCCGTCCTGCTGCGTAGTCTGTATATCGTGCGCCATTTTTAATCCTATATTTTTACCTTGTTCTTAATGATCGGAATCGGTCTTGCCCATTAATTAATGTACGTACGTGTACGTTACAACATGCAAATATACAAAAAAGTTTTTCAACGGCCAAGGAAAAAGGCAAAAAAATTTGTATCTGCATCTTACGGAAAGGGCGCCACGAAAACTACGCCGCGAAACGATTGCAACGAAAAAATGGGAACACCTAACATCAAAAATCTACAACCTGCACGTTTTCAGACTGTTACACAACCAAATACCGACTACAGAGGTAACACGAGAGGTAACAAAGAGGTAACATCAGAGGTAACACCTGAGGTAACATGCCAGGTGCTTCGTGTCCGACGCGTCGTGTTAGGTGTCATGTTACCTCTTTGTTACCTCTGATGTTACCTCTTGACAGCCTCAAAATGCGCTGGAAGCCCTTTGTACAGGCGGTTTTCCGGAAAACGATGTTAGGTATCAGGGCCACCAAACACTTTTTGTTTTTGTAAAAAAGGCAGGGCTATGTACCGATAAGGCCTGATTTTTCATTCCCAGTAAGGGAATGATATGTTCCCAGTAAGGGAATATGACGTTCCCAGTAAGGGAATATCCAGCGGGCTGGCACCTCCCTGGCGGGGAGCCAGGGAGGCCAGCCTGCTGCGAATCGTCACCTCACTGCCAGTTTGCTGCGATAGCGTCCTCCAGCCACGTGTACCACATAGATGCCGTCGTGAAGGATGGGGTGCTCGATGGTCTGGCCCGGCTCCACGTCGAACGTGGCCACACAGAGTCCGCCGGCATTGAAGATGCGCACATCAGCCTTATGGCGCAGGCGGGACGTGACCACCACGCGGCGCTTGCCCGTGCGGATGTCCACTGACTCGGCCACGTTGCCATCCTGCGACTCGCGCTCGTCGCCGATGGCGAATTGCGAGCCGTCAGAATCGAAGACGATGCTGCGCGTCAGCCTGGGGGCACCGCCCGTCGTCGTGGCCACGAAGTACGGACGGAACGGCGAGAGCTTTCTAGCTGTTGCGGCTGTCTCGCTGGTTACCTTGTCGTAGCTTCCACCGCCATTTGCCATCAGGTAAATACCCTCAGCAGCATCAACATTCAGGTAGTTGGGACGGAAGGAGAAGCCCTTGTATGGCTTCGTCTGTTCCTCCAGCTCCGTGTCGCTTACACCGATGGTTGCCCCTTCGGCAGACACGAAGGTGATGGTCTGGCGCTCGAGTGCAGCAGGAGCAGTAGAACCCGTACTTGTTGCCGTCCACTGTCCGCTGAGGTCAAACTCATAGTACGTCGGTCCAGGGAATCCGATGAGGTATGGCTTGGCGGTCTGCAAGCGTGGGTAGCCCTTAAACTCGCGGGGCTTGCTGTAATACTCGCGCTGCTTGTCGGCATCCTGATACTTGTCGCCATTGGTGTCGTTGTGTCCGTGGTTGCCTTCGTAATAGTAGTCCCACAGGAAGGTGTTGCCCACCTCTTTGGTGTCGGTTCCGACAGCATCAGGATAGTTGAACGTAGCTGTGGCTATCTCTGCCGATGTCGTGGTGATACCCTGACATTCGCGCAGCCAGTATTCATGGCCTATCTTGGCATCGCTGTTCTCTGCAGTCTTACTGCCACTATAGAAGTGGGTTATCTCGCCCTTCTGGTCGGTTGTCACCAGTTCTGCGGTGAACGGAATGCTGATACCCTGCCATCCGGTGCTCAGGCTGACGTAGTTGTCGTCGGCATAGACGGCAGGCTGAGGTTTCCTCTGATACCACATACGATGATCGTTGTCGAACTTATAGCTGATGGGGCAGTTGAAGTCCTCGCGGTCCACCAGCAGGTGGTCGTTGGGGGCCACATAGTCCTCTCCGCTATCGTCAACACGTTGCTGTACCCAGTGTCCATAGACATCGTGCGGATCCTGGTAGCCCACCATGATGGTGTTGTACTGCTGGCTATAGCTATATGGTGCATCGTGCAACTTGGTCTCGATAACGCCGTTGGTCATTGTAGCCGCAGGAGTCGCCGTACCGGTATATACCAGCAGGTTGCGCGTCAGGTCGTAGGTGGAAAAGTCTATGATGCCGTCATCGTCGAGCAATGGCGGGTAGAAGCGTGCCGGACTGACCGCCGTGGTGCCGATGGTGGTGACGAGTCCGCTATGATAGCCACCAGCCACGTCGCCATTACCACCCGAGAAGTCAATGGCCGTCAGCCCCTTATGGATGGTTGTCGTCAGATCGTCGCTGATGTTCTTGGCAAAGATGGCATTGGGGTTGAAGTAGACGGACTCCATCTTGCCACTGCTGTAGTAGGCCGGCGCACGATAGACACGGTTGCCATTGGCCGTGAGCAGCCGTTCGTTGCGCTTGCTAATGGGGTTGGGCAGCACCTGGTGGTTAGGAGCAGTGACGTTGCCATAGCCGTAGTTCAGCACCTGTCCGAAGTACAGGTAGTCGTCCGGCCAGATGGGTGCATAGTAGGCAGTAGTCTCCTCACTGCCCTCCTTCTGCTCCTGGCGCAGACGGATATTGTCGTCCGTAGGCAGGTAGCCTCCGGCATAGATGAAGTCGCCGTCGGCATAGCGGTTCTCTACGTATCCGTAGATAGACTGGTGCTCGCCAGTCAGCGGATAGTAGGCGTAGTCAGCGGGATACCATGCGTCGCCAGCCTTCTCGGGCAGAGTGCCGTCAGCGCTGGCTCGCAGGTATCTATACTTCTTTCCGCTACCCTGCTTGATGCCGTCGTAATAGCGCTTGGCCAGATAGAACCCATTCAGGTTGTAGGCCACCTCGCCACTGCTGAAAGCCTTCTGTGGCATTGGGCGGGCCAGGCCGGTTTGATGTTCATCGACGGTGCTGTAGGCGTTGGTGTCCAGGTAGTAGCAGTTCACCAGCTGCTTGCCGCTTGTGGCAGTCGGACGGCCAAATACGGCACGCACTCCATCGTCCATCGTCTTCTGGTCACTCATCACCCAGCAGTTCTCCACGAAGCCGTCGCCCGTATCGGCCACGCCGGCCGACGTGAACTTACCGGTGACGCCCAGGTTGTAGACGTTGCCGCAAAGGTTCTTGAACAGCGAGTGGTCAAGTCCGCTGATGGTGTGTCCATCGCCATGGAACATCGCTCCGAAGCAGCGGCGGTCACCGGAAGCAGCGTCATTACCCAACGGCGTCCACTCCTTGCCACTATAGTCCAGGTCGCTACGCAGGATGATTTCCAGGTTGTCCAGACCAGCAATGTGGTTGCTCAGCGGTTTGTGACCATCCAACGCATCGCCATAGCTCAGGTTGAAGAAGTCCTTCAGCTCGTCGAGTCCGTTCTTGCCGTCTGCACTATAGTCGTTGATGTATATCTTGCAGTCACGCTCCAGTTTCTCCGGGTCATAGTCTACGTGCAGATGGTGCTCCTTGTCGGCCATCACGGCTGCCAGGTCGTGGTAGTTGGCCACGCTCAGGGGCACGGAGTTGGAATAGGTCTTGCCCAGGTAGGTCTCCGAGTAGAAGGCTATCCACTCCTTCTGGTTCTGATACCAGTAGACGGGGTCGCTATTGTTGGTGAAGGGCACGCCGTTGCGATGCCTGCGGGCGTCTTCCTCACTGGCAAAGCGCTCCCAGCCGTTGGTGTACACCTCCCAGATGCCTGGCTCCACCTCCGGTGCTGTCAGTCCAACGCTGTTACCTGGCAGCACCGTTGGCGGTGCATAGAGCGTTCCGATGTTGGGCACGCCACTCTCCAGCACCAGATGAACGTTGACGACATGCAGCTCGTTGGTGAGTTTGGAGCTGCCGTCATCCTCCTCTTCGTAATAGGTGTACTGATAGACCACACTGATGACTTTCTCCTGCACCACATCCTTGGCATCGCTCTCGCTGCTCACGTAGAGAGTGGTGGTCTCGATGGGTTCACGACCTTGGATGATAAACCATTGCTGGTCGTTCTGCAGGTTGGCATATTGCTCGGCTGTAAGCATGGTACCCTTCTTTCCGTTGTTATCGTAATCCTCGTAGCAGTAGTACCATGTTGCGGTTACGTGGCCATCATTATCGAAATGCACCTGTTCCACCTTGTCGGGGAGTGCTTCCCTCACCTTCTCGTCCACGACCTGGCCCTTACCATACGGAATACCGTTGTAGGTGAAGTTCTCGGTGGCAATATATATATCGTTACCACCTGCCTTCACCGATACCTTAGTATAGTGGTGCTTATCGTTGCGCAGCGTCTCAAACTCGGCATTCGTCAACGGTGCATGTTTGGTGTCAAACTCCTCTTTCACCGTTTCGCCGTTTCTCTTGTAGCTCAGTTTCCTCGGTGTCTCATCGTTATACACCGCATCGTACTCAACCTTTTCCCTTGTGGTAAACGGTTGGTGGAAGGCCGTCTGAGTGCGAGACTCTGACGGTGTTGCAATGACATAATTGCCCGATGCATCCACCACCTTCAGGTAGTCGGCATCTGCCAGCAGGTCCAGGGCATCGAAGTTGTAGGTGAACAGTTCGTGACCGTCACTGCCAATGCGGTCCTGCTTGGTCAGTGAGCACCAAGCCTCCAGAGCGTTATAGTTTTCGCCGGCATTCATCTGGTAGCCACCGAACTCACCGGCCTTCGTACAAATATATGCCACCTCGGTTACTTCGTCAATATCTGTTTTCAAATCGGCATACTGTGTCTTCAGGTCTTCCAGTTCCTGATGGGTATACAGCTGGCCTTTCGTCAGATAGTGCTTAGTAGCCAGCTGCAGGGTCCGCTTGCAGACATAGGCCTCAGCAAACTGCGACTTCACATCTTCCTCAACTATCTTGTCGAGTTCCGTTTTAGAGATGGCCGTACCAGGATTCAGTGCCTTCGTGGTAGTGGTGCTTCCGCCCTGACCGTCGTCCTCCTGTATGGTGTAGGTCACCGGACTGCTTACCACGTATGCGGGTTCTGTGACAGCTCCCAACGACCGGTTGTTGTCGTGGGCCGTCTTCGTCACAATATTTCCCTCCACCATGTTGTGGCCGCCATAGACTCTTGAAGTCTTTGGCGCGAAGGTTGGTCCGTCTTGATAGTAGCTCTTCTCGCTTGTCGACAAATTATTATATGCCGCTGTCGTGATGACCTTCGGCCGCGTAGTGGTCTCGTCGCTGTTCTTTCTCAGAATATAGTAGTTATCCCAGATGCCAGGCGTGCTCATGTCGAAGGTGAGCACATAACCCGCTTCGTGACTGATGTTGTTAGACGAGCGGAACATGCTCTCGAGTTCCTTCTTCGCATCGTCAGACGTAACTTTGCTGCTGAACCTGATGTTATCGCCATCGTCGTTGATGTATTCAATGACATGATTCTCAACCTTGAAAGTCTCGAAGTCGGTTGGTGTCATCGCATAAGCACCCGTCTTATAGCCTACGCCGTCAATGGTGCAGGTGTCGGTATTCACGATGGTCTCTGCCACGAAGTAGCCCCGCTCCTTTTCTGACAGCTTGTGCCAGTCCCACCATGTGATAACATCGTTCAGGTGGAAGCTCTGGCTCTCGTTGTTGACGAACACCTCGTCAACGGGTTTGCCATTAGCTGCTTTAGTAGTGCCCAGTTTCACCTTCGTTGTTGCTGCAGGATCACCGTCCTTAGGCGCATAGTAGGCATATAGGTTTGGCTTGACGTTGAGCAGTTTCAGCTCACCATGCGAGGCGGCAGTGATGGTCAGCGGCAGGGGTACCTCCTTGGCATAGGCAGTGGCTGAACCCGTATAGGCCGACACTTTCTGGTCGTAGATGTACACCTCGCCTTTCACATACCAGTAGTGCGCTTCGGACAGCGGTGTGCCGCCCAGCTTATAGGCATTGTTGATGGGGTAGCAGTCGTCGACGATGCGCTTCGAGGGGTGGATGAAGTTACCGGAGGTCTGGAAAACCATCTCCTCATATTTGTGCTCGTCGTCTCCACTAATCACGTATGAGCCAACCGAAGACCAATCGCCAGGAGAATCCAGGGAATACTGATAACGCTTGTAGGTGCGTGCCTCGTCGCGCAGCTGTTTCCCATCCAGCGTATTTTCTTTATTGTAAGCCGACAGGATGACATTCGGCTTGTTGGGATAGTACACGGGCACGCGGTGCTCGTTCTTTGCATAGACGAAACCGCCACCCATCTCTGTCTGCACATTAATCAGGTCAAGCTCTACCACGCCCGTGATATAGCCATAAACCTTCTTTTCAGATTTCTCCGACTCTTCGGTGGTCAGTTCCAGGAACACGCCTGAGGCCAGGGCCACCTGATTGCTGCTCATGCCCTTGTTGCGGTTGGTGCTGGTAGGACGGGCTGCCTTGTAGGAATAGTATGTGGTCTGTGTAAGTCCATATTTGTTTTTCTGTTCTTCCGTCAGGTCATTCACATTAACCGTCTCGCCATTCTCCTCCACGGTCCTGACCACCTGTTTATTGTTGTCGATGTAGACAGGTCCACCATCACTGCCAATACAGGGGTCGCCAAACCGAACATCGCTGGTCAGGTTGCCCAGATAGTTCACGATGCTGTAAATGCCAAAATAGTTGCCGTGAGAGGCATCCTCATCCGTCATCTCATTCCGCACAGAGTGCTGCTGGTTGAGCGACAGCTCGCCCACGCGGTTGATGGTATAGTCGATGTTCTCGCCAACGTGGGCCACACGGTCCTTGGCACCCTGCAGCACCATGCGCGAACCATAGACACCGCAGAGGTCGGCACGCTGGATGGTGTTCAGAAGTCGACCGGCATAGATGGAGCAGAAACCATAGGGAGTGAATGCCTCACTGGCCCGTTCTTCAGTATACACCTCGACCAAATGCAGGTATTCCTCTTCTGTGATTTTATCGTCTTTCTTATATGTCACGTCACCAAATGTAACATCGTTTTTACACTGGTATTGCAGCTGGAAGTAGGCACGTTCACGGTTGGAGAGTCCGCGATAGGTCTCCAGGTCAATCTGCGACTCCAGGCCATAGTAGTCGGTGCCATAGTTGGTGATGTTCAGCTCACGATAGCCGTCAACCACTGACAGGTTGCCACCGCCATAGAGTCCCCCGATGTGCTCCGTGCCCACCGTGATGAAGTCGCGGTGGTAGACATCGTAGAGTGTGGCCGTCGTATTGCCATGCACCGTCGTAGCATTGGCATAGTCCTTGTCACTGTTCGACGACACGTTGCCACCGGCAAACACCGCATTATGGATGACCACGCCACGCTCCACGGTGTCATCCGTAGCACCCTCCACACCATTGTTGGTGCCAGTATACAGCTTCTCCCAGTCGCCAGAGAACCTGCCCGTGGCTTTGTCTTTCTTCGGCAACGTGTTCAAAACGTCTGTCGGCACATATTCATACTCCTGATAAGTGTTGTCTAAAGTCTCGCCTTTCTTCACCTGCAGGTATGGAGCCACCACCACCTTGCAGTCCTCAGTCAGCACATACTTATCACCCTTCTTCTCGTAATAGTAGTGGTGGTTGGGCGAACCTGTCGAGATATTAACTTCGTTAACTGTCTTATCCGTAAAGAAGCCACGGCTATAGACGTAGCCGATGTCGCCACCGCCAAACACGTTGCCATAGCCGCCCTTAGAATCGGCCACGCCCTCAACGGTACCTATCTCGCCACCATGGATGTACACCTCGGTAGACCCAAAGGTATAACCATCGGTATAGAGCTTGTTGCCACCGCCATAGCCCAAGAGGTTGTAACCCTTGCCACCACCGAAGACATTGCGATAGACATGGCCGTTGTACATAGTCACCTTCGTACCGCCGGCCTTATAAATGGCCTGCAGATTGCGCACCTCGTTGGCACTGCCGCTTTCCTCCATCTTGCCGCGGCCCACCGTGGCTATCTCGCCACCACCATGCACGCTGCTGCGCACCACGCCACCCCACATGACGACGTCGGTGCTGTCGACGACACTCCTGTCGTCATAGCCGCCTCCGAAGACGTTGCCACAGTCCTTCAGGCGGTTCTCGCCCTTATGGTCCTCCCACGTCTCGTCGTCGAGCTTTTCTTCGTATGCTCCAGTTGTCTCATTATAGGTAAAGCCCACATAGGCATTGTTCAGGATCAGGTGGGCTGTGCCATACACCGAGCCGCCCTCGCCGCCGCTATAGGCATTGCGCTGGATGGCGGGCACGCCGCAGTAATAGCCATAGCCAGGGGCGTTGTCATCCAATCCTTTCACGTAGTCCACCATCTTCTGCTTCTCTGCATCAGGCTGGTCGTTACGGATACCGATAGTGACAACGGTCTCGCCGTAGATATCGTTTGATGGGTCCGTCGGGTGCAATACGCCATTGTCGTCCGTCTTGCCGGGATGGTAGCCCACACTGCCCTTCCAGCCACCGCCATAGACGTTGCGCAACGTACCGCCGGCAATATAGGCATTGGCACTGGCCTTGAAATATCCATCACCCAAAACCGACTTACCATATTTGTCAAGCACGGCGCCAATGGTGCCGGCGGCATAGACGTCCTTGGTCACCGTACCACCCAACAGGGCTATATAGGTGGTTCCGTTGACATCGCCACTCTCCGGCATGCCGTTTACGCCCTTTCCGCCGCCATAGGCGTAACCCCTGACCTCGGCACCTTTCCTGATGATGACATTGGTGTTGTACTTCTTGCCGTCATGGCCTGCGGTGACCAGAGCATTATTGTCCAACCCGTCAACAGCAGCATACCTGCTGTCTATCGTCAGCACTCCACCCTCGTCGACAGCACGCCGGGCAGCAGTGGCCTTGTTGGCCACCTTACCCATCTCGCCACCACCATAGACCTCCATAATCCTGGCTCCGTCGTTCAGGTTGACCTCCGTATACTGCGACCAGGTGTCTACACCATAACCGGCTCCGAAAATGGTTGCCAGGCTGTCGTTCGGTGTGTGCCACACGGGCACGTCAATGTTGATGCGACCGTACAGCGTGCGACGGAAGCTGTTATTGCCGCCATAAATCTTGCCACGTACCAGCCCGTCAGCACTATGGTAGTTGACGTTGGACTCATAGGCATCGCAGACGGCATCGTTGTTGACACCATAGGCTCCACCGAAGATGTTCTGAACCTGGATGGTGGAACCCTTGGGCACGTTGACAACCGTACGGCGGGTGAAGCCCTCGTTGTAGCTGGCACCATAGACAGAGCCTATCTGTCCACGCATCAGGTCGATGACTGCCGATACGTTATCGCTGTTAGTTGCACCTGGAGCCACATAGTTCTTCATGCCCAGGCCACCATAGGAACCGGCACCAAAGACATCCATACCCTGATAATTATTAATCGCATCAGGAATGTCTATCAGCACGTAGCTGCGCTCCTGCAACTGGTCCATCTGCTTTTCACCGGAATAGCCTTGCCCGGCTCCAAAAATCCTGCCCACAGCATTCTTACGGTCTGGGAGGTTCTCTCTGGGGCGGAAGTTGACAAAGGCGTTGTCCATATAGGGCTTGGTAAAGCCTTCCTTTGCCTGTCCGACGTTGCTTTCGTTCGAACCGTCGTCTTTGTAGGTGTATCCGGTGATGTTACCTTCACCATCAATCACGGGGGTACGCGTGTAGGTATATTTCTCGTACTTTGGGTCGGTATAGTCGTAAGCACCATAGCAGCCACCGAAGATACCCTCGGCACGACCCTGAACGTACTCAACATAAGCACTGGCATTGAGCACAGTGGGGTTAGTGTTCTCCTTTGAGTCATAGCGGTACACCTTGCTAAGCACGTCAAAATCACCCTCTGAACTGGCTGTACGCACGCGACTTTGGAAATTGGCACTACCCTTAATTTCACCACCAAGGTCGTTACCACCATACACATAGTCACGAATCCATGGGAAACCAAGCACAGGCTGGCCGTTGGCATCCACTTGGCCGCTACGTCCTATATAGGTCTCGGTATGACCAAGAATGTCGGCATTGCAGGCTCCGGCAAAGGTGTTGAACACGCGCCCGTTGCCTAAGTTGATGGTGGTATTGCCGCAGACCGGGCCTTCGAAGCCACCGCCATAGATAAACTCGCACATGGCCATCTCAGGATTGTTGTTCACCACGATAGTACCGTCTTCCTGCTTGCTGGTCTTCGAGATGCCAGCTATCGAGCCGTGCACATTGATGGTGCAGCTGTAGGCTGGGTTGTAACTATACTTGTTGTCACCAAAGGTATAGACACCTTTGTCATCGGGCTTGCCAATGACGCCCTCCTGACTACCACCGAAAATCTGGAACGTATAGCCTTTCTTCAGGTTGATCGTGGTACTGCCCCATATCTGGGTGTCCTTACCCTTACCGCCTCCAAACACATTCAGGGCCTTGCCAAGTACGTCCATACCCTGCTGACCAAGAATAACGCCCGAACGGCGCTCCAGGATCTTGTAGTTGTCATTGTCGTAATAAACGGCCTCGCCTATCTCATCCTGTTCCACCCTGTCGAAGAGCAGGTCACGGTCAACGAGGTTCGACTCTAAATTGATGACCACATTGCCGTTCACGTAGCCGCTGTTATGGCAACCTCCGTAAATGTTACCTCCGGCAAAGCGACGCTCCAAATCATCTTTATCAGACTCCCGTGGGGTCAAATATTCCTCAGGGGCAATAGCATCCACTGGATTGCCATCGCCGTCCACCGTGTTCAGCACAAGTTCAGTCTTATTACCCTGTTCATCATACTTCCATCGCATAGGACGAATCTGCACACCCTTGTAGTCGTACGATGCACTGGAACTTGCATCTGCACTGTTCACGGCACTTTGGAAATTCAGGACAAGGCGGTCCTTAATCCTCTCTTGGCCATCAACTATTTCGGTAAAACCATCCTGCTCACCGGATGAGCCACGGATGCCGCCGTAATATGCCGCATTATATTCGCTTTGGGCCACATAGGCATCATTACAACCGCCCACAATCTTATCATATATGTAGACCGGCACATTGAAATTCATCGTGTTGGTGCCGGCATAGGTCATACTACCCACATTGCCACCACAATAGAACGAGCCAAACCAAGTGGAATAAGGTACATAGTCGACACCCTCGGTTGATTTCTTGTCGAATACGATAGAGGGCTTCAAGTCCATAGCCGCAGCATCCATATAAGCAGAAAACTGCTTAGGATCGGTCAAATCAAAGCTAGCATAACGATTGCCTCCGACTTCCGACTTATAGATGTTCAGCACATCGTTGGCGTTTTCATATTGCACCATCTCACGACCGTTGTTGCCCAGGTACACATTGTCGGCGGTGACGTAAGAGCCAACCTTCAGCTCGACTAGGGGATTCGTCTTCGTAGTCCTCAGCGTGGCACTGTTGCCACCCACATAGATGGCACCGCCAATGACGGTTCGTTTATTCGCTTCACCCTTCACGCGAATCGATACTTGCTCGGCATCCGGGCGATGCTGGTTGAGAGCCTGTAATGACTGAAGGGGGGTAATGATTCCCGTAATGCCTAAAATCTGGGCCGGGTCATAATAATAGTCGCCATATTTCAGCGTCGATGCTAAATCCCTACGGTCGGTGTAGGGATAGGAACCGTTGCCACCACCATAGATGTTGCCCTTGATGCTGCTATACACACCCACAGCATTGCCACCGTAAACGCGACCAGAGATATCATTACCGCCATAGACGTTGTTGATGTCGCCGCCACGCACCAACACACGGGCCGAGAATCCTGCCGGGAACTTATAGCCGTCGAGTATCGGAGCATACGTGTCCTCATATTCGTTGGTGGTGCCTTCCTTTAATTTTTGCGGGCGCACGTCTGCCTTTCGGCAACCACCGTAGACATTGTTGATTACGAGGAATTTCTTGGCATTCTCTATATAATCAGCACGGTCGGCCTCTGCTACGTCACTCGGTATTTCGTCGTCGGAAATCTGGGGGTTAATCTCCAGCAACAGTCCAGAGGGACTGGACATGTCGCCCTCGTTGCCACCACTATAGAGATTATCTATCTTGCCTGCTATCAAGTGCCAGGTAGGCTGGATGCGCATAACGGCCTTGTTGTTGCCACCAAAGACTCGTGAGAACTGGTAGCTGTCGCGCACGGCATCATCACCCAGCATGGCTATACCCATGCTTTCCAGCCATCCTTCCTGTCGCAGCAGGTTATGCTCTTGATCGTCTTCTGCATCAGAGGGTAAGACGGTGGTCACCTGACTATGGTTGTTGATATAGATGTCATTATTCAGCTCGACAGTAGCATTGTTGCCGCCACCATAGAGGTAGGCAATGGTGCCACCCATGATTTCCAGATAGACCTTGTCCTGGACAGGCTTTTCAAAAGGAGACTTGCTGGTGGCTACCACCTTATCATTACTCTGCTTGTCACGCGCTTCGTAAAGCCCTTTGTCATTCGTGGTTTCAACATACTGATAGTCGCCATTGCCGCCGCCGTAAACAGTGCCGATAAAGATATGGCGCTGGGTTTCACCCTGACCAGGGCGCTCCTCGCTGGTTTTGACAAAAGCATTGTAGGTGGCATCTATTCCGTTCTCGCTTGCTTTCTGCAAGTCGCTGGGAAGCGTGAGAGAACGGCCTACCGTGCCGCTGATGTCATTGCCACCACAGACGGTCTTGATGATAATGTCGTCGGACATCTTGCTCCCATCGATATGGACGAAAGCAGAACCCTTTACATCTGCCTGACGGGCTCCACCGTAGACACTGCCCTTGACAGTGCCACCATAGACCTTAACGGCAGACTGGCCAGACACCACGCCGGCGTTGCCCCCACCGTAGACATTGCCACCAATGGTAATCTGAGCAACAGCCGATGACAGTTGAAGCAACAGAAGTATGAGAGACAGCAGCCGTTGCTCCCATCGCCAACATCTCTTGTTTTCCGATATATACTTCATTGCTATCATCATGCTATGGTCAAACATCTTGTTTCTCTTAATTTACCTTTATCGCCGGACTGTCAAGGTCTGGTTCCGACAAAACATACAAATAGGTGGGCATCACGATCAAAGGCACTGTGAGACGGTCGCCTGGCTTGAGTGACAAGCCACTGAAGCTCAATTTGTTGGAGGCTTCACAGTCCTTGCGAATCAGGTTGCCATTACGGTCGCAGACATCATATCTACAGGTAATGGTAAACTCCGCATTGCTCTCTGAAGGCGCAATATAGAAGTTCTGATAGTCTGCCGTACCATACAAAAGTGTGGGGGCTGCGTCTGTGGTCTTATTCAGAGCGATATCCATATCCTTACTGCCCTCCCAGAGGGTCTGCGTGGTTCCTGTGCCGGTGCCTGTTGGCGTGAAAACGGGAGTCAGCGTAGTTGCTGTTCCTGGAATCAACGTTGCCTTGACATTAAACTTTGGAGTGGTGGGGGTAATGGTGAACTCCTTTAGATGAATGCTGCGTAATTGGGCATACGTCTCATCGACAGCCATGGTAAAGCGCAGGTTAGCATAGACATGGTCCAACAGCAGATAGATGTAGTTATCGGCATCGGCACGTGTCACCTCATACTCATAGCTGCCTCGCTGCATTTCTGCCGAAGCGATATTGCCCGCCTTAGAAGGCGCCCGCTTAACCCCGACGATGGCACTGAAGTCATCAGTCATCAACGAGGGCGCATTGCCTATGGTCAAAATAGCCCCGTTGGCATAGTTATTGCCACTATAGGGTTCTATTGTTGTAGTACTCATCAGGCTCGACGGCATAAAACCATAAATATAATAGTTATCATTGTCAAGAGGAACTGTCTTCGTCCAGCTATAGGTGTCGGAGCCTTCTGCTTTCTCATAAGCGAAGTCGCCATAAAAATCAAGACGGCCGGAAGTGGTGATATAGACGCGAAGGGAACTCTCGGGAGTCGTCAGTACATCATAGTTCACCGCATCGCCGCCTGTACCCACGGAGAATGGCTGACGGGTATTGACCGTCATGTCGCTGTAGGTCTGCCGTCCTGCTATCAGATGCAACACGCGCTGCTTGGCATGCGAGTCCTCAGCGTTGTCCGTACTATCAGACGAACAACTCGTCAGCACCAGCGTCACCATACAAAGTGCTATACCTATAATATAAATGTACTTCTCCGACATATCTCTCATCGCTCCACTCACCAATTATACAGATTCTTGTCCGTACCAGGCCTGTCGTTCCACTGACGAACGGCCACACTGGTCACCTCGAGGTCGTGCTGGGCTGTCTTCAAGTCGGGTATGACATTGTAGGCATTCATCAGGCTCTTGACTGTCATGGTTACCACCGTCTTATGGTCACGGGTAAATACACGCTGATTTTCTATAGGGTCAGTAGCCGTAGTAGAAGGTATCACCTTGCCAACCAAATAGAAATGGGTTCCTGGATAAATAATGCCGCCCTCACTACCCTTGAAAGACTTGTTACTTTCATTTGAGAACTCCAGCACAATATTGACAGACTTGTGCAGTTTCGACTGCAACACCAGCGTGTAGTTAGCTGATGATTGGTCTGTCGTTAGATGGATGCCAGGCACAACAGCCTTGTCATAGATGATGCGCTCGTTCAGCAGGTCTTCGTCGGTAGTGCCGTCACCTGTCTGGAAACTATAGTCGACCGGATATTGGCCTCCAACAAAGACACCTGTCAAAGGGAAATTTGAGTTTCCTAAATACACCTTTTCGCTACCATTGTCTACCAAATAATCACCCGTGGCATCCTTCAGTCCAGTAGCCTGGATTTGCAATTCCAGACAGGCCACCCCATAGTTCATCTGGTCAGTCAAGGCTACTGAACGGGTGGTAGTCGTCACCACTCCATCGTCGCTGTCATAATAGCCTAACACATCCGCCCAACTTGCCAAGCTATAGTGGCTGGCCTGACTGCTAATGGAAGTCTTGATACGACTGTTGGCATAGTAGTACAACTCGGCAGGATAAGTGAAGCGTGTCTGGTCGCTCAAGTCCTGTCCACTGCCAGAATGGGTGATTGCCACGAAGCCGGAAGCATCGGGGTCTTCCTCCATTTCACCCTCTACGCCACCCTCTTTCTTTTTCAACGCAGTATGCCATTGTATGGCTGCTGAACCATCGGGTAGCTTCAAATTGGCTGGGTAACCACTGATGTCGCTATTTAATTTGACTGTATTATTATCAATAGTAGCTTTTTCACTTATGGCTATCGTAATAGCTTCTATGACAGAGGCTCTATCATCAGACGTCCAGTTGTCTTTCACTAGGTCGCCATAAAGCTTGGTGAGCAAAGCCTCGATATTGGCACTGGAACCTGCCATCAGCTTTCCCCCACCCGTAAAACCTTCGTAAAGACTCTTCAGGACACCAGACGTAGAAGTTCTCCATCCCGTTGCTTTGGCGATATGCGTCATATATACGGCCAAATCACTAGCTTTCTCATCAGCCTTTGTTGATGGATATATCTGGCGCAAGTTGAAGGTGATGTCGCTGGGTGTCGTGAAAGTATTATTGGTAAACGCATCACAAGCGTCTAACTTTCCATTACTGAAGTATTTGTCATCAGACATGTCAGTTGGTTTGTCCAGCTCAGGAGCCTTGGCATATCCAAGGAACGATGCCGTGCCGATAGACAACTCAACATCTTGAGCAAGGTAATTAGTGGTAGTACCTTGGCGCTCTATCATATTGATGCTACGCATGGCGGGCTCGTCATCCTTGCCAATGGTCCCCTGCACGTCGAATGGGATAAGTCGTATGTCGGTAATACCACGGTAGGACGCTAAGCTCTCTGCACTCTGAACAGCAGTACTCCCTTGGCGCGTTGTGGCTGAGGCTGACTGCTGGGACGGCGACACACATAATGCCAAACTGACAGGCACCTTGTCTGCCGTGGGCGTTGTGGTGCTGTCGCTGGTATCGCAACCGATAAGCAGGCTGACTATTAAGACTGCTGCTATGCGCGAACCCTTACTACATATTTCTCTTATTCCTACCAATACTCAATTGCCTATTCTGTATTCTCATAATTCATGATTATATTGCCCACCGTCATTCCAGTTCAGAGTGACGTTGACACCGACGGTGGGGTCGACGGGGTCGGGCTGGCCGTTGGGTTCCATCTTGACATGGACTATCAGGACCTGCTCGGCATGGAGGGGCTGGGAGGAGCGGAGCACGCTGCGCGTCACGCTGCCCGAGGCCGTCGTGATATAGAGGTGGTACTCCCAGAGGGCATCGGCCACGTCGTCGGACGATGCACGGCGAGGGGCACCGACCGGAATGATAATCCTGTCGCGTGACGGGAAATTGACCGTAGAATAGCAGGCGTACTGACGGTCGTCGACCTCGATGGGGGTGGCTCGCACGATGGCTGGGTTGGAGGCAAAGGTGTAGGTGCTGTCGGCCATGTTGAAGCCGGAAGCGAAGCCGGTGGCAAAGACCTTGATGTCGCGGACGCCGCTGCCCAGGGTGTCGACCACCAGCACGGTGGCGGCATTAGCCATATACAGCTGGACGTTGAACGTCTGGTTGACGCTGTCCTTGATGTCCATGTCGTGGCGGGCGGTAAAGAGGCCCGTGGTGTGCGAGGGCACCGTGTCGGGGCGCAAATGCGAGAGATGGGCCTTGTGGCAGTTCTGGGCCTCGAAGGCTTCGACTCCCAGTTCCTGCTTGACGTTGGCCGTGGCCAGGTGCATGTAGTGGCGACGCGGAATGTTCAGCGTATAGTGCTGCTCCTTGCCGTTCATGTCGTGCTGGTCGTGCTCCAGACGGGTGGAGTCGCCCTGGACGTCGTAGAACGAGAGGTCTACGTCGTCGGCATGGTCGCGGAAGATGCTCTCCAAGTGCCTGCGCAGCGAATTGGTCAACTGCAGGTTGGAGCGCAGCGTCTGGTCGGTCTGGAGCTGCAGTTGGAGCTTGGTCTGGATGGTCGTCTCCAGCTTCAGCTCGTAGCGCACCTCAAAGCCACAGTCGGACAGGTCGTCGTCGATGACGGAGCAGCTCGTGAAGGCGCATGAGAAACAGGTGACGAGCAACAGGAAACGGGAGGGAAACAGGAGCGATGCTCCCATTCCCTTCACCATTTGGTATGTCTGTCGCAGAGTCTTCATGTCTCAACGCTCCATGGAGTTACTACTGGTCGCCCAGAATGATATTGTCGAAGGTGAGGCCCGTCTGCCATTTCAGGTCTACGGAGAGACCCAGCGAGATCTGGCTGGAGCGCAGGTCGGGCACTGTCACCAGTGCGTGTTGCAGCGACTGCTTGCCAATGACGAAATTGGCCGTGGTCACATAGTCCTGGATGAACACGCGACGCTGCTTGACGGTGCTGCCATCGGCATTGTAGGGAGGCAGTGCGTGGTTGGTAGGCCACGTAATGCCCTCGCTGCGGTCGGTGGTGCTATGGCCTTCGTCCGGGTCGAGCTTGCCCACGATGTAGAACACGTCGCCATTGCGGATGAAGTTCTTCTCGCCCCAGAATCCGACGGAATTGTTCATAAACTCCAGAGCTACATAGACGTCGCGCTGCTTCTGACCCTTCAGGCTCTCCTGCCAGTTGTCCCACAGCAGGGTGTAGTTTACCTCCGAAGGGTTGCCGCCGCCGGCAGACGTGGCTGCGGGGATGTTGATGGCACCGACATTATCGTAGACCATTGAGCCAAAGCCCGGAGAGGCGGCCTTTGCCAGATAGTTCCATCCCACCTCTGATTCCTGACCACCTACGAGTACACCCGTCAGCATGAAGTGGGTATCGTTGGCGGTAACGTCGATGGTGTTGTTGGCTTCCGTCGTTCCCGTGCGCTGATACTGTATGTTGGAATTGTTGTCCTCCAGCAGGTCTGAGCCGTAGCGAACGGTGGTGGCCAGCAGGGCAGTACCGTAGTTGATGTCGTTCTTCATAGCCACACTGCGCGTTGTAGACAGCACGTGACCGACGTTCCATCCCGTCCAGCTGTTGTTGTCGTCCCATTTCGCCACGCCGTCAGGATAGTCGTTGGCCACCTTCGTATCGTTGGTCACGCGGACGGCACTGTTGCCGAAGTAGCAAAGCTCGGCAGGATAGACGTAGTTCATGGGGTCGAAGGAGTCGGTAGCTGTTGAAGACCCGCCCATGGCGTAGGTTTCTATGGTGCCCTTATAGGCATAGCCGAACGTATAGCCTGTAGCGGTGCTGTTCGCTTTCACGATGAACTGCAGGATGACGGAGCCACGCGGCAGATTGAAATCCTTCGGGAACATGTTCAGGTCGCTGGCATCGTTCACCTTATCCTTTTCGGCAGCCAGGACGTTGGGCAGGTTGTTTTTCACGTCGCCCGCCGTACGCCATGCATACTCGTTGTCTGGGTCGAAGAACTTCTCAATGTTGGTCTTGACAGCCAGTGCCACAGCCTGTGTTGCAGCTTCTTCGCCAGAAACCGGTATGGCATTGATGACGGGGTTGAGGACGCCTATCAGGTCCTTCATCATGTAGGACACGGCCGTGCCGCTACCCGCACGGAGCTCGTCGGGATAGATGGTGTTGAGCGTGAAGAAAGCATTAGACAGCAGCTGACCCAAGGCACTCATCTCCGTGTTGCCAGTGGGGTCCAGGGGCGACGTGGTCTTCTTCACCAGCGTCAGGTCATTCGATACGCTGACGTAGTCGCTCCACCTCAAGTCCCTTGAAAGTGCCTGCGTGTTACCGTCAAACGACAGGTTGGTGCCGTTTGGCACGTAGCTGTTGACGATGACCGTCAGCGCATTGGCTATCAGGTTCTCGTATTGCAGGAGTGCTGCCTGATAGATGGAGGGCGTGGAGGCATCGGCCGTAGGAGGAACAATCTGGCACATCGAGAACGAAGTGTTTGCCAGGTTCTGGTCTACGTTCCAAGTAATCTTGCCCTGTGCATTGTCGGTGCCGGTCTTGATGGCCTTTCCATAGAGTATGAGCGAGTTGGTTTCCGTGGGCAACGAGAGTTCTATCACGCGGCGCGACTGGCTGATGTCGGAAGTAGCCGCTGAGATGGTGGGATCCAGCTTGTTGGCACCCACGATGGTTCCAAACGCGTGAAGCTTGTCGGCTGTCAGTGCCGTAGCCACCGACTTGCCGTCGTTAAGGGCAGAACCGTTGTACTGCTTGAAGTTCAGCAGATAGGCGTTGCCAATACCACGGAAGTCGCTGGCCGATGTCACATTGGCCTGGGTGTCGTAGGCCGACATGCGGGTCGATGCCGAATTGCTGGTTGCCACATTGAACACGAAACTGGTTGACACCTCGTTCGTTGCCGGGTTGTAGTTCGGATTGTTGATGGCCTCATCGTCGCTCGACGAACAGCCAGTGAATCCTACTGCGCCTGTCAGTGCTATCGCACCCATCAGGACAACTTGCAGAGTCTTTTTCATATCTTACTTCTTTTTTTGTTGTTCTTACTCATTAATAATATATCCGTCCGAGTCCCCATTTCCCTTCACTCGAGTCATTTGGTCATTTGACTCGAGTCATTCGATGATTTGACTCGAGTGCCGGTTTTTACTCGATGGTGATATCTTGCGTGATACCCGTCTTCCAGCTAAGGTCGATTGCAAGACCCATTTCCATCTGAGGTACTCTCAAATCAGGAAGTGTATTATGAGCATTTTTTAAGCTCTCAATCTTTAGAGTAACTATTGTCTTATAGTCCTGCACAAAAGCCTTCTTAATAACATCATCTGTTCCAGCATATTTTTGACTGGTGTTGGAATAAGGATCCAAAGTTCCTACCAAGTAGAATCTGCAGCCATTAGGTATCAATTCATTATTATAACCTACAATGGTTCTCCCTGAATTATTTTCAAACTCAACAGCTATCGTTACTGCTGCATCTGTATAACTTTCAGACACTGCAGCTGTTGCCGCTGCAGTTTCCAAAGCTAAAGTGTAAATAGGAGTGGTAGATTTAGCTGAATTTAAGTAAATGTCACCATCAATGGATTGGTCATAAATTGTGTAAAAAGTTGAATATGAATTTCCTGTACGTTGTTCAAATTTATAGTCAACAGGTTTTTGGCCACCTACCAAGATTCCCGTTACCTTAAACGCATTCTTGTATGTACCTGTTGAAGCATCAACATTATAACCTGTAAATCCAGCATCATTGTCCTTTAGTGTCACACTTGCCGTTTGAATATGGGCATCTAACCTGCCAACAGCATACTGCACAGGTTTTTCAATAACGATGGAGCGAGTCTTGCTACTGACCTTGTTTATATCATAACCTTCTTCAGTAGTGTATTTAGCAAGAATGTCACTCCAGTCATTTGTATCATTAAACACATCGGTTTTGGCTCCTTTTGCTTCCGACGAAGTCTTGATGTTACTAAGGACCCTGTAATAAAGGCTGGCGGGATAAACGTATGATGACAAAGAGGCCATATTCATACCTGTATTGGCATTATCAGCCTTTGCCTCAAAAGCAGCAGTTGATGGATTCCATTTTACATAGGCAGCACCATCTGGAAGATTAATGTCTCTGGGATAACTACCCATGTCATTAGTAAAAGTTAGTACCCCATCATTATCGTCATCATGCACACCATAGGTTGTCTTGTTGATGATAGCTTCCCTAATTGCTTTCTTCATATCTTTCGTCTCTTGTGCATCGGTAGTTTTCTCGGCCAAATTAGTGTACATTTCCTGAACCAAGGCCTTCACGTTAGTCCACGAACCTGCGGTATTTTTGGTAAAGTTATCATAAAGAACGCCAAGACCAAAATTTGGAGTTTCACTCCATTTCTTTCCACCAGTCGTTTGGGCATTGGCTATCGATGTCAAATAGGCGGCTATATTTATTCCGTTCGTACCTACCGTTCCATCTGAACAAATTTGTTTAAGGCTAAACGTAATGTCATCTAATGACGGATTAGTGCTTGTTGAAAGCGATTTTTCCAAAGTACCAGAAACTTTATCGCCTGTTGTAGAATTATCGGTCGCAGCTTCACCGTAAAACATAAAAGACTGGGTGCCAATTGGAATTTCTACGTCTTCATATAGGTGCGACTTACTAGTATTATATAACGCACCAGTACTGGCGATAGAATTGTCAGTTGAACCACTTGCACCTTTTTTGTTAGCTACTCCACCAAGTAATACAATCTTTGAGGGGATTTCCGTACTTGTTGACGGGAAAGTGGTACTGACTTGACTATTGAACGGATAAAGCTCAATGTCTTTAATTCCGCGAAAACTGTTAAGATCTTCAGCACTCTGAACCACGGTTGAAAACTGTCGTGTCGTGCCGGAAGTAAACTGGGGTATTGATATCGTAAATTCCGTCTTCACGACACCTCGCTGCTGTTCGTCACTTGCCAAATCATCCTCGCTGCTACAGGCCGTAAGTCCTGTGGCGAGTGCTGCGATGGCAGCAAACATCATTAAATACTTAATCTTCTTATCCATAATTGCAATTATTTAGTTCGATTAATAAAAACGTTCAAGTTAAGGCTGGACTGACTCCAGCTGGCGGAGATTCTCCTTGGCATCGGCATTGCCATTGGCAGCAGCACGACGGAAACAGTTAAGGGACTCGGTCTTCTGGCCACAGAGCCAGAGGGCTACGCCCAAGGCATTCTGGGCACGCTCGTCATGACGCACACTCTGCAACATGCGCAAAGCCTCGCGGTGACAGTCACCACAGTCGGTGGTCAGCAGTTCGCTGGCATCATTGATGACCTTGGCTGCCTGGTCGGGAACATAGTCATAATAAATATGTATATAGCCGGAATTGCGCTGCTCCTTCAGGATGTGCTGCTTGATGTAAGCCCACGTACGTCCCTTGTTCAGCTGGCGCAACTTGCGTTCACGCTGGTTCAGGTCACTCTCACTGTCAATCACGTCAATGGCCTGCTGCAACTGCTGTGCATTGGTAGTCGCCGGATCGCTCACGATGTCGGCCAACTGGTCGCGGAAATCGGCCCACGCCTCGCCACCGCCAACGGTGTCGAACAGCGAGTCGGGGATGGTGACCTCCTGCTGGATATACCTCTGCAGAGCCAGGGCGCGATTCTCGGCCAGTCGCTCGTTGCTGGCTATGCTGCCCTCGATGGAGGCCAGACCGATGATCTGTATCTTCTTGACACTGCTGGTCGTGTCGGCCAGTATCTGACGCGTGACGTCTACGATACGCTCCAGTGTTGGCTTATTCTGACGGTAGTCGGCATGGAGCGCTGACTTGCCCAAGTCGAAATGCACATAGAGGGCATCCTTGTCCTTGCGCAGGATGCGTGTGCGGTCGTAGGGGCGGTACTGCGAGATATGTGCCAGAACGGGGTTGTCCTTCTGCAACTGGCCTGCCCGTCCGGTGAAGTCGGGCACGCTGTGCATCACAGGTACGAAAGGCTTCACCTCCACCTTGGCCACCGGCTCCTCAGGCGGTTGGGGCGCCACGACAGGCTCGACAACCTGCTGGCGTGGGCGACCTGGAATGTTATAGACGACGCTGACACCAGCCTGAGGGAGTACGAAAAGCTTGTTGGACTTGCCCAACTTCTGGCCACAATGGCCACAGGCATAACGCTCGAAGCGGGTATAGCCCAAGGCGGCACCAATATGTGCCTCCAGGTTCCAGTAGCGCCCCAATGGCCACGAGTAACCATAATAAGCACCCACAGCACCCAGGTCACCCTGACGACGCTCGTCACGAACCTCCGGCCAAAGGCCAAAGGGGAACTTGACATCGGCGACATTATAATGGCTGTAGATGAGATTGAGTCCAAAGAAATGGTGGACATTGACAGAGTCCGTCCAATAGCGTATGTCGGGAGACAGCAGCAGGTGCTTCCACTTACGCGACGTTGCATCATCAGTAGGCCAAGGGCGAAAACCGGCATTCAGGCCCATGGACCAATGGGGCGACAGACGCATACCGATACGGAGGTTGGGCGTCAACGAAGCATCGTACAGCAGGTTGTTACTCAAAGTAACCTGCTGCGCAAACACCTGCTTTGTAAACATTAAAAGCAGAAATGCTAAACCGAATGCCATACGCCTTTTCACCATACGCTAACCGAGGGCTTTGTTAAAACAATATAAAAATTGGTCATGCACGTGCACACACGCACAAAAAGTTAAGTTCTATTAGGGGCAAATATAGAAAAAAAATAACACACGGCGACATCAATTTTAAACATTTAATACATTTTAGCCCCGTTTTCTTGATATAAATCAATTTGCAACTTTAAAAAGTATTAAAAAAGAACGATAGAACGATATTCAACTATCATTCTATCGATAAAGATTAAAGTCTGATAAAAAAGTACGGATATTTCGATTGGATATAAACGAACCTACTTGTCCGTTCGCCATTCACGGTACGGATGCTGGCTCAGCTGGCTATTATAATAGCGGCGGTCGCCGGTGACTTCCTCACCGATGAATGCCGGTTTAGCGAAGGTTTCGGTTTGGAATGCCAACTCCACCTCGGCCACCACGAGGCCGGCATTGTCGCCATGAAACTCATCGACCTCGAAGGTATGGGGACCTGATTTCACCAGCCAGCGCGTCTTGTCGATGACACCAGCCTCACAGAGCAGTATCAACTGCTCGGCGTCAGACAGGGGTATTTCCTGTTCGAACTCGTAGCGCGACAGGCCCCCGTCGGGCGACGGTCCCTTGATGGTCAGGAAGCCTTGCTGGTCGCGGATGCGCACACGCACCGTCTTGCCACGCTGCCGACAAATATATCCCTGCTGGATATGATAGGAAGAAAAAGCCTCGTGCTTGTACGAATCGTCAAGCACGAGGAATTTGCGTTCAATTTCAAGTGCCATTATGCCATCATTGAGTAAGTCCAAATGAGATAGATGATAGCCAGGGCGATTAATCCGCCGAAAATCCAAGCTACTATCTTCTTGCCTTGTTCTTCTTGTTTCTTGGCATAAGCCTCCCGTTTTTGATTAACTTTCTTGTTCATAACTGTAATATTTAATGTTTAGTAATGCTTAATGTCCAATGTTCATCGTTCAATCTTCTTCAGAGGAGGGGAACTCCATCAGGTAAGCCTTGATGAAATCGTCGATTTTGCCATCCATCACGCCATCGACATCTGATGTCTGGTAGTTGGTGCGGTGGTCCTTGACACGGCGGTCATCAAACACATAGCTGCGAATCTGGCTGCCCCACTCTATCTTCTTTTTCCCGGCCTCTATCTTTGCCTGTGCCTCCAGGCGCTTCTGCATGGCGCGGTCATAGAGTTGCGAGCGCAGCAGGGCCATGGCACGCTCCTTGTTCTTGGGCTGGTCGCGCGTCTCGGTATTCTCAATAAGGATTTCCTCTTCCTCGCCGGTATCAGGGTCTGTGTACCAATAGCGCAGGCGTACACCCGACTCCACCTTGTTAACGTTCTGACCGCCAGCACCACTGGACCGGAAGGTGTCCCACGAAAGTTTGGCAGGGTCGACATAGACCTCAATGGTATCGTCGACCAGCGGACTGACGAAAACGGAGGCAAACGAGGTCATTCGCTTTCCCTGAGCATTATAGGGCGACACGCGTACCAGGCGGTGGACGCCATTTTCGGACTTCAAGTAGCCATAGGCATATTCGCCGCCCTCTATCTGCATGGTGACACTCTTGATACCGGCCTCATCGCCATCCTGCAGGTTGGCAATGCTGACCTTATAGTCGTGAGCCTCAGCCCAGCGCTGGTACATGCGCATCAGCATCTGTGCCCAGTCCTGCGCCTCGGTACCACCGGCACCGGAATTGATTTTCAGCACGCACTCCATGGGGTCCTCCTTCTGACGGAGCATGTTTTTGAGTTCCAACCGCTCTATGCAGTCAATGGCCTTGGCATAATCGTCGTCAACTTCCTGCTCGGTCACCATCTCTTCCTTATAGAAATCGAAGGCCAGCTGTAGTTCGTCGGCTGCCGTGCGCACCTCCTGATAGCCATCAAGCCATTTCTTGATGCCTTTCACTTTTTTCATCTGCTCCTCGGCACGCTTCTGGTCTTCCCAGAAATCAGGAGCCTGTGTACGAAGTTCTTCCTCTTCGTACTCCATTTTCTTCTCGTCTATTTTCAGGTACTTATACAGCGCATCCGCCCTATCAAGTACATCCTTTAACTGGTCACTTGTTATCATTTATTCTTCGTACATCTTATCTATCGCATCGCGATAATTTTCATTGAGGACTCTACGGCGAATCTTGAGCGTATTGGTCAGTTCGCCCTTCTCCATCGAGAAATGATGGGGCAGCAGGGTGAAGCGCTTCACCTGCTCGTAGTGGGCTAACTGCTGCTGGAGCGTATCGATGCGCTCCTTCATCATCTCTACAATCTGCGGATTCTGGCAAAGCTCCTCACGCGAGTCAAAGGCGATGCCGTGGTCGCGTGCATACTCCTCCAGCAGACTATAGACCGGAATGATAAGAGCCGACACAAACTTGCGCTGGTCGGCAATGATAGCTATCTGGTCAATGTACTTGTCGACCAAGAGCTTCGACTCAATCATCTGAGGGGCTATATACTTACCATTTGAGGTCTTGAACAAATCCTTGATACGCTCCTTCAGGAACAGCTCGCCATCCTTCAGATAGCCGGCATCTCCTGTACGGAAATAGCCATCCTCCGTGAAGGCAGCCTTTGTCAGGTCATCACGATTATAATAGCCGACGGTAATCGTCGGACCCTTCAGCAGGATTTCGCCCTCCTCGCTGACCTTGATGCTGATACCCTCGATAGGCTGGCCGACGCTGCCGACGGTGTAAGGCTCGCCCAAATGGTCACAACTGACCGTGGCGAGCGACTCGGTGAGGCCATAGCCAACAACCATATTGATGCCGATGGAATGGACGAATTCCTCCACAAACGGGCTGACGGCGGCACCTGCCGTCGGGAAGAAATGAGCGTTCTCCAGTCCCAACTCCTTACGCACCAGCGAGAACACCGTGCGGTTCAGCATCTCGTACTCCATATGGAGCGCCAAGGGCGGCTTTTTGCCCAAACTGAGATATTCTATGTTGTGCTTCCGTCCTACGGCAAGGGCATGCCTGAACACCTTACGCTGTACGGCACTGGAATGCTCAATCTTGTCCATGACGCCCATATAGACCTTCTCCCAGAAACGGGGCACCGCCGACATGCAGGTAGGATGTGTCTCCCGCATGGATTGCTGCACCTGCTGCGGGTATGTGTTGACGATCATGCGTGCACCGGCATACAGGCACAGTATAGCCCAGCCGCGCTCAAAGATATGGGTGTAGGGCAGGAAATTCATGATGCGGTCGTCCTCGGTCACCGGCACGCACTTGCTGTTGGCCACCATGGCCGCGTTAAACTGTCCGTGGGTCAGGATGACGCCCTTCGAGTCTCCCGTCGTGCCGCTGGTATAGAGAATATTGGCCACGTCGTCGAACGACGCCTCTTGCTGCAGCCGCTCCACCTCTGTCTGGCGAGGCAGGCTCTCGCCTAACTTCAGGAAATCGGCGAAATAGACGGCATTGGGGTCGTGAGAGGAAATGTGCACCTTCGGGTCGAACACGATGATGCGCTCCAGCGTAGGACACAGTGAGAAGACGCGACGTGCCTTGTCGTACTGATCCTGCTCACCGACAAACAAATACCGCACCTTGGCATCGTTAATCATAAACTGAATCTGCTGCTCGGAACTGGTAGCATAGAAGGGAATGGTCACGGCACGAATGCCCCACGCTCCGAAGTCGCACTCGATGTACTGTACCGAATTCTGCGAGAAGATGCCAATGTTCTCCTGCACCTTCACACCCAGGTTCAGCAGGGCGTTGCTCACCTGCTTAACAGTCTGCGACACCTGGTTCCATGACAACGACTTCCACTCCGAACCTCCAAAATCCTGATAAATCAGCATTTCCCGGTCACCATACTTCCTGGCCTGTTCATGAACCAGAACTGACATGTGATAATTCGTCTGCATAAGCGCTTTCTCCATATAACTTTGGTGCAAAGGTACAAAAAAAAGTGAAAAACGAAAAGTGAAAAGTAAAAAAATTAGTATCTTTGCAGCAATTATGGATATCAATCAATTAACTCATGAAGCCGTTGAACTGCTGCAACGGCTGATTGCTACGCCATCCGTCAGCCGTGAGGAGGGTGCTGCAGCAGATATTTTGGCCGATTTCATCGGAAAGTGTGGACTGCCTGTCAGGCGAATCGGCAACAACATCCTGGTCCAGGAGGCCATAGACGCCAACAAGCCCACCTTGTTGCTGAATGCACATATCGACACCGTAAAACCGGTAAGCACCTGGACGCGCGACCCGTTTACGCCAACCATCGAGGACGACATCCTCTACGGGTTAGGGTCTAACGATTGTGGCGGCGGACTGGTCAGCCTGCTCCAGGTCTACCGCGTCCTACGCACGCGCGATATACCTTATAATATAGTATACCTGGCCAGCTGCGAGGAGGAGGTGAGCGGCAAGAACGGATTTTCGCTGGCACTGCCCGAGCTGCCAAAGACTGATGTGGCCATCGTTGGCGAACCGACCGGCATGCAACCGGCCATAGCCGAAAAGGGACTGATGGTCATTGACGGTGTGGCACATGGCAAAAGCGGCCATGCGGCCCGTGACGAGGGTGTCAATGCCATCTACGAAGCACTTGACGACCTCGTCTGGCTGCGGAATTACAAGTTCCGCAAGAAGAGCCTGCTGTTAGGCCCTACCAAGATGATGGTCACTGTGATTAATAGCGGTACGCAGCACAATGTCGTGCCCGACGAATGCCGTTTCGTCATCGATGTGCGTACCAACGAGTTCTACCAAAACGAGTACCTGTTCAACTTCCTGCAGAAGCACATGAAGAAGTGCGAACTGACAGCCCGCTCATTCCGCCTGTCGTCATCACATATTCCCGTAGACCACCCACTGGTACAACGCTGTATCAGGATGGGCATGTCTCCCTACGGCTCTCCGACGCTGAGCGACCAGGCCCTCATGCCCTTCCACTCGTTTAAGTTAGGGCCTGGCGACAGTGCCCGCAGCCATAGTGCTGACGAGTACATCCGTATTTCGGAGATCAGTCACGCCATTTCCACCTATACTGAGCTGCTATCTTCCTAACCAACTCTCGGGATTCAGCTTGGCAGTTTCCCTTCGCAGCTGGAACTGTAGGATGTTGTCCTGTCCTACCCGTCCCAACACCTGACGAGTGGAAACCTTCTGTCCGCGGTGTACGTTGACACTGGCAAGATTGCAGTAGACGCTGATATAGCTGCCGTGACGCACCATGACAACCATCGTACCGCCGAAGCTGAACACTGCGCTCACCTCGCCGTCGAAGATGCTGCGAGCCTGAGCACCGGCATTGCCCTGGATATTGATGCCCTTGTTGTCGAGCGTCACATTGTGCAAGCCCTCGACGTTATACTGGCCAAAGTGGCTGACAATGCGATAGCTGCCGGTGATAGGCATGGGCAGACGACCGCGATTGCTCTCAAAGCTGCCACTGATGCGCATATCCTCAGTAGGCGCATTCAGCACGGCCTCAGCCTCCTTACGGGCAGAAGCCACCTCCTTGGCATGCTCGCGGGCTTCAGCCTCAGCACGACGTTCAGCATTCAGACGGGCTTCCTCTGCCTCGCGGGCCTTGCGTTCTGCGGCTTCACGGGCCTTCTTGTTCTTGGCAGCAATGGCCTCCTGTCTGGCCCGCTCCTCACGCGCCCTGGCCTCAGCTATACGCCGGGCATTCTCACGGGCAGCAGCCTCGGCGGCAGCCTTTTTACGTGCCAGTTCGGCCGCACGCTTCTTGGCGGCCTCAGCCTCGGCACGACGCTTGGCCTCGGCAGCAGCACGCGCTTTCTGGCGCGCCACCTCTTCAGCTATCAGACGGTCAATCTGTGCATTCAGTGCAGCATCTTTTTTCTTCTGTTGGGCAATAATGCCCTGAATGGCCTTCTGCTCCTTTTGCAGCGTCTTCACCACCTGTTGCTGTTCGGTCTGCTTTCCCTCCAAAGAGCGCCGTTCCTGCTCGCCCTTGGTCAGCAGTTCCTGTTTGTGCTGTTGCGCATTGGCAATTTCCTGAAACTTCAGGTTCACCTCCTCTTCCTCAGCCTTGATGCGATCGCCCTGAACGCGTTGATAGGAAGCATATTCACGCATGAAGCGCATACGACGCAGCATCTGTGTCAGGTTGTCGGCACTGAAGATAAACATCAGCTGACTCTGGGTAGAGCGGTTGCGGTGCATATAGCGCATCGACTTGACGTAGTTTTTCTTGGTCTTCTCTAGCTTCGCCTGCAGTAAATCCAGCTGTCCGAGCAGCATCTCTATCTCTATGTCGAGATTAGAGAGGTCACTTTTTATCGTGTCCAAAGCCCGCCGTTTCCCCTCAATCTCGTTATTGAGCGCCATCAAGTTGCGAAGACGTTTTCTGACATCCCTCTCATTATTCTGGAGCCTGTGCTCCTGCTCCTTAATCTGCTTTTGTATCTGCTGGCGTTGCTTTTCGAGAGCCTGCACCGTGGTGGCAGGTTTTTGCCCACTGCCCTTCGTCGTCTTTCTCTGGGCAGCAGACGTCTTCCGGGAAGTTACAGTCTTCCCGGGAGTCTTCTTCGTGGTTCGCTTTTGCTGGGCATAAGGAGCCAAGGCAAAAGCGAAGAGGAACAATACTGTTATTAATCGTCTCATCTCCTTGATTTAGAGTGACATGAAACGACGTAGAATTTCGTCTACCGAGACCTGACGATACTTGCCCGAAAGTTCGGTACGCGTCTCCCAGTCTTCGTCTGCCCCCAGGTAATTGAGCATCATTTCAAACTTCACCTCCTTATCCGGGGTATTGAACTTCACGTGATGGTCTGTCGGGAACAGCTTGCGGCCGTTAGGCTTGAAGTCAAGATAGTCCCAGTTGAGCTGATAGTTGCCACGGAACTTATCTTTATACAAGACATTGGCCATCTTCACCTGGGCGTTACCTTTGTCGGCCAACCAGCGATACGACAGCTTACCGCTCTCCATAGAGATGACAGCATCTTCACCCTCCATGTCCGTATTGTAGCTCTTCAACAGCTCATCGGTTATGTGGGTCTTGCCAGGCTGGAAGAGCTCGTTCCAGAATAAGGCCTGAAGGGCATAGAAGTCAAGTCCGCTATTACGCAGGAAGTCCAACTGCTGGTAGGGGACTTTCAGAAACAGCTTGTTGATGCGATCCACCACAAGGACATAGTCTTTGGTAAATTCCAGGCGACCAGCCTCGACAAAGCCAAATGCCATCAGCTGCAGACGGATGACATCGTCACGTTTCATCTTCAAATTTCCTGTGAGCGTCAGTTGCTGGGCACCCACTTCGACCGAGAACTTCACCTTGGACGTGATGAAACGAGCATGCTGGGCATTGTCGCTGACTTTCTGCAGAAATGCCTGCTGATGTACCGTCTCCTGGGTTACGGGTGTCGAGCTGACGACCTTACGCTTTGAGCCACATCCTGCTATGACGGCAACTGCCAAAACAGCCGCTGCAAACTTCACGATACGTAATGTTTTCATTCTTTCAAATATTTTTTTAGTTTTATTTTCCGTATGAGAATCGGGCGACGATCGTTCTTGACATCCCCCTCCTGTTCAGCACGTTCCAAAGCCTGCTGCCAATAGGCCAGCGCCTGTGTAGTTTCGCCGGCACGATAATAAATGTCGCCTGCATGTTCCAACAGGACGGCCGAGGTATCGGTATCGTACTGCAATGTCTGGTCGATATAGATCTTTGCCTCTTTATACCGCTCCTGCATAAATAGTATCCAGGCGTAGGTGTCCAGATAGGTGGCATTCTTGGGTTCGGCCTTAATGGTGCGGTACGACATCTGTTCGGCCTTGTCCAGCTGCTCGCCCAGTTCGCTCAGATAATAGGCGTAATTATTGAGGCAACCAATGTTGTCCTCTTTCCACACCAAACAGGAATCGTAGGCTTCAAAAGCCTTATGCGCCTGACCTTTTTGATGAAGGATGTCACCCATGACGGCATAGAAGTCGCTGACGATGGCCGGGTCACTCTGAGCCGTGATGACACCGATGCCGTTTTGGAAGGCATTCAACGCCTGGTCTAACTGGTCTTTCTGATAGTAGGCAATACCCTGATAATAATAAAAGGCCATTTCATCGGGATTATACTGACGGGCATCCTGACAGAGTGAGATCACGCGGTCACGGTCACCGGCCTCCCAGGCATAGCTCACCAGCTGCAGTCGGGCTGCGGCATTGGTTGGTTCAAGTGTCAAGGCGTGTTCCAAGACTGGGCAGATGCTGTCTGATGGCATTTTCTTCAGGTTCATGTATGTGGCACAGAAGATGGCCAGGTCAGCATCGGCCTGCGGCAGGTAAAGCACTCGGCGGAACAAGTTGAGCACACGGGTAGAATCGCCACCATTCTGCTCGCTTTCACCGATGACTTGCCGTAGCAACATGACACGGTCCTGCGTGGTAGCATTTGGATTCACCAGCATACGCTCCAGCCAGACGCCTGCCTGTACCGAATCCTTGGTTTCATGGCAGTGTGACAACATAGCCATCTGGGCACCTCGGTTGTCTGGCTCATTCTTCAGCACGTCAGCATAGATGGCAAGTGCCTTTTTCTGCTGTCCGTTCATGTAGAGCGTAGTTCCATAGAGGCAACGATAGTTCTGGTCGTTAGGATATTTATCGGCCAACTGCTTCATCTCCTTGATGGCAGCTGCCTTGTCGCCCTTCCGGGTAAACAGTTCGCTCTTGGCCATTGACAGCCTTTCGCTCTTACCCTCCACGGTTTCCAGCCGCGACAAAGTACGGATAGCGCCCTCGTAGTCCTGCTGCTGTTCATAAAGCTGAACCAGCATTGGCAACACGTCTTCACGCTCGCGGTTCTTGTCGTAGATACGCTCCAGCACTGTGATGGCTTCACCATACATCCGCCGTGAGACATATGTGTTAGCCAGCGTCTCCATATAGGTTTCATTATCGGGTTCCAGCCGGGAAGCCTTTTCCGCGTATGACAAAGCCCTGTCCCTGTCCTTCAGATAATCGAAATAGCGCGACAGATAATAGAATGCCTCGCTGCGCATGGAGTCTATTTCCACGCAATGGGTCAGCAAATCGAAGGCCGCATCATGGTTGCCTTTCTCTTGTTGGCAGATGGCTTCCAGGAAAAAGGCATCGTAGCGCTGGGATTGAGAATAGGAAGAGAGCAGAAAATGAGAAATGACCAGCACGAGCATCGCCCCGCGCCTTAGCCATATTCCTTTATCGTCAAGCACCATTTCTAAATACCTCATTTTCTCAATTTCTCAATTTTTATTTAACCCCCGTATGCCCGTATCCTCCCGAGCCGCGTTCAGTCTCGTCAAGCACGTCAACGCTCACCAACTCACCCTGCTCGCAACGGGCAATCACCAGCTGCGCAATACGCTCTCCGTCGTTGACCACAAAGTCCTGTTGCGACAGATTGATGAGCACCACGCCTATTTCGCCACGATAGTCAGCATCGATGGTGCCCGGGGTATTCAGTACCGTCACCCCATGCTTGAGTGCCAACCCGCTACGTGGTCGGACCTGGGCCTCGTAACCCTCGGGCAGAGCAATATACAGACCCGTCGGTATCAGCTTCCGCTCTAAGGGATGCAACGTGACCGGCTCATCCAAATTGGCTCTCAAATCCATGCCTGCGCTCTGCTTGGTGGCATACGCCGGCAACTGCTGGCGACCGCGGTTTACTACTTGTATTTTCACCATCTCAAACCATGACTTGTTAAATAATAATGTGCAAAGGTACGAATTAACAGGCAAAACGCAAAAGGAATAAACTTAAAAAAACAATAAAAGTGTATTTTTTTGGTGTTTTCACAGACTTTTAGTAATTTTGCAGCACTATGGAATGGACTCAACTCATATCGAACAAGCGTTTGGGGCAGGAACACCGCCACATAGAGCGCCACGACGACCGCACAGAATTCAAGCGCGATTACGACCGGCTGATTTTCTCAGCCCCTTTTCGCCGACTGCAAAACAAGACGCAGGTTTTCCCCCTGCCTGGCTCCGTATTTGTGCATAACCGACTGACCCATTCGTTAGAGGTGGCCTGTGTGGGCATGTCACTGGGCAACGACATCTCACAACGCATCATCAGCGAGAAGCGGCCAGAACTTGGTGGCACCATGTTCGAGCAAATCGGCCAGATTGTCTCTACAGCCTGCCTGGCTCACGATATGGGCAACCCGCCGTTTGGCCATTCGGGCGAAAAAGCCATCCAGACGTTCTTCACGGAAGGACCTGGAAAAGCACTGAAATCATCGGTTTCACCGGCATTCTGGGACGACATTACCCACTTCGAGGGCAACGCCAACGCCTTCCGCCTTCTTACCCACCAGTTCAAGGGGCGGCGCATCGGCGGTTTCGTGATGACCTACTCTACGCTGGCCAGCATCGTAAAGTATCCTTATGCGTCCTCATGCTCTGGCCCCAAAAAGAAGTTTGGCTTTTTCCAGACCGAACAGCCCTACTACCAGCGGATTGCCGATGAAATGGGCATCATTTGCAAGTCACAGCCTGACGAACCACTACGCTATGCCCGCCATCCATTGGTGTATCTTGTAGAGGCTGCCGACGACATCTGCTACGAAATCATGGATTTGGAAGACGCCCACAAACTGAAAATCCTGAGCTTTGAAGAAGCGCAACAGCTCTTGCTGGGTTTCTTCGAGGACGCCGTCAGGCAGAAGATTCTGAAACGCATCCAGGACGAAGGGCTTGACGACCCCAACGAGCAGATTGTCTATATGCGCGCTTGTGTCATCGGAGCACTTGAGCACGAATGTGTCAACGCCTTCATCGCCCACGAAGAGGAAATTCTGAACGGCACCTTTAAAGGGTCACTTATTGACCACATCAACCCCTTGGCGTACAACGCCTACCGGCGCTGTGCCAAACTGAGCGTAGAGCGCATCTATCGCAGCCGTCCCGTACTTGACGTGGAACTGTCGGGTTATCGCATCATGGCAACGCTGATGGAACAGATGACTGAAGCCGTCATGCATCCGGAACGCTATTACTCGCAACAACTGATTGACCGCGTTTCAACCCAGTACGACATCCGGGCCGACAACCTGGAGACACGCATCATGGCCGTCATAGACTACATTGCAGGGATGACCGACGTTTATGCACTGGACGTCTATCAGAAAATCAACGGCATATCATTACCTATTGTATGACGACCACATCACCCATCCAGGCACTCCAACAGCAGTTGCTACTACTGCAAATGGAGTATAACACCGAGAAAGAGGCGTTCCGCCAGCAGACCGAGCAGATTGGTCTGGCCCGCAGCGTGAAGCGCGGCGATGCATGGTGGCCAGTGAAAACAGGCAAAAGCTACTATAACTCGCTGAACCAGCTGGCTATTGAAATACACCGTACGTCCGACCAGGACATTGAACACAACTTCGAATACGGCCGTCCGGTCATGTTTTTCATGAGCGACTCCGAGTATTCAGATTACTCCGATTACTCCGACCAATCCGACCACTCCGACCACTCCGACCACTCCAAGAAATCCCCCATCCGCTACTTCCGCTTTACGGGCACCGTCAGCTACGTTGACGGCGACCGCATGGTGGTGACGGTGCCTGACGGCACGCCACTGATTGACCTCCAGACTGCTGACGGACTGGGCGTGCAGTTGTCGTTCGACGAAACTTCCTATCGGCTCATGACGGAGGCACTCCAAAGAGTCATACAAGGCAAGGGACGGTTAGGTTATCTCCGTGACCTGTTTTATACAAGGCAGAAACCAGAAACTTTTACCTTCCAAGACCTGCACCTGCCCTACCTCAACGACACACAGGAGAAAGCCGTTAACCAGGTGCTGCGCGCCAAGGACGTAGCCATCGTCCACGGCCCACCGGGAACGGGTAAGACAACGACACTGGTAGAAGCCATCCGCGAGACACTGATGCGCGAGAACCAGGTCTTAGTCTGTGCGCAGAGCAATATGGCCGTCGACTGGATTAGCGAAAAGCTGGTGGACCGGGGCATTAACGTGTTAAGAATCGGCAATCCTACGCGCGTCAACGACAAGATGCTGTCGTTCACCTACGAACGACGTTTTGAGAGCCACCCTGACTACCCGCAGCTGTGGGCACTCCGCAAGGCCATCCGTGACCTGCGAAGCCACCGCAAACGTGGTGACGAGAAGTTCCACCAGAAGATAGAGAGCCTGAAAAGCCGCGCTACCGAACTGGAGATACGCATTAACAGCGAACTGTTCGGCGAGGCTCGCGTCATAGCCTCTACACTGGTGGGCGCAGCCAACAGACTGATGGACGGCCAGAAATTCGGAACATTGTTTATTGACGAGGCTGCACAGGCTTTGGAAGCCGCATGCTGGATACCGATACGCCGCGTCAGCCGCGTCATTCTGGCTGGCGACCATTGCCAACTGCCACCTACCGTCAAAAGTATCGCTGCACTCAAGGCCGGTCTGGGAAAGACGCTGATGGAACGCATCGTAGAGATGCACCCGGAAGCCGTCACCCTGCTGAAGACTCAATACCGCATGAACGACGACATCATGCGCTTTTCCAGCAACTACTTCTACGACGGGCAGGTGGAGAGTGCGCCCGACGTGCGGTTCCGCAGCATCCTTGACCTGGATATTCCAATGACATGGATTGACACCTCAGAGTTTGCAAAACTGATGGAGAAGTCGGAGAAAACCGTATCATTTAAGGAAGAGTTTGTTGGTCAGAGTTTCGGACGCGTCAACAAGGCAGAAGCCGAACTGACACTGCTGGCCCTCCAAAACTACTTCAACAAGATTGGCAAACAACGACTGCTGGACGAACGCATTGACGTTGGCATCATTTCGCCATACCGTGCCCAGGTACAGCTGCTGCGCAGAATGCTGATGAAATGGGAGTTTTTCAAGCCATTCCGTCGTCTAATCAGCATTAATACCGTCGATGGATTCCAAGGGCAGGAGCGCGACATCA
>DFGF01000089.1 GCA_002371715.1 Prevotella sp. UBA3757
ACGAAAGTGGCATACGCCATCAGTCTCATCCTGGGTGGTATTGGCTTTGCCATCATTCCCTTTATCCACGACGCCTACGTGCAGTTTATCCCCTTCCTGCTCATCGGTTGTGCCTGGGCTGCCATGCTTGCCATGCCGTTTACCTTCGTCACGAATGCCCTGCAGGGTTATGGCCACATGGGGGCTTATCTGGGACTGTTCAACGGCACTATTTGTATTCCCCAGATTGTCGCAGCCCTCTGTGGCGGTGTTGTGCTCTCGCTCGTAGGCAGTCATCAGTCTACCATGATGATGGTGGCCGGTGTCAGCCTGTTTGTCGGTGCTGCCTGCGTGACGTTTATTAAGGTTAAGAATTAAGAGTTAAGAGCTATGAAGATATTATTTAATGTAGAGTATCAGACTACTTTCGGAGAAGTACTGACAGTGAACATCCTTTCGGGTGATGGTGACGTTACCGAGCGCCACAAGATGACAACGCTGGACGGCCACCACTGGTTTGTGGAACTGACCAAGGCCGTCAAGCCCGGCACGTATATTGACTACTATTACAGCCTGACACGCGACGGCGACGAAGCCCGCCACGAATGGCTGGTACAGCCCCACCGCCTGGAGTTTGCAGCCCAGAAGGGCGTGCGCTACACCGTCTACGACCACTGGATAGACATCCCCGAGGATGCCTACCTTTACAGCTCTGCCTTTACCGACTGCGTCATGGTCAACCAGCGCGAGCTGAGCACGGCTACGGAGTATCAGCGTACGGTGCGTCTGAAAGTCCGTGCACCAGAACTGCGCATCGGTCAGCAGCTGGCCATAGTCGGTGGCTGCGACGCCCTGGGCAACTGGGATCCCGAGCGGGCAGTACCCATGTTCGAGCATGAATACCACGAGTGGGTGGTCAGCCTCGATGCAGCCGAGCTGCCGCAGACCTTCGAGTTCAAGTTCGTCATGCTGAGCACCGACGACCCCGTCTGGGAACTGTCGGAAAACCGCTCCATCTCGCTGGTAGAGATTCCTGAGAACGAGGTGGTGGTCTACGAACTGTCACGCGCCGACCTGCCCGTCTACCCGTGGAAGGGCGCCGGCACGGTGATTCCCGTCTTCTCGCTGCGCAGCGAGGGCTCGTTCGGCGTGGGCGACTTTGGCGACCTGAAGCTCATGATAGACTGGGTGGACAAGACCAACCAGCGCATACTGCAGGTGCTGCCCATCAACGACACCAATAGCACACACACATGGCAGGACAGCTATCCGTATAACGCTATCAGCATCTATGCCCTGCATCCGCAATATACCGACCTTCGACAGTTACCTGAGATCAAAGATGAAAAACTGAAAGCACACTTCGAACAGCTGCGCCAGGAGCTGAATGCCCTGCCCCAGATTGACTATGAGCGTGTGTTCAATGCCAAGATGGAGTATCTGCAAGTGCTGTTCAAACAGGAAGGGGCAGCAGTAAAACGTACTGCTGCCTACAAGCAGTTCTACCAGGACAACGAGTCATGGCTGCGCCCGTATAGCGAGTTCTGCTATTACCGCGACCTGTACGGCACGGCCGTGTTCGGCGACTGGCCCAAGCCGTTGCCCAAGGCTGATAAGAAAGTGACCGACTTCTGGTGCTTCGTGCAGTATCACCTCGACCAGCAGATGCGTGCTGCCCATGCGTATGCCCGCCAGCACCGCGTCATTCTGAAGGGTGACATCCCCATCGGCATCAGCCGCGACGGCGTGGAGGCATGGGTAGAACCCAAGTACTTCAACCTGAACGGTCAGGCCGGAGCACCGCCCGACCCGTTCTCGGCCGACGGCCAGAACTGGGGCTTCCCCACCTACAACTGGGACGAGATGCTGAAGGACGGTTGCCAGTGGTGGGTGCGCCGCTTCCGCAAGATGGCGCAGTACTTCGACGCCTACCGCATTGACCACGTGCTGGGCTTCTTCCGCATCTGGGAGATTCCCGTGCCCGAGAAGTCCGGCCTGGAGGGCCAGTTCGTACCGGCCCTGGGCCTGAGTCGCCAGGAGATTGAGAGCTATGGCATCTATGGCCACGACGACCTGTTCCTGGTTGACCACAAGCGCAGCGACCGCTGGCATCCGCGTATCGCCGTGCAGTATCAGGCTCCCTACGAGAAACTGACCGACGGCGAGAAGGATAATTTCAACCGCCTGTATAACGACTACTTCTACCGCCGCAACAACCAGTTCTGGTACCAGGAGGCTATGAAGAAGCTGCCGCGACTGACACAGGCCACCCGTATGCTGTGCTGTGCCGAAGACCTTGGCATGGTGCCCGACTGCGTGCCCTGGGTCATGAACGAGCTGCGCATCCTGTCGCTGGAAATCCAGTCGATGCCGAAGGACGACAAGGTACGCTTCGGCCACTTGTCGCGCAACCCCTACCGCTCGGTATGCACCATCTCGACGCACGACATGCCCACCCTGCGCCAGTGGTGGGACGAGGACTGGGAGCGCACGCAGGCCTACTACAACACCATGCTCTACCGCAGTGGCGCCGCGCCGCATCCGCTGCCCGACTGGCTGGCCAAGGACATCGTGAGCCGCCATCTTACCAGTCCCTCGATGCTCTGTCTGCTGTCGCTGCAAGACTGGCTCAGCATCGAGGACCGTCTCCGACTGCCTGACCCCAACGCTGAGCGCATCAATATCCCGGCCAATCCCCGCCACTATTGGCGCTATCGCATGCACCTCACCATCGAGCAGCTGCTCAACGATGATGACTACAACGAAACCATCCGCACACTGATAGCTCAGAGCGGACGTAAGTAATCAGATGTATGAAACGATTATTTTTATTTCTATACGCGTTATTGCCATTGACGGCAATGGCTACTGAGGTCAAGTCGCCTGACGGCAACATTGTGTTGAATTTCAACGTCGAGCAGGGACGCCCCACCTACTCCTTGTCATATAAAGGCAAGGAGGTGGTGCGCCCTTCCCATCTCGGACTCGAACTGGCGAAAGACAAGCACGCCTCGAAAGGCTTGCAGGAAACCGACCTCATGGACGGCTTCACCCTTGCCCGGGAAGAGACGTCGACCTTCGACGAGACCTGGCAGCCCGTATGGGGCGAGACGAAGGACATCCGCAACCATTACGTCGAGTATGTTGCTGTACTACAGCAACAAACGGAACAGCGCACCATCCGCATCCGCTTCCGCGTCTACGACGACGGCATCGGCTTCCGCTACGAGTTCCCGCAGCAGAAAGAACTGAACTACTTCCTCATCAAGGAGGAGCGCTCCGAGTTTGCCATGGCGGGCGACCATACCGCCTGGTGGCTGCCCGGCGACTACGACACACAGGAGCAGGAAACGCAGCAGACTAGGCTCTCAGAGATTCGCGGCCGTTTCAAGGAGGCTGTCAACTGGGGCAACTCGTCGGTGGCCGTCTTCTCGCCCACGGGTGTGCAGACGTCACTGCAGATGAAGTCGCAGGACGGGCTGTATATCAATATCCATGAGGCAGCCTGTGCTGACTATGCCACCATGCACCTTGAACTGGTAGACCGGCAGACGACGGCATTGAGCACCCAGCTGATGGGCAGCAGTAATGCCTATACGCCCAATCCCAAGCCGTCACCCTATCCGCTGCCGCAGCCTTTCACCTTCGTCAGCCATCTGACGCCTGACGCCACCGGCCTGAAGGGTGCCATGCAGACACCCTGTGAGACGCCCTGGCGTACGGTGATGGTCAGCGACGATGCCCGTGACATGCTGTCGTCGAACCTCATCCTGAACCTCAATGAGCCCTGCAAGCTGGACGACACGTCGTGGATTCACCCCACGAAGTACTGTGGCGTCTGGTGGGAAATGATTGTCGGCAAGTCGAACTGGCACTATACCGACGACCTGCCCTCTATTCAACTGTCAACTTTCAACTATCAGTTAGCGAAGCCTCATGGCCGCCATGCCGCCAACAACGAGAAGGTGAAGCGCTACATAGACTTTGCTGCCAAGAACGGTCTCG
>DFGF01000171.1:0-3237 GCA_002371715.1 Prevotella sp. UBA3757
GCATCGGCCATCGAACTGGAGGACGGCACCATCATCACCGCCAAGTCCTCGCCCCTGCTGGGCTGTTCGGCCGCCCTGCTGCTCAATGCCACCAAGCATCTGGCAGGCATTGACCATGAGGCCAAACTGATACCTCAGAGCCTCATCGAACCCGTCCAGAAGACGAAGACGGAGTATCTCGGAGCCAAAAATCCCCGACTGCATACCGACGAGGTACTGGTTGCCCTGAGCGTGCTGTCGGAGAGCGACGAACGCTGCCGCCACGCCCTGGAGCAGTTGCCGCGACTGAAGGGCTGTCAGGTCCACAGCACGGTGATGCTCTCCGAAGTGGACCGCAAGATATTCAAGAAACTCGGTTGCGGGCTCACCTGCGACCCTGTCAGGAAAAAGTAAAAAGGTAAAAGGGTAAAAAAGTAAAAGTTCATTGAAATCTATTGAGATATGAAGAGTTTAATAATCAACAATATGGTAAAAGGTTGGGTAAATTGTTTTTTCCCTTTTTGCCTCCTCACCTTTTTACCTTTAAACATCAATGCACAAGACGACGTGAATATCGGTAAAAGCAGTATCAAGTTGAAGAGCCGCATGATGACGCCAGAAGCCCTCTGGGCCATGGGGCGCATCGGTGGCACCGAAGCCTCGCCCGACGGCAGGCAGGTGGTCTATCAGGTCGGCTACTACTCCGTCAAGCAGAACAAGAGCCACCAGGTCATCTGCATCATGGACGCCAACGGACAGAACAACCGCCAGCTGACCACCAGCAGCAAGAACGAGACCGACCCCACATGGCTCGACGCCCAGACCATCGCCTACATCAGCGGTGGCGAGATATGGAGCATGAAGGCCGACGGCACCGACCGCTGCCAGCTGTCGAAAACCGGTGGAAAGGTCGAGGGCTTCAAGTTCTCGCCAGACCGTCAGCAGGTCATCATCCTGAAGAGCATACCCTTCCACGAGGTCATCAAGCAGAACCCCAGCGACCTGCCCAAGGCCACCGGCCGCCGCGTCACTGACCTCATGTACCGCCACTGGGACCACTACGTCGAGTCCATCCAGCACCCCTTCCTGTTCCGCGTAGGCAATGGCTCCGTCATTGCTACCGACGGCCTCGACATTCTTGACGGCGAACCCTACGAATGCCCCATGGAGCCCTTCGGCGGCATCGAGCAGCTGGCCTGGAGCCCTGACTCGAAGCAGATAGCCTACACCTGCCGCAAGAAGACCGGCACGCAGTACGCCATCTCCACCGACTCCGACATCTACCTCTATGACGTCGCAACCCGTCAGACCCGCAACCTCTGCAAGCCCGACGGCTATCAGGCTCCCAAGTCTGACCCCAGCCACACGCTGTCCGACCAGCCCGTCAACAAGAATACAGCCCTCGACAATCCCGGCTACGACCAGAACCCGCAGTTCTCGCCCGACGGCCAGTACATAGCCTGGCAGTCCATGGCCCGCGACGGCTACGAGGCCGACCTCAACCGGCTCTGTGTCTACTCGCTGGCCGACGGCTCGAAATGGTACCTGAACTGGAAGAGCGACGTAGAGGCTTTCTGCTGGGCACCCGACGCAGCAAGCAACGCAGCGAAAGGCGGTCAGAGCAAGGCTAAAGGCAAAAAGGTGAAGTCCACCGACCCGCTGTTCTATTTTCTCAGTGTCTGGCATGGCTGCAACAACATGTACATGGTCAGCCAGAAACGCGAGGTCTACCAACTGACCGAGACCTGGGACGACTGGACATCGCTCCAGATGGCCAACAACGGCCAGCAGATTCTGGCTACCCGCCAGAGCCTGAGCGCACCCACCGACATCTACATGGTCACACCTGCCAAGAAAGTGGGAGCCGCTGCCGACATCCAGCAGCTGACCCACGAGAACGACCACATCCTCTCGCAGCTCACCTTCGGCAAGATGCAGCAATACTGGGTCAAGACCACCGACGGCCAGCAGGAGCTGGTATGGGTCATGCTGCCCGCCAACTACGAGGAAGGCAAGCGCTACCCCACCCTGCTCTTCTGCGAGGGCGGCCCGCAGTCGCCCGTCAGCCAGTTCTGGAGCTATCGCTGGAACTTCCAGATGATGGCCGCCAACGGCTACGTCGTCATCGCCCCTAACCGTCACGGACTGCCCGGCTTCGGACAGGCATGGAAGGAGCAGATCAGCGGCGACTGGACAGGCCAGTGCATGGACGACTACCTCTCGGCCATCGACTTTGCTGCCGACTCGCTGCCCTTCGTCGACCGCAACCGTCTGGGCGCTGTCGGTGCCTCGTTCGGCGGCTTCTCGGTCTATTACCTTGCCGGCCACCACAACAAGCGCTTCAAGGCTTTCATTTCGCACGACGGTGCCTTCAACCTCGAGTCCATGTACACCGACACCGAGGAGGTGTTCTTCTCAAACTGGGAGTACGACGACGCCTATTGGAACAAGAACCGCACCCAGCGTGCCTCAAAGACCTACGAGAACTCGCCCCATAAGTTCGTCGACAAGTGGGACACCCCCATCCTCTGCATCCACGGCGAAAAGGACTACCGCATCGTCTACAACCAGGGCATGGGCGCCTTCAATGCCGCCCGCCTGCGCGGCATCCCCGCCGAGCTGCTCATCTTCCCTGACGAGAACCACTGGGTGCTGAAGCCCCAGAACGGCATCCTCTGGCAGCGCACCTTCTTTGACTGGCTCGACCGCTGGCTGAAATAGCCTTTACCGGATTTCAGAGTAATCAGAGTAATCAGAGCAATCAGAATAATCAGAGCAATCAGAATAATCAGAATATGACACAACAGATTCAAAAGACTCTTCGCGACAGCGCCGCCATGCGCTGGACAGCGTTGCTGCTACTGGCCATGGCCATGTTCTGCAGCTACATTTTCATGGACATCCTGTCCCCCATCAAGGACCTCATGCAGTCGGAGCGCGGCTGGGACTCCACGGCCTTCGGCACCATGCAGGGCTCTGAGGTGTTCCTCAACGTGTTTGCATTCTTCCTCATCTTTGCCGGCATCATCCTCGACAAGATGGGTGTCCGCTTCACCATGGTGCTCTCTACAGCCGTCATGCTCGTCGGAGCCATCATCAAGTGGTACGCCGTCAGCGATGCCTTCATAGGCAGCGGTCTTGAGGCATGGTTCAACACCCACCTCAACTATATCCCGCTGTTCGACGAGCTGGGCGTGTCACCCTTCTACCAGGGCATGCCTGCCTCGGCCAAGTTTGCCGCCTCGGGCTTCATGATTT
>DFGF01000171.1:3340-24209 GCA_002371715.1 Prevotella sp. UBA3757
GGTATCGTCAAGTGGTTCAAGGGCCGCGAGATGGCACTGGCCATGGGTTCCGAAATGGCTCTGGCCCGTCTGGGCGTCGCCACGTGCATGATTTTCTCGCCCTTCTTTGCCCGCCTGGGCGGCCACGTCAGCGTCAGCCGCTCGGTAGCCTTCGGCGTGGTACTCATGTGCATCGCCCTTATCATGGCCATCGTCTACTTTGTGATGGACCAGAAGCTCGACGCACAAACCGGCGAGGCCGAGGAGAAGGACGACCCCTTCAAGGTCAGCGACATCGGCAAGATTCTGAGCGACAGCGGTTTCTGGCTCGTCGCCCTGCTCTGCGTGCTCTACTACTCGGCCATCTTCCCCTTCCAGAAGTACGCCGTCAATATGCTGCAGTGCAACCTGACGCTCGTCGAACCGTCGTCAGACTCGTTCTGGGCCAGCCCGTCGGTCACCATCGTCCAGTATGTCATCATGCTCGTCGTGGCCGCAGCCGGTTTCGCCTCTAACTTCCAGAAGAAAGCCAACATGAAGTACGGCCTGCTGGCCGTCAGCATCGTGGCACTCATCACCTACTGCTACATGGGCTTCATGCGCCAGACCGCTGAGAGCATCTTTGCCGTCTTCCCACTGCTGGCCGTGCTCATCACGCCCATCCTGGGCAACTATCTTGACAATCACGGCAAGGCCGTCAGCATGCTCATCCTGGGTTCACTGCTGCTCATCGGCTGCCACCTTACGTTTGCCTTCATCCTGCCGCTGTTTAAGGGCAGCGTCGTGGGCGGTGTCATCGTGGCCTACGCCACCATCCTTGTCCTGGGAGCCTCGTTCTCGCTGGTTCCTGCCTCGCTGTGGCCCTCAGTGCCCAAGCTGGTCGACGCCAAGGTCATCGGTTCGGCCTACGCGCTCATCTTCTGGATTCAGAACATCGGCCTCTGGCTGTTCCCCCTGCTCATCGGCAAGGTGCTCGATGCCACCAACCCCGAGGGAGCCAGCGCCACCGAACTTGACTATACCGCCCCGCTGGTCATGCTGGCCTGCCTGGGCGTTGCAGCCCTCGTGCTCGGCTTCATCCTGAAGGCCGTCGACAAGAAGAAGGGCCTCGGACTGGAGCAGCCGAACATCAACGCATAACGTCCACTGCCTGGCAGCCCTACTGTCAGTACTGCCAGCGCAGCAACTATTAATGGTAGCAATTGCGGAGCCTTATGCCTGCAATTGCTACCATTCTTATGTGGAGTGACGTAGACGTCACCAAGCTACAAATCCCTGTTCAGCACTTCGCTGACATCTGGCGTACACTGAATAGGCTGCCAGCGGCTCATCAGCTCGCAGACCGCCACACCGTCCTTGTTCATCAGCGTGTGCAGGTAGGCCCCGTCCGCCAGCCGGCACATCCGGCATTCTATCAGCTCGTCAAGGTACGTCTCGCGCAACCAGTGGACCGTGACTGAAGCCAGCGTCTGCGAGGCCAGCACGTCATCGGGCATGGTCATCAGGGCTATGCTGACGTAGCTGCGGTTGCTGACGTGGAAATTGAAGTCAAGGTCAAGGCGCGTGGCGCGATGCGCCATCTGCATGTCGCAGCCCTGGGGTTTTGGAAACCGCACCTTCTTATGGCCCGCAGTCATCATTTCGGGTGTCACCTCCAATCGTCCGGCCAGGAAATCGGTAGTCTCCAGCCGCTTGGTGTCGAGGTTCAGGATGTTCCACTGGCTGGTGCCGGAGGCTATGAGCGCCTCATCGGACTTGCGGACAATGCGAAAATCACAATAGATGCGTAGCGAGGTCAGCTCGCTCACCCACAGTTCCACGGTAAATTCCTCCGACCAGTAGGTGACCGTCGTCGGCCGGATGTCAATCTGTACCTCGGTAATGACCCACATGCGCCGTTGACTGACGATGTCGAAGGCTACCACATGATGAATGGTCATCAGTCGCGCGAAACTGTCCTGGAAGTACATCAGCATGGCGTTCGGAGTCAGCTGGTAGAGCGGTGTAATGTCCGATGCCGTCGCCGTGTACGTATGTCTGTATTTTCCCTCTGTATACATAGTATTTATCTGTTTTATTGTTTTGGGTGTGCAAAATTACTAAAACTTCAACTCATGGCCAAAACATTCGGCATCTTTTTTCATGATGAACGTCCTCGGCTGTGATTCTTACTCTGCTGAGTCGCGACAAGATCCAAAGGCACATATTTTCCTCCTTTTTCTTTGTCAATTCATATTTTCTTTTTATCTTTGCACCTTTAGGTCAAAGACATCCTGAGTCGCAGATGCATTAGCTTTTATTTCGCACTTGACTGAAAAGACCTAGGAACTCTGTTTTGGAATAGTTCGATGTAAGAAGCAAAGGGGAAGCCAGGAAATGGTTCTAAATATCTGAGACAGAAAGAAGGCATTGCGTACTTATAATGCCATCTTTTCCTTAGCCGCTTCAGTTACAACACGAATAAACTCCTCAGTCGGTTTTATCTTAGGGATAACATCCTCTTCAGTCAAGCCGAATTAATCATCATAATCACCAGTTAACCGTACTCCTCAGTCATTCCCATAGCGTAATTCCATCCTCATTGACATTTTCGACGAACGGACTCCCTGCATTTTTCTCCCAGTCCTTTTTGGTGTATAGAATAGTATTGATATTTTCGTTATATCCCCAGCCAAGTTCACGCAAGGGATATGTATAATCATCTATATCCTGAGAAGTAATGCGGTCTTTATCTAATAGAATCAGCACGTCCCAATCCGAATCATTGCGCGCATCGCCACGAGCTTGTGACCCAAAAAGAATCACCACAGAGCCTCTGGGTACCACAGTCTTTGAAGTATCCCTNNTATCATCATAATCACCAGTTAACCGCATGGTGAAGAGGTTATTAAAGAAGCGTCCCATATCCTTTGAGAAAACACCCGTTTGCACGAAATGACATCCAAACTGGCCTATGCACCCTTCATGGCTCTTAGTTCTTATCTCGTATGCTATCAGCAAGGCAGAAACTGCATAGTAAGCCGCATAGTACAAACGATTAGCAGTGACCTCAAGGCAATTTATTTCAAGATTTTTCTTCGCTTGATCAAGAGCCGTATATGCCCTTTCTATACGATATGCCACAATATCCTTCCGATTCTCCTCAGTCATTCCCATAGCGTAANNGTACCACAGTCTTTGAAGTATCCCTGATAGCCTGCATCATTATGTTTCGCTTTCCATTTTTCATATAAGCATCGCTGAAGATAATGCAAAGATACGAACAATATTTGATAATTCCAAATTTTCGAGCAGCGAAATCAAAGAAAAGCTCGTTTTTCTTTGATTTTCTTTGATGAGTCGTGAGAAAATTCGCCAGAGGCAAATTTTTCCTCCTTTTTCTTTGTAGAATCAAATTTTCTTTTTACCTTTGTCACAAATACAGCAAGTGCTATGGAAGAAAAGCAGTATCCACATATTGAAGAGGAGCAAGGCATGGACATGGCCTGCGAACCTGTAGCAGGCGTTGCAGCCCCCTCAAGAAGTTTCACCAACGGCATTACCGAGGTACATGACTGGATTGACGACCTCGACTGGGAAAGTCTGCCTGTTCTCGGACCGAAAACAGAACAGGAAGCCATCAACAGAATTGACAAATTTGAAGAAAAATTGGCAAGAGGAGAGGTCAAATGGATTTCCTCTGAAGAAGTGGATAGAATGTTATATCAGAAATACCCATGGCTAAGGTGATTTGGGAAGCGACTGCGACATCCATTCTTCTGGAGTACATAGAAAATGCCCAGCATGAGTTTGGTAATTCTACGGTTAAACGTTGGCAGAAGGACAGAAAAGATATTGAGTGGCGTTTACAGCACCATCCTGTTTCTTATCCTCCCGAAGAAATACTTCTGAACAGAAACATCACATACAGACATTGCCATCTCATGCATCGGCGCTTTAAACTCATCTACTATTACGATGAGTTATCGGATATTGTTCATATCGTGGACATCTGGGATACGAGAATGAGTCCCACGACGCTTACGAAAAGAATCAAATGATGCGCCTTGATGGGCAGAAATTGATTGTTGATGGCAAGGAAAACTAAAAATCCTTGCCTTTCTCTTTGTAGAATCAAATTTTCTTTTTACCTTTGTCACAAATACAGCAAGTGCTATGGAAGAAAAGCAGTATCCATATATTGATGAGGAGCAGGGCATGAACATGGCCTGCGAACCTGTAGCAAATGTTGCAGCCCCCTCAATGAGTTCCGCCAATGGCATCACCGAGGTTCACGACTGGATTGACGACCTCGACTGGGATCGTTTTCCCAGTTATGGCCCATTCTCTGAAGAAGAAGCCATCATGAGAATCAAGGAAGCTGAAGCGGATTTGAGCAATCCAAACAAATGGATTTCATCAGATGAATTTAATAAACAGCTTTATGAAGAGTTCTCATGGCTAAGATAGCATGATTTCTACGACGACGCAACGGACACCGCTCATATCATGGACATCTGGGATACGAGAATGAGTCCCACGACGCTTACGAAAAGAATCAAATGATGCGCCTTGACGGGCAGAAATTGATAGTTGATGGCAAGGAAAACGAAAAATCCTTGCCTTTTTCTTTGTAGAATCAAATTTTCTTTTTATCTTTGCACCGACTTGGGGGAGAAATCCCGAGTCGCAGATGCATTAGCTTTTATTTCGCACTTGACTGAAAAGACCTAGGAACTCTGTTTTGGAATAGTTCGATGTAAGAAGCAAAGGGGAAGCCAGGAGATGGCAATACCCAACTACCGTGTAGCTATGCACACGCCTTTGGCGTGGAGCATTCTTATACGGTAGTAGGGGTTCCAAATTTCCTAGGTCTGCCCCTTAGGTCAAGTGCATAAGAGTGGCCACGCCATTTTTATTGTGCTTTGCCTATGCATTACAAAAGAGTAACGAATCAATGTACTAAGCTAAGAACAAAGATGGTTAGATGTAATTATAACAGTACAGATGCAGACTATGTTATTATCAAATTCAAGTGCAACTGTGGTAAAGAAGTAACTACCGATCTTATCCCAGTGCGTTTAAGATATGATAATAGTAAAGATTTGAATTCGTTTGACCATGACAAGCCCATTATATGCGAGAGCTGTCTTAAGGAACATAAGATTCACTTTTATGACAACCTATATTATGCATACTGTGAAATAATAACTATAGACGATGACAATTCACCAATTCAGATACGCGAAATTCCTTATGAATACACAATCGGATTAGATAATGCATTACCAGACTATGCTGAAGAAATCGTAATGCTAAAAGACTTTATAGAAAAAGTCAAAAAAGAAACATCTCTGAATAATGCACTAATTTATAGAATGTTGTTAACATATTCTATTTCCATAATGGATGCTTATATTGGAAACACTTTTAGGTATTACATTAAGAAACACGAAATCTTTCTTAATCAGTTTATTAGTTGGAAAAAGCTAACTAACAAAACAACAAATAAGGAAAAAGAACTTGAAAGACTTAAGACACAATCATTTCAAAACATGAAAAAAGTTGTTATTCCATATTTTAGGTATACATTTGGGATTGAGATACCGACCAACAATGTAATTGAACGTACTGTTTTAATTAGAAACTCGATAATACATAATAATGGTAGAGATGAAGATGGTTATAAGAATAAAGTTACCTTAGGTTTAATAGAGGAATTAATACTAGAAATACAGAAGCTCGTCAATTTTATCACTCTTCAGATAAATGACACTGTTGTTGAGAAAATTATCTACGAAAACTTAAAGAAGAACAATGCACTATGAATACAACCATTGAAATAGTAGACAGAAAAACTGTTTCAATCAATTTTGACTCAACAATTGGTAATGAGACGGTATTATTAGAAGGTGATGTATATGACGGAGATATTAAACTCTACAAGACTGATATTCTTTCCAATCCAAGTCTCTCAAGATGTAATTTTTCGGAAATTGAAGATGCAATAAGTTATCACAACTCACTTCCTTGTGACAGGAGTATTACTATTATTTACGATGATGAATATTATAAAGAATAGATAGTCATTATATCTCAATGCGAATATTACTATGCAATCAGGAACTAGCAAAAAAAGGAAACAGCCTCTTAAGGTATATATTCCATCCGAGGAAGAAATAATGGAAAGAATAAAGGAAGAGGAGAAAAGAGAACGGATGTATCATTATACATCCTTGGACACTTTCTATAAAATCATTGAAGGCGTAAAGGATGATTACTTCACATTTCATGCGGGAAGTATATATACCATGAATGATACTCAAGAAATGTTACTTGGGTATAATAGCATCATGAAATACCTTCCTACTATCGAAGACAATCTCAAAGTGCCAGAAGAGGAAAAAATAACAACGATTCTCAAAGACAAGACAAAGAACAAACTCATCATGGAGAAATTTGGTGAATGGTTGATAAACGATGACATCACCAATTTCGTTGTATCTTTCTCTGCGAAACCCGATATTCTTCCACTGTGGGCTTTATATGGCGGCATAGGTACTGGCGTGTGCTTAGAGTTTTCACCATATCAGGTAAAAGAACACTATACACAAAAGCTTAATGAAACAAAAATTGACATCAAACATTGTGTTTATAAAGAAGCCGATATCAAAAAGCTATTATTGACAGAGTTAGAAATAGTATATAAATTATTTCTCAAATCCAACAACGGAACTGGAAGAAAAGATTCTATGCAGAAGTTGAAATACCTTGCAACTATATGTGGAGTCATAGGGGCTTTTATCAAACACCCAGCCTTTGAATATGAGCAAGAAATACGAATGAATTTATTTCGCAATAAGGACGAATGGAAATTTACAGAAACTCACAATGGCCAACGTTCTGTTTATGTGGAAGTTCCTATTCCAATAAAGGCATTGACAGGTATAATCATTGGTCCGGCAGCAAACATAAACCATATAAAGAATGCGTTAATTATGGCTTTAAGAACTAAAGGAATTAAAGTAGAACCTATTCAATCTAAAATTCCTTTTAGGCAATATTAACAAGTTATAGACATAAATATGAATATAATAAAAGTAAAAAACTATCGCCATATAGACATCGATTGGCTAAGATTGATTTGTATCCTTCTACTGACGTTATTTAACGGAAGCATCTATGCGGCCGACAGAGCGGAGGTTGACGGTATAATCTATGAGTATATACAATATGAGCAGGGATATGGACTTGTTCGTATAGTTGGAGTTAATCACTCTAAGATTTCAGGGGATTTGAAAATTCCCACAACTGTTAGAGATAAAAAATTGGCTAATAACCGAACATGTAGACCTACAGAAATTGCTGTAGGAGCATTTAGCAGTTGTACACAACTAATTTCAATAAACACCAGTAGCGTTAGGTATATAAAAGCACAAGCCTTCGCTGGATGCACATCTTTGCAAAAAATCTATCATAATTGTAAGGAAATTGGTTCTAAAGCATTTACTGGTTGCACAGCCATGGATACAGTATATTATTCAAACAATACATCTATTGCAAGTGACGCCTTTGATGAATACACCTATCAGAATGCCAAACTTATAGTACCTGATGTTTACAGGGAAGGGTGTAACAATCATGAAGTATGGAGTAAATTTCAAAACAAAGTCTATTCATACTCAATTACTTTACATCCTACATACGGTAGTGTAAGTTATAATGGTATCTTAGTTAATAGCGATGAACTTGAAACCTTTACAATATTAGAGGGAAAATCTATAACATTATCATTTAAACCAGAAAGCGGACGTGAATTAGCAAATTTATTTATTAATGGTGAAGATGTTACTTCCAAAGTGAGAGACAACCAATACACGATAGAAAGCGTTTTAGAATCAATGAGTATACAAATATCTTTCTTCTCTATAACAATCTCTGCAAAAGGAAATGGCCGTATTTTATGCAAAGAGAATTCCGTGTATAATGATCCTTGGACAGCAGGTTCAGAAAAAGGTAATACTAGAAACGGAACTAATAATTATATCGTACCAACAGGGGACTATCGTTTAGACTTCTTTGTATACCCAGATGACGGATTCCGAATATCTAAAATCATTAGAGATGGGGAAGACATAACCTCTACAGCATATATTTATAGAAATGTGTATAGTGAAAATATATCTTACAGTACTAAATTAGAGTTTACTTTTGAAGAAATTCCACCTGTAATATATAAACTTTCGGTGAAAACCACAGGAAATGGAGTCGTTTCATATAACGGAACTAATGTCCGAGACGGTGAAATGTTCTTCGACATCGAAGAAGGGAATTCACCTGTCTTATCATTTACTCCAGATACTGGAAACAAAATAAAAAGTGTAAAGCTGAACGACAAGGATATTACATCTGACTTGACGAACAATCAATACACTATTAATAATATAAGCAGCGACCATAAAATGGAGGTTGAATTTGAGCCAATAATACACTCGTTAACCATCAAGGCAACAGGTTGTGGGTCGGCAACATTCAATAACACTGAGATTCGAGATAAAAGCAGTTCCTTCGCTGTAAACGAAGGTACGTCGGCCACGATAGCCTTTAATACTGATGCCGGTTATCGAATCAAAACGGTAAAACTGAACGATACCAATGTCACATCAAGTATAGTTAATGGCCAATACACCATCAGCAATATTAGTAGTGACAACACTCTGGAAGTAGAGTTCGAAAAGTCGACTTATATGCTGAACATAAAGTCGACTGGTAATGGAACAACTATATATAACAGCACTTCCATTAGAAATCAGGGCAATTCTTTTACTGTTGACGAAGGAACGACTGCTGTCATCACTTTTAGCCCTGATGCAGGCTACAGAATCAAGAGCGTAATCATAAACGGAGCAGATGTTACGGCATTTGTCTCTAATAGTCATTATACTGTCAGCAACATTTCGGCAAATACGACTATTGAGGTTGAATACGATACTATTCCTATCGCAAGCTACTCACTTAACATTTCTGCTACTGGCAATGGAACAATAACTTATAATGGTACTACCATTCGTGGGAAATCCCAAGCATTTACTGTAGACGAAGGGGCTTCCGCTACTATTACAATTGCAGCTGATGATGGGCATGTGATTTCCAGCGTCAAGGTTAACGATGTTGATGTGACATCCAACATCATCAACAACCAATATACCATCAGCAACATCTCGGGAAACACAACACTCAAAGTAGTCTTTGAGCCTATTACCCATTCACTAAGCATAACTGCTTCTGGCAATGGTAGTGCAAGCTATAACAGTACTGCAGTTAGAGGAAAGACGCAAACGTTTACAGTCAACGAAGGAACTTCTGCAATTGTTTCGTTTACGCCTGATGCAGGATATAGGATTGCCAGTGTAAAGGTGAACAATTCGGATGTGACAGCAAATGTTGCTAATAACCAGTATACCATAAGTAACATAACCGCGAATACCACGCTATCTGTTACGTTCGAGGCTATCACACATTCACTGTCTATTACTGCGTCTGGTAATGGCTCTGCTGGCTTTAACAGCACAACTATTCGAAACAAGACAGAGGTATTCACTATCAATGAAGGAACATCAGCTACCGTTACTTTCACGCCAGATGCAGGATACAAAATTAAGAGCGTAAAGATGAACGGGACGGATATCACTTCATCGGTTTCCGATAGCCAATACACCATTAGTAATATCAGTAGCGATACTACTCTTGAGGTTGCGTTTGAGGCGATTACCCATACTTTGAGCATCACTGCATCTGGCAATGGCAGCGCAACCTACAATAGTACTGCGGTTAGAGACAAGACACAGACGTTTACAGTCAATGAAGGGACTTCAGCAACAATTACGTTTACACCTGACGCAGGCTATCATATTGCCAGCGTAAAAGTAAATAATACTGATGTGACAGCAAATGTTGTCAGCAACAAGTACACTATTAGCAATATTACGGCTAACACCACTCTTTCAGTTGCGTTTGAAGCTATTACCCATACTTTGAGCATCACTGCCATCGGTAATGGGAGTGCAAGGTATGACGGTACAGAAATACGTAATGGCAGTGATAGCTTTGATATTAAAGCAGGTGGTTTTGCAACGGTCCTATTCTCTCCTGATTACGACTACAGAATTAAGAGTGTGACGATGAATGGCAATGATGTAACATCAAAAGTCAATCTCACATATGGTTATATGATAACAAATATTGCGGAAGATATTAATATTTTGGTAATTTTCGAAATCATTCCACGTACAACTACCTATGGACTTACTATAGCTGCAACAGGTAATGGTAGTGCGACTTACAATAGTACTTCAGTTAGAGGCAAGACGCAGACGTTTAGCATCAACGAAGGGACATCGGCTGTTGTCAAGTTCACGCCAGATGGAGGATACAAAATAAAGAGTGTAAAACTGAACGGAACAGATGTCACTGCATCGGTTTCCAATAGCCAATACACCATCAGCAACATCAACAGTGATACAACCCTCGAAGTCGTATTCGAGGGCATAACCCATACGTTGAGCATCACGGCATCTGGCAATGGTAGTGCAAACTATAACAGCACTACCGTCAGAGGAAAGACGCAGACATTTACTGTCAACGAAGGAACTTCGGCAACAATTACGTTTACACCTGACGCAGGCTATCGTATTGCCAGCGTAAAAGTCAATAATACGGATGTGACTGCAAATGTTGTCAGCAACAAGTACACCATTAACAATATCACAACGAACACCACTCTATCAGTTACATTCGAGGCTATCACCCACACGCTGAGCATCACAGCTTCCGGCAATGGTAGCGCAACTTACAATAATACTACTGTCAGAGGAAAGACGCAGGCTTTTACTGTCAATGAAGGAACTTCGGCAACAATTACGTTTGCCCCTGATGCAGGCTATAAGATTAGCAGCGTAAAAGTGAACAATACTGATGTAACAGCAAGCGTGATTAATGACCGGTATACGATTTCAAACATTTCAGCGAACACGACGTTAGCAGTAGCCTTTGAGGCTATTCCACCTACGACATACGCGCTGTCAATAACGGCAATAGGTAATGGCTATGCAACTTATAACGGCAATACGGTGAGAGGAAGGACCTCGACATTCTCGGTCGTTGAGGGTAACAATGCTGTTCTGAAGTTCTCGGCTGACGAGGGTAACAGATTGAAAAGTGTCAAGGTGAACGGACAGGACGTAATGGCAGCCATCACGAACAGTCAGTATACCATCAGCAACATTACAACAACAACCGTCGTAGAAGTGACGTTCGAGGTTATTCCGTCTTACACGCTGAACATCGCGGCTGTAGGAAATGGTAGCGCAAGCTATAACGAGACAACCATCAGGAACCAGAGCCAGAACTTTACGCTGCAGGAAGGCTCGTCAGCAACCATCACGCTGACGGCTGATGAAGGTTATCGCGTCAAGAGCGTGACAGTGAACAATGAGGATTGGACATCGCAGGTGGTTGACGGACAGGTTTTCATCAGCAACATCATGCAGAACATGAACGTGGAGGTGGCATTCGAGGCAATTCCGCCAACGACCTATTCGCTGAGCATTACGGCAAAGGGCAACGGCACGGTGACATACGACGGCCAAACGTTGAGAGACGGAACAACGGCGTTTACCGTCGTGGAAGGGTCGTATGCCACGATACAGATGGCGGCCGACGACGGCTACAGGCTAAAAAGCGTCGTGCTGAACGGCAGGGACGTGACGGCAAGCGTCAGCAACGGGCGATATACCACAGGCAAGATTATGAGTAACACTTCGCTGACGGTAGAGTTTGAGGCCATACCGACCTACACGCTGACCATACAATCGACGGCCTTCGGTTCGGTGAAGTACGGCGATGTCGTCATCACCAACCGGACGGAGGCGTTCACCGTCAGGGAGGGCAGCCAAGCCATGCTGACGTTTGCTGCTGACGGCAACGGACGACTGATACGTGTCACGCTGAATGGTGAGGACATTACGCCGTCTCTCACCAACGGACAATACACCATCAGCGACATCCGCACGGACCAAACAGTGGTAGCGGAATATGCTGAGGACGTCACGAAACTATTAGAGGGCGGCGTGGCCTACAGCGTGACATCCTACGATGAAGGCTCGGTAGTCGTGGCACCAGGCAACTACGGACAAGTTCTGAAGGTTCCGGCCTCGTTCGAGGCCAAGGGCAAGACATGGACGGTGACGGGAATTGCCGACGATGCGCTGGCGGGCAACAGCACGTTGGCGGCAGTCGTCTGGGAGCCGGAGGTGCGGTTTACGGCTGAGGTGACGAATCCGAACCTGCTGCTGTACGTGAAGCGGGCGGAGTATGCACCGGAGGCTATACAGAACGTGGTGGTGGGCGACATGGCCGAGAGCATCGTGCTGACGGACGCTGACGCGGGTAATGACTTCTACTGCCCACGGGCTTTTACGGCACGGCGCATCACCTATGAACATAACTACGGAATGACAACGGGCTACCATGAGACACAGGGCTGGGAAACCATCGTGCTGCCATTCGACGTGACAACGGTGCTGAACCGCAGGGGCACGGAACTGGTGGCCTACGCCACGTGGCAGCACGGCAGCAGCCAGCGGCCCTTCTGGCTCTACCAACTGACCAGCCAGGGCTGGCGGGCAGCAGAGGGCATCAAGGCCAACACGCCGTACATCATATCGATGCCGAACAACGAAATCTATGAGGCGAGCTACAACGTCAGCGGCAACATCCAGTTTGCCGGCAACAACGTGGAGGTGAAGGCCAGCAACGAAATGGCTACCGGCCACTACGGCAACAAGCAGCTGGTGGCGAACTACCAGACGCAACCGGCCAACAGCAACATCTATGCGCTGAACGTGAACAACCTGTGGAGCACGAACACGGAAACGGACGTCGAGGGCAGCATCTTCGTACGTAACCTGCGCACCATCCATCCCTTCGAAGCGTACATGACACTGGAGGGTTCCAATGCGCCAAGGACAATCGGCATCTTTGACGGTGCAACCGGGGTAAATGAAGAATTAAGAATGAAGAATGAAGAATTTGCTACCGCTGCTGATTGGTACGACCTGCAGGGACGGAAACTGTACGGCAAACCGAAACAAAAAGGTGTGTACATTAGTAAAGGTAAAAAAGTAAAAAGATAAAAAAACGACAACGAATTAAACGAATTGGGGAATTGGGAAATCAATTGTCAAATTGTAAATGGTCAAATTGTAAATTGAAATAATGGTGAAACGGATAGTGACAATGATAATTGGGGCGATGGCGGCCATGACCGTCGGCGCACAGACAATGAAGGTGCTGGACTTCCGGCTGCTGGAGAACGACCTGACGGCCAACATACAGGGGACGGCAAAGACGGACATGAACGGCGAGACGGCAGCACTCATCAAGATACAGACACCTGAGCGGGGCTTCAGCTTCGACGGGGGCATGCAGGGCATCGTGGCCTCGGAGCAGCATGCCGGCGAACTATGGCTCTACGTACCGCGACGGGCGCAGAAGCTGATTATCCAGCACCCGGACTACGGCGTGCTGCGCGACTACTACTACCCCATACCCATCCAGGGCGGCAAGACCTACGAGATGCTCATCGACATCGGCACGGGCCGCTATGCCACCATCACGACGGGTGTGGCCAAGGCCACCGTCATCATCGACGGTGACGACTGCGGCGTGTCGCCTGTGCGTAAATACCTGAACTACGGACGCCACACCATCCGCGCCGTCAAGGACCGCTTCGAGGGCGAGACCACCGCCACCATCACCGTCAACTCTCAACCATCAGACATCACCCCTCAGCCCTCAGCCGTCAGCCCTCAGCCTTCAGCCCTCAGCCTTCAGCCATCTTCCCTCCTGTTCCACGTTGACATGCAGGACATGAGCCATCTGTACGGCGACGTGCGGGTGACGGTGGACAACCGGGCCGACATCTTTCTGAACGGACAGCTGATGGGCACGGGCGAGTGGACCGCACAGCTGCGCGAGGGCAACTACACCGTCGAGACGCGCAAGGCCGACAGCGACCCAATGATGACATCGTTTACGGTCAAGGCACGCCAGATGAACGAGGTCAGGGCCAACGCACCCATTCAGCATACGGGCTGGCTGCACGTCTACACCCGTCCACGCAACGTCAGGATTGCTCCGATAGACGTCAGCGAGACACAGACGCTGCCCGTGGGCAGCTATCAGCTGGAATTCTCGCGCAAGGGCTACGTGACGCAGAACATAGAGTACACCGTACGCCGCAACGAAACCACACTGGACACCGTCACCCTGCAGCGTGTCACCTACGTCAAGCCGCTGGCCTTCTACTTCGGCGGCGGCTATACGCTGCGTTCGCTATCGGGCGTAACGGCCATGGTGGGTGCCGTCTACCAGCGCCACGACCTGCAGGCCTCCTACACGTTCGGACTCAGCGAGAGTGACGTAATGTACTGGAACGGCGACATGACGACGGGCACAAAGTATAAGATGCAGTCGGTAGGCGTGAAGTACGGCTACCAGTTTCCGCTGATGCGACAGCTGGCCATCACGCCGCAGGTGGGCTGGCAGTACAACTTCCTGACAGCCGATGCCGCGCAGGCGGGCTACACGACGCTGGGCGACAAGGCGTCGAGCCAGGCACTGACCGTGGGAGCCAAGATCGTGCTGGTGCCCATCCAACACCTCTACGTGTTTGTGGCACCGGAATATATGGTGGCACTCACGAAGGACAACTATATGACGGCAATTGACAATGCCGGCATCGTGGGCAACAACGGCTTTGCCGTGCATGCCGGACTGCTGGTCAACTTTTGAACATTGAACATGGAACGTTGAACAATGAACATGGAACATAGAACGTTGAAGTATTATAAAGGATGAAAAAGAAGATAGCATTTTTGATGGCTGCACTGCTGCTGATAGCTTGCGGCGGCGGTGACGATGGAGGCGGCACGACGCCGTCGGGAGGTAGCGAGTACCTGAACGTGCAGAACGTGGACATACCGGGTGGCAACACGACGGCGACGCTGTATATCAATGCCAGCCAAAACTGTGAGTGGACGGTGACATGGAGTGAGGCCTGGATACGCAGCATCAACCCGACGAAGGGACGCGGTTCACAGAACGCTACCATCAACGTGACGCAGAATCCCTCGTCGACGGCTACACGTACGGCCGTCATCACGGTGAAGAACACCAACGGCAGCATCGAGCGTAACATCACCGTCACCCAGTCGCCCAATGCCGAAGCCCTGGAACTGAGCATGACCAATATTGAGTTCGGCAGCGCAGCAGACAGCAGGGAAGTCACCGTGACCAGTAACACCCACTGGACCATCACCGGACAGGCCAGCTGGCTGACGCTGAACAAGACGGAAGGCGACAACAATGGCAGCGTGCGCATATCGGTAGAGCCCAATACGGCCAAGACCAGCCGCGAGACGGTGCTGACCTTTACGGGAATGGGCGGCATAACCAAGCAGTTGACGGTGAAGCAACAGGGCGACACGTCGACCGACTTCCACCTGTCGACAAGTGAGCTGTCAGCACAGGCTCAGGCCGGCACGGTGCAGTTTAACATCATAGGTGACGCCCGCTGGACGCTGTCGTGCAACCAGGGTTGGGCGACGCCTAACATCACGTCGGGCGAGGGCAACGCCACCGTCGTTCTGACACTGACGGCCAACACCAGTGAGGAGGCCCGCGAGGCTACCATCAGCGTGAGTTCCGATGCGAAGACAGAGACTGTCACGCTGCGCCAGGCAGGAGCTGCCTGGCCGGGAGGCAACGACAATACGCCACCGGGGATTTGAGGGATCGGAGTAATCAGAGTATTCGGAGTAATCAGAGTAATCAGATTAATCGGAGTAATCGGAATAATCAGAGTAATCGGAATGGTCGGAGTAATCTGATTACTCAAAGCGGAGGCGAGCTACCAAAGGCAGGTGGTCGCTGAAGCCTCGCTGATAACGATAACCATGATAAGTGCGGAGGGGGCGTAGCCCTCCGTACGTTTTGTCTTCCTCTAACAGAAAAGGGGCGTCGTTGACGTAGACTGAGTCGACGGTGGGCAGCAAGGAGGGACTGACCAGGATGTGGTCAATGCTCTGCCAACGACCCTCATAGCGGTAAGTACCACTGGCGGCACCATGACGGCCCTGCACCCTGCGGCTGATGTTGCGCAGGCCGTGCTGCTCCAGGAACTGTAGGGAAGGGCTGTCAGCATAGTCATTGAAATCGCCCGCCACGATAATCTTCGCCTCGGGCGGCAACCGACGGACGGCGCTTATCAGGCGTTCCATGACGATGCGGCGGTTGGCACGCGTGGCCTTCTCGCCACCGAAGCGGCTGGGCGCATGGACTACGAAGACATGCAGCGTGTCGCCCCGCTGGGTTTCGCCCCGCACGTAGAGAATGTCACGTGTAGGCCGCATGCCTTCCAATGGCTGGATGCCCAGACACTCGTAGCACACGGGCCGGAAGGAAAAGGGCTGATAGAGCAGTGCTACATCGATGCCACGCACATCGGGCGACGACGTCATCAGAAATTCGTAGCCGGCATTGCGAAGCAGTGAACGGCGCGTAAGGTCACGCAACACCGAGTCGTTCTCGACCTCGACAAGAGCCACCAGGTCGGGCAATGACTCCGTAGAACAGGAAATAATCTCCTGGCCGATACTGTTGACCTTGCGCCAATAGCGGGCTGGCGTCCACTGACGTACGGAAGCCGGCAGCCATTCCTGGTCCTGCTTCAGCGAATCATGACTGCAGTCAAAGAGGTTCTCACAGTTCAGCTCGACCAGCGTCAGTGATTGCGCCCCGATGGGGCTAAATGATAAATGATAAATGAGAAATGACAAAGTGGCCAGGCGCAGAAAATATCTCATACCGCGCCTACCCATTTCATATTTCTCATTTCTCATTTATCATTTATCATTTAGGACGTAGCATGCTTCGTCCGCTTAATATTCCACCCAATGCCTGCCACGAAGATACTGACGAGTGGCGAGAGGTAGTTGAAGAAGCAATAGGGCAGATAGGTCAGCGTTGCTACGCCAAGAACGGTGCTCTGTGTCAGTCCGCACGTATTCCAAGGCACGAGGACTGACGTGACCGTCGCACCATCCTCGCACGACCGGCTCAGCAACTGAGGCTCATAGCCCCGACGGCGATAGACATCGCGGAACATGGAACTGGAGAGCATGATGGACAGATATTGGTCGGCCGTCGCAATATTGCAGAAGAAAGCCGTGCCGACCGTCGTAGCCACCAGCGAAGCGGTACCACGGGCCAAGCGCAGGACCAGACGCATCAGGTCTTCCAACTGTCCCGTAGCCGTCAGCGCACCCCCAAAGGTCTGGGCGCAGATGATGAGCCAGATGGTAGGCATCATGCCCGCCATGCCGCTGGTGTGTACCAGTTCGTTGAGCACGGCATTGCCGGTATCGATGGACGTGCTGTCGTAACACACGCGCATCATGCCCTTATAGGACGCCAGCAGTCCCTGACCGTTTTCGCCGGAAATCTGATGAACCAGCTGGGGCTGTACCAGCAAAGCAACAATGACGGCCAGCAGAATGGCCATGAAGAGCACCACCATAGACGGCCACCGACGGGCTATCATCACACCCGTCAGGACGGGGACTACAAGGAGCCACGGCGAGATGACAAAAGTCTGCTCAAGCCCTATCATGAACTCCGCGACACTGCCCTGCCCCGAAACGTTCATCATAAAGCCTGCCACCAGGAAGATGACAAGCGAGATGCAGAACGAAGGTACTGTCGTGTAGAGCATATAGCGGATGTGGGTGAACAGCGGCGTGCCGGAAACGCTGGAGGCCAGCACAGTGGTATCGGAAAGCGGTGACAACTTGTCGCCGAAATAGGCACCGGTTATGATGGAGCCCGCTATCCAGCCGTCGTCGAAGCCGTGAGCCTTGCCGATGCCCATCAGTGCCAGACCAATAGTAGCCACGGTGGTCCACGAAGAGCCAATCATCAGACTGACCAGTGCGCAGAGCAGACTGCTGCTGACCAGGAAGATTTCTGGCTGGATTATCTGCATGCCGTAATAAATCATTGTCGGCACGATGCCTGCCACCATCCACGTACCGCCGATGGCTCCAATCAGCAGCAGGATGATGATGGCCGGCGTACAGCTGGCTATTTTGTCGGAAATCTCCTTTTCCAGATTCGACCACTCCAGCCGTTTGGAGAAATGGCCAACCAGAACGCTGACCGCCGAAGCTACCAAAAGCGTGACCTGACTGGCCCCATCAAGCGTTGCATTGCCAAAGACGGCAATGCAACACGTAATGAGCACAATCAATACTATGAACGGAATAAACGCCATCACTAAAGCGGCAGCATTGCAACGCCACACTTTGTACCTTTAGGTCAAAGAAATTATTCTCTTTTCACTTAACACACCTTCTCCAATCGTTTCATCATGGCAAACATGAAGACGGCGGCCACAAGGCAAACACCCAGGAAGACACTCCAGCAGACCCAGAGAGGAACAGCCCCCCAGAGCAGACCGCCGACGACGACGAGCTGATTGCCGATGGCCGTGGCTACGAACCAGCCACCCATCATCATGCCCTTATACTTAGGAGGAGCAACCTTCGACACAAACGAGATGCCCATGGGTGAGAGCAACAGTTCGCCGAACGTCAGCACGAGATAGACCATAATGAGCAGGTTGGGCGTCACGTCGGCCACATGGACGGCAACGGGATTGCCGTCAGGTCCAGGCTCCGTCTGTGGCATGGGCAGGCCGAAAGAGCCTACAGCCATCAGGGCGTAAGCCACGGCAGCCACAATCATGCCGTAGGCTATCTTGCGCGGTGCAGAGGGTTCCTTGCCCTTGGCGGCCAGCGAGCCGAAAATGGCCATTGACACCGGTGTCAGGGCTACGACATAGAAGGGATTGAACTGCTGGAAGATTGGCGCGGATACCGTGACGGTGCCATCGGCATCGTACTGGAGACAGAGGAAGGCAACGGCCATACAGATGACGACGGCCGAGATGGCCTTGCCCTTACCCGTCTTCGACTGGAACAGCGAGAAGAGGGCATAGACAATGAAGATGATGGCTACCAGATTCCAGACATCGAAGCACATGGCCTGCAAGCCCTCAGCCGACTGAGCGGTAAACTCGTCGGCAAAATACGTCAGCGACAGTCCGTTCTGGTGGAAGGCCATCCAGAAGAATATGACCACGGCAAACACGAGGCAGAGAGCCACGATGCGCTGCTTGGTTTCCTCCTTCGAGAGCTCCTCGACAGCGGTAGAACCGCTGTCAACAGCAGCCTTCTTCGTGCCACCCTCGGTGTGGCGGAACGTTGAGCGGAACAGGTAGTAGATGGCAATAGACAGGATGAGCGATGCACAGGCCACGGCAAACGAGAAGTGGTAGGCATCGTTGCTGGAATAGCCCAGCGACTGCTCGGCATACTCCTTGATCTTAATGGCTGCCGTGGGAGCAAAGAGTGCACCGATATTGATAGCCATGTAGAAGATGGAGAACCCGGAGTCGCGCTTGTCCTTATACTGCGGATCGTTGTAGAGGTCGCCGACCATCACCTGCAAGTTACCCTTGAAGAGGCCCGTGCCAAAACCTATGAGCAGCAGGGCAGCCAGCATGACCGTCAGTGCCAGGCTGTCGCCTCCCAGGGGAATGCTGAGCAGCACGTAGCCGGCAAACATGATGATGATGCCCGTGGTGACCATCCGGCCAAAGCCGAACTTATCGGCCATCATGCCACCGATAAGCGGGAAGAAATACACTAACATGAGAAACGCACTATAGATGGTGCCTGCCATGGCGGGCGACAGTCCATAATTGGCTCTCAGAAACAAAGCAAAAACGGCCAGCATGGTGTAGTAACCAAAGCGCTCGCCGGTGTTGGCCAGTGCCAACGCGAATAGTCCTTTCGGCTGTCCTTCAAACATAATTCTATAATTTTATTATTAAAATTTATATGTTCACACTCGTCGTTCAACGTTCAATGTTCAATGTTCAATGTCTATTTGATTTTATCGTTCTTGGTCCGCACCAGGTCGAAGAGGTAGGTGGCCTTAATGACTATCTGTCCAAAGTTACTGCGACCGAAATAGTCACTCTTCGAGTTGCCATAGATATCGCCCAGCCCGTAGTAATAACGACCCTCGACAATGAAGTGGCCTACCTTGGGGTGCGAATACTCCAGTCCCACACCGCCGGTAATACCGTAGTCGAACTTCTTCTCGACAGCCATGGTATCCTGAGCTACCACGGCCGACGAACGCTTGTTCAGCGTAGCCTTGCCCACAACCACATTGGATGACGTGCTCTCATTGAGAAACAGGCCAACCTGCGGGCCAATCTGAAAGAAGAACTGGAAGCCCTTACGCTCGCGTCCCCACCCCATGCGGGCCAGCAGCGGCACCTGCACATAGGTCATCTTGCGCTCGTAGAACAGGGGGTTGAGTTTGTCGGTATCGTCGGCATAATAGACGGGCTGGCGGTCCATATCAATGATGTTTTCCTTCCATCCCGTCTGCATCATGTTGACCTCAGCCACGATGGCACAGATGCTCTTGAAGTATTTCTCGGACGTATAGCGCACGGTCAGCCCGCCCGTCATGCCGCCCAGCCATCCCTGTGGCACTTCGGGCAGGAAACCGACATTGCTCATCGCATAGCCGGCATTGACGCCGACGGCAAAGTCGGTACGGTATTCGCCGACCTGCGCCCGCGCTTCGCTAAATGATAAATGATAAATGATAAATGATATCATCATCACCATCACCCGCCTATTTAATATATATCTTGTCATTTTTAATGCCGTTCACTTATCATTTATCATTTATCATTTAGGGCGAAGCCCGC
>DFGF01000171.1:24280-30142 GCA_002371715.1 Prevotella sp. UBA3757
GCCCGCTATGGTCCCGCTAAAAGTTGATGGTCTCAATACGCTGGTCCGGCGTATAGTGCACAAACAGGCGGGCACGGTTCTGCAGGCCTCCGCCACTGAGGCGCTCAAAGTGCAGGGGCGACTGTATGGGCGTATAGCCCACCATGCCCGATGCGCCCGTGAAGGACTGTCCGTACATGTGGAGCCCCTTGATGATAAAATAAGCGTGGTCGAAGCCCGTCACGGCAAACTGCTGGGGATAGGGCTGCATGTCCTGATGGAAATTCCAGCGATACTTCTGCTTGAAACGGGTGGTGCGCGGTGACAGCGGATTCATATAATAGGTAGAGGGTATGCACACGTCGTACTTATAGAAATTGTCCAGATGGCGGCTGGTGTACTGCAGCCACTCCGTATATCCAAAGACGACCACGCGAACCTCCGGTCGTGTCAGCTTCATGCCGTTCAACTTGGCAAACGCCACGTTCAGCTCCTGCGAACGACTGGTGTTCAGCACGACGACGTTGGGCTGCGTGTTTGAGAACGACTTCTGAAACATGACCTCGCTCGAGCGGAGATTGGTGATACCATATTTCTTGCCCTCCATCTCCAGTTTCCGGCGCAGAGCCGCCGTAAAGCCGCCCTTGGTACTGGTGCTGTCATTGCAGTCGATGATGACCGTATGGTAGTTCTTATAGCGATCGTAGAAACACGACACATAGCTGTCGTTCAGCAGATTACCGTTCTGGAAGACCTGCAGAATCTGGCCGTTAGTAGCCACATCCGGGGCATTGATGCTGAAGGGTATCATGACGCGGATATTGTGGTCACGGGCAAAGTCGCCCAGCGCCTTCACCTGTTTGGTGTATAGCGGACCGATAATCAGGTCGAGGTTGGCAGCCTGCGGGTCTTTCAGTATGTCGTTGATGTCGGTCTCCTCAGCCACGTTCCACGCATGGATGTCTGACGAGATACCATTGGCTCTCAGACTGTCGCATGCCATCAGCACCCCACGGTAGTATTCCACCATGCGCTTGCCATCACCATTCTGATTGTGGAGGGGCAACATGACGCCCACCCTGATTTCGCGCTGCCGCATGTCGGTTTCCACCACCTTGGGTTTGGCGGGCATGGTCATTTCCTGGGGCGAGTTGGACGTTGCGGTCGAGGGAGACATCAGGCTGTTGGACGGGAAAGGTATCTTGATGAAGGTGCCCTTTTTCAGTTCATAGCCGGGGGCTTTCATCTCAGGATTAGCATCTATCAGCTCCTGGACGGTCAGTCCATAGTCGCGGGCTATGCCGAATATCGTTTCCTTACGTTTCACCTTGTGCATGTCCCTGAAGGTCTGTACCTGTGCAAGTGCCGTTTCCGCCGTCAGGCAGAGCAGCACCAAAAGCATGAAAAATCTCAATGTTCTTGTCATAAAAACTATCTCTTTTCGATTTTGCGCTACAAAATTACAAAAAGTTGTGAGAAGAACAAAACAAAGTGATTTCTTTTTCTTCCGAATAGCGGTAATTTCCCCGCAAAACGAAAAAAAAGGGGAAAAAGATGTGGAAGTCCGACTTTTTTCACTAATTTTGCACAAATTATTAAAGCATCAGATGAAAAAGAGCATTTCTACCGCCATTTTTCTTGCCGCGTGGTGCCCGCTGAGCCTATGGGCCACGGTCGATCCGACGGCAACGTACAACGATAGTAAGGGCAACGAGATAACCGCCTCTGCGCAAAAGGACGAGAAAGTGGAGGGCGACGCCCCACTGCTGGTTCGCTTTGCGGCCAACGCCTCCGACCTCGATGCCGGTTCCACGCTGGAATGGCACTTCCGCCATTACGATGCCCAGGTTATCACCAGCGAGATTACGCGCTACGAGGACAATCCGGAGTTTACCTTCATGGAGGCTGGCCGTAACGTGGCCATGCTCTATGTCCGCACGGGCTACGAGGTAGTGGACTCTGCATCCTTCGAGGTGACGGTCAATACCAGTCATTTGGAAATGCCCAACGCCTTCTCGCCCAACGATGACGGTCACAACGACATCTACGGTGCCAAGGGAGCCTGTCATCCGGAGGCCAGCGGCCGTTACAGGAGCATCGTCGAGTTTCACGGCTACATCTTCAACCGCTGGGGCCAGAAGCTCTTCGAGTGGACGGACATCAGCAAGGGCTGGGACGGCACGTACCACGGTTCGCCCTGCAAGGACGGCGTCTACTACGTGCTGGTGAAGGCCCGTGGAGCCGACGGTATAGAGTATAACATCCGGCGCGACGTCAACCTGATTCGCGACCGCAATACAGTTACATCAAGCACGACGGGAGGCAGCAACCAATGAGCAACGACAATAAGATAAGGATTTTTGGCGCGCGCGTACATAATCTTAAAGACATTGACGTCGAGATACCGCGCAACTCCGTCACGGTGCTGACTGGGCTGAGCGGCTCCGGCAAGTCAAGTCTGGCCTTCGACACCATCTTTGCCGAGGGGCAGCGCCGCTACATCGAGACCTTCTCAGCCTACGCCCGCAATTTCCTCGGCGGCATGGAGCGCCCTGATGTCGATAAGATTACCGGCCTGTCACCCGTCATCAGCATCGAACAGAAGACCACTAACAAGAATCCGCGTTCCACCGTAGGCACCACCACTGAAATCTACGACTACATGCGCCTGCTCTTTGCACGTGCCGGCCGTGCCTACAGCTACGAGACCGGCGAGCCGATGGTGAAGTACACGGAGGAGAAGGTCATCGACATGATCCAAAGGGACTATGCCGGGCGCAAAATCCTGATTCTGGCGCCACTGGTCCGCGGCCGCAAGGGCCACTACCGCGAACTGTTCGAGTCGATGCGCAAAAAGGGGTACCTGCACATCCGCATCGACGGCGAGCTGCAGGAAATCCGGCAGGGCATGAAGGTAGACCGCTACAAGACGCACGACATCGAGGTGGTCATTGACCGTCTGGCGGTCAAACCGCGTCCGGACAATCCGGACATCCCGGAAAAAACCGCCAAGCCCGACGAACGCCTCAAGAAGACCATCCAGATAGCCATGAAGCAGGGCGAAGGTCTCATCATGGTCATGGACTACGACACTGGCACGGTGAAACACTTTTCCAGAAGGCTGATGTGTCCCACGACGGGCATTTCCTACAGCGACCCGGCACCAAACACCTTCTCGTTCAACTCGCCGCAAGGTGCCTGTCCGCGCTGCAAGGGACTTGGATTCATCAACGAGATTGACATAGCCAAGGTGATACCTGATACGAAGAAGAGCATCCACGAGGGTGGCATCGTGCCCCTTGGAAAGTATAAGAACCAGATGATATTCTGGCAGATTGACGCCATCCTGCATAAATACGAGTGCGACCTGAAGAGCAAGATTGCCGACATACCCGACGAGGCCATGAACGAGATACTTTACGGTTCGCTGGACAACGTGCGCATCGACAAGGATTTGATTCACGCCTCGAGCGACTACTTCGTGGAGTACGACGGCGTCATCAAGTATCTGCGCACAGTCATGGACAGCGATGAGAGCAGCGGCGCCCAGAAATGGGCCGACCAGTTTCTGGCTGAGTGCGAATGCCCCGAGTGTCACGGCCAACGGCTGAACCGCGAGGCGCTGTCGTACAAGATATGGGACAAAAACATTGCCCAACTGGCCAATATGGACCTGGGCGAGCTGCGCCAATGGCTCGACGAACTGGAGGACCCTGCAGCCAACAGCCAGCAGGAAACCGCCAGGCTGGACCACCAGCAGCAACAGATTGCCAAGGAAATCCTGAAGGAAATCAGGACACGACTGAACTTCCTGCTGGAGGTTGGACTGGACTATCTGTCACTCAACCGCCAGTCGGCATCGCTCTCAGGCGGCGAAAGCCAGCGCATCCGACTGGCCACGCAGATTGGTTCGCAACTGGTCAACGTGCTCTACATCCTGGACGAGCCGTCTATCGGACTTCACCAGCGCGACAACGAACGGCTCATCCGCTCGTTGAAGGAGCTGCGTGACCTGGGCAACACGGTCATCGTCGTCGAGCACGACGAGGACATGATGCGCCAGTCGGACTACATCGTCGACATCGGGCCACGCGCCGGGCGCAAAGGCGGTGAAGTGGTATTCCAGGGTACCATCGACGAAATGCTCAAGACCGATACCATTACTGCCCAGTACCTGAACGGCACCATGCGCATTCCCCAGCCCGAGAAGCGGCGTGAGGGCAACGGCCACAAACTGGTTCTGAAAGGCTGCACGGGCAATAATCTGAAGAGTGTGACGGCGGAATTTCCCCTTGGCAAACTCATTGTGGTGACGGGTGTCAGCGGCTCCGGCAAGTCGACGCTCATCAACGAGACGCTCTACCCCATCCTCTCCAAGCACTTCTACCGTTCGCTCGGTCAGCCCATGCCCTACAAGAGCATTGAGGGACTGGAGTTTCTGGACAAGGTGGTCAACGTCGACCAGAGCCCCATCGGCCGCACGCCGCGTTCCAATCCTGCCACCTATACGGGCGTCTTCTCCGACATCAGGAACCTCTTCGTCAACCTGCCCGAGGCTCAGATTCGCGGCTACAAGCCGGGGCGCTTCTCGTTTAACGTCAAAGGCGGACGCTGCGAGACCTGTGGCGGCAACGGCTATAAGACCATCGAGATGAACTTCCTGCCCGACATCCAGGTGCCGTGCGAGACATGTCACGGCAAGCGCTACAACCGCGAGACCTTGGAGGTGCGTTTCAAGGGCAAGTCAATAGCCGACGTGCTCGACATGACCATCAACCAGGCCGTGGAGTTTTTCGAAAATGTGCCCGACATCCTGCGCAAAATCAAGACCATCCAGGACGTCGGTCTGGGCTACATCAAGTTAGGACAGCCATCGACCACCCTGTCGGGCGGTGAAAGCCAACGCGTCAAACTGGCTACCGAGCTCTCGAAGAAGGACACGGGCAAGACGCTATACATCCTCGACGAACCCACCACGGGTCTGCACTTCGAGGACATTCGCATCCTCATGGATGTGCTGCAACGGTTGGTGGACCGTGGCAATACGGTCATCATCATCGAGCACAACCTCGACGTCATCCGACTGGCCGACCACATCATCGACATGGGACCGGAGGGTGGACGCGGCGGTGGCACCATTCTCTCCACCGGTACGCCCGAGCAGGTGGCCCGTTCCAAGAAAGGCTATACGCCACGATTCCTCAAGGAAGCACTCAAAGACAACGAATGAAGCGAAGAATAGTTCGACAACGAATTAAACGAAGGCCTTCGTTTAATTCGTTGTCTTAATTATTCACAAGTTCTTCACAAGTCGGACCTCATAGATTTCGCCTATCTGCCTGTGCGGCTTGGCTACGAACTTGACGCGCACCTGCTGTTTGCCCTTCAGCAGTTCGGCGGGCACAGGATAGGTTTCGTACTTGAATTCCGAGATACGGTACTTGCCGGTATTGTTGACCGACGTTACCAGCACGTCGTCGACAAGAATGTCAAACTCATGGCTCTTCCACTCGCCCACACCCCAATACTTCAATCGCAGGCTAAGGTCGGTCTCGCCGCCGGTCTGCATCAGGTAGCTGAAGTAGTGACCATCGCGGGCATCGCGGAAGAAGACATCGTTGGTGTTGCCCACCTGCGAACCGTCGGTCTCCATAAAGTGGTCGGACTCCGGCTGCTGCTCGCCGGGCTGCACCTTGTCGGTGGTGCGCTGCTCCAGGGCCTGACGCTCCTGTTCCTGTTTGGCCAGACGGTCCAGATAGCCCTTATAGCTGTCCTCCGACAAGGCCAGCCAATACATCATATAGCGGGCATCGTGCAGTTCGAAGAATGGTATCAGCTCGTTGCGAATCTCGTTCACCATTTTTGTGGAGAGCGTAAAATGCA
>DFGF01000072.1:0-2699 GCA_002371715.1 Prevotella sp. UBA3757
TAGTATTCGTCAAAACTGGCACGTGCCTCCTCTTCCTTGTCAGCAGTAATCTCACCGGAAGCCAGTGCGCCGCCCCACTGAGCTTGCCACACCTGCTCCTTTATCTGTTGTGCGATACCGTTCTGCATCGTCTTCGGGTCGACGCCCTCGCGCAGCTTCACGTAGGCTGTGTAGCTCCATTCGCTCCAGCTGTCAAGGTTCTCCTGCGTGGCATAGTACACATAATTTTTTATAGAGCAGTTGTCGGGGAAGTCCTGATAGACGCCCTGTACGGTCAGCGTGTCGGTCTTTGAGTACATCGGTTGTCCGGCCACATCCACCCGTCCAAAGAGCTTCCGCGCCAGCGAGGCGGGGATGATGAGCGTGTGGTCGCTGTAGGCCTCCCACGACAGCCGGCCGCTGAGACATTGGGCCGCCACGGCTCCAAAGGGTGTCAGGTTGGTGCCCATGCAGGAGTGCTCCACCACGCTGCCGTCCTTGATGAATTCGCGTGTAGGCGACCAGCACGCTTGTTCGCTCATAGCTTCCACCTGCGGTATCTGGGCTATCTGTGCCAGTGTAGGACGGTTACAGTTGGTGCCCCATGGATAATCGTCGCCCATCTTTGACTCTACACGATACACGCGGTCGGCATCAGCGATGCAAGCGTTGTACGAGCGGGCATAATCCACCTGTGTCATCAGCAGATAGAAGGCAGCAAAAGCTACCGTCAATCCCAGAAAGTTGAGTAATGTCGCCGTCTTGAATCGGCGAGCCATATACCAGATATTTCTTAATAATTCTTTCATCACTATGAACTAAAAACTATGAACTATTTAATGTCCAGCACCTCGTTGTCCTTGAAGGCCTCGTAGCCGCTGGTGACGACGCGCTCGCCGGGCTCCAGGCCCTCAAGCACCTCGTAGAACTGCGGGTTCTGCCGCCCGATACGGATGGTGCGGCGATAGGCCTTGCTTCCGTCGGCAGAGAGCACGAAAATCCACTGGCCGCCCGTGGTCTGGAAGAAGGTGCCACGGGGGATGAGCACGGCCTGTTCGGGCTGGCCCAGCTCCAGGTCGAGGTAGTAGGTCTGGCCCGTGCGGATGTTCTCGGGCCGCTGGCCACGGAAGATGAAGTCGCAGCGGAACTTTCCTTGTCGCACCTCGGGGTAGACTTTTCTCACCTGCAGCTCAAAGGTCTTGTCGCCGCGCTGGAAGGTGGCCATCAGGCCCTGGCGCACTCGGTCGATATAGTGTTCGTCAATCTCGGCCTGCACCTTATAGTCCGACAGGTCGTTCAGCTGGCCAATCTTCTGGCCCGGGGCGATGCTCTGGCCCAGCTCCACATCGAGCAGGCCCAGCTCGCCGTCGATGGCCGAGCGCACTTCGAGCTTGTCCTTGCGCTGGCGCACGAGCACCACGTTGCGCCGCATGTTCTCCAGGTTGTCTTCCATCTGGTCCATCTGTACGGAGCGATAGATGGAGTCCTGCTTCAGCCGCTGCACCACCAAGTGCTGCTTGCGGGCCGACAGCTGATAGTCCTCCTGCGACTGCAGGTAGTCCTCGCGGCTGATGAGTCCCTGTCCGTAGAGGCGCTGGTTCTGCTCATAGGCGCGCTGCTTGCGCTGGGTGTCCATGTCCAGCTGGGCCTGCTCCGTCTGGTTGTTCAGGCGGTCCTGCTGCATGGCCACCTGGGTGTTCCTCAGCAGGTTCTGCTTCTCGGCCAGCTCGGCCTCGGCATTCAGTATCTGCAGGTCGAGGTTGGAGTTCGACAGGCGCACGATGACGTCGCCCCGCCTGACGTGGGTGCCCTCCTCCACCACCTTCTCCACGACGATGCCGCCCTCTTCGGGCGAAATCTGCACCACCTGGATGGGCATAACCTGTCCATTGGTGCGTACATAGTCCTTAAACTCCGCACGCTGCACTTCGCTTACGGTCAGTTCGTCGCGGTTGACTCGCAGCGTCGAGGCATGACTGCCAAACACCAGCCAGCAACCAGCCCCCAGCACCAGACACCCAACCACCACATACGGCCAATACTTCATCAGCCGCTGTGCCCTTGTCTTTTCGATTACTCTATCCATAGCCTTATCCTATAATTTAATGATTACACTATTTCACTATCACTCCCATATCTGTTCACCGCGATAGTAGCGCAAGAGCTGCCCCTTCACCATCGCCATCAACCGGCATTGCAACAGCGTAGCCTTCGATTTCAGCAACTGGGCTGACGTGGCATGCAGGTCGATGGCTGTGGAGAGCCCCTCCTCGAACTGGCGGCACGTCAGCTGACAGGCTATGCTGTCTGCCGCAACCTGATGCTCCAACTGCTCTACCTGTTTCAGGTAGCCCTGCCAGTCCTGCCAGGCCTCACGCGCCAGTTTCTCAAGTTCCAGCTGCTTCTGGGCGTAGTTCTCGCAGGCTATGCGGTAGTTGTTCTTGGCGCGGCGGATGCTTGTAGTGGTTTGCAGCCGGTTGAACAGCGGGATGCTCAGCGTGGCCCCAACGTACTCACCCATATTGTTGCTGAACTGCGCATGGAAAGGCTGACCCGTATTGGAATGCAGCGTATGATAGTAAGTGGTGTTCAGACCCGCACTCAACGAGAGAGAGGGATATAACGAAGCACGGGCCTGACGCCACTCATGCCTGGAAGCCTGCATCTGATATCGGGCAATAAGGAGGTCTGGGACGAGATTACGGCTCGTTGGCAACGAG
>DFGF01000072.1:2884-12157 GCA_002371715.1 Prevotella sp. UBA3757
CGTAGTCGGCCTCTGCCTTCTGCGACTCCACCTGTGCCACGTCGGCAGCACTCTTGCGCCCTACTTCTTCCAACAGGCGCGTTTGGCGGAGTAAAAGCGTGGTCTCTGCCACCTTCGCCTCTGCCATCTTGACCAGCCCCTCGTAATAGGCAACATTGGCAAAAGCCTGCAATACGCTGAGGGCTGTCTGGTTTTGCTTCTGACGAAGCGCCTGATGTCCCATGAGCACGCTGGCTTTGGCAGCCCGCAGGGCGTGGATGCGGCTGAAGCCATCGAACACGGGCAGTGAAGCCTGCAGTGAGTAGCCATTATAAAACGTGCTCACATCGGTATAACCGTTGGTCTCGGGGTCGATGGCGCGTCCGAAGTTATACTGCGCACCGATGCTGGCATCCACCGATGGCAGGAATCGTCCGATGGCTCCCGTCCTGCCGGCCTTGTAGTTGTCGAGTTCCAACTCGGCACGCTTCACCTCGTGATTGTGCTCTACAGCATAGTGCATACACCGCTGCAGCGTCCAGGCATCCTGCGCACTGCTGAAGACAACACAGCACATAAGAAAGATTAAACAATTCGGTCGTTTCATATCGCTTCTGTTTTTGATGCAAAGTTAAGGCTTTTAGGGATGATGCTCCAAGCTTTTTAACACTCCAGGATGCAGAACGTCTAAAAATTAGACAGTATATCGTATGATTTTTAGACAGAAAGTTCGTAAATTTGCAGCCAAAAAGGGAAAAGACCACATGAACAAATACGGAACCATACTGATAGTTGACGACAACCCCTCTATCCTGACGGCAATGCGCTACCTGATGGACGGGACGTTTGAGCGTGTGCTGACGCTGGACAATCCTGACGACACCCTCAAAACGATGGCGCAGGAGGAGATAGACATCGTGCTGCTCGACATGAACTTCACGCTCGGCGTGAACAACGGGCAGGAGGGACTCTTCTGGCTGCGCACCATCCGCAAGCAGCATCCGCAGACACCCGTGGTATTGCTGACGGCATACGCCGACGTGGCATTGGCGGTAAGAGGACTGAAGAACGGAGCAGCCGACTTCATCACCAAACCGTGGGATAATAACGAACTGGTACACAAACTGAAGGACGTGCTCGACATGCAGAACGAGATAGTAACCCTTGACGAGGTTGAGAAGGAGCACATCCGCCGAACGCTCGATCGCTGTCACGGTAATCTCACCCAGGCAGCTGAATTGCTGGGCATCACCCGCCAGACGCTTTATAATAAAATGAAGAGACTCTGACTAAGGGAAGAGGAATTGCAAAGCCACGCCATGACCAAGGTCAGAGAATTGGGGATAATTTGCTACCGCACAATGGATAGACTGATATATATAATAATAGGTATACTGGTGCTGACGTTTATCGTATGGACCATTCGCAGGCAGCGTTCGCTGAAGCTGCGTGCCCACTTGATGCAGGAGGCCATTCGCAATCGCGACTTCACCTTCCGGCTGCCTACTGACGGACTGTTACCTGGAGAACGGGCCATGCAGCTGACGCTGAACCAGCTGGGCGAAACCATCCGCCAGCAGGTGAACCAAAGCGAGGTGGAATCGTGGGAACGGCTGACACGCGTGCTGACCCATGAGATAATGAATGCCACAGCACCAATCACCAGCATCAGCCAGTCAATGTTGGGGCGCGACGACGTGAAAAGCACACCGCTCGAACCCGGCATTCAGGCCATTTACGACACCTCGCGCCACCTGAATGACTTCGTGGCCAACTATCGGAAAATGTCACAACTGGAGAAACCCGTGCTGGCTGACCAGCCTATCCGTCCGTTACTTGAAGACATCAGCAAAGCCTACCCCCAACTGGTATGGAAAGTAAACCTGCCCAACATGACGGTTCGCATAGATACCGGAATGTTAAGGCAGGTAGTCATGAATCTTGCAAAGAATGCCGTAGAGGCAGGAGCCAAGACGATGGTGGTGACCCCTCCGACGGAGGCAAGCCATTCACCGCACAGTGACCCATGGGCAGAACGCAGCACGGCAGTCACCCATCACTTCTCACTTTATATCGGCAACGACGGGCTGCCCATCCCTGCCGAGAACCGCCAGTCACTCTTCGTACCCTTCTTCACGACGAAACGTTGTGGCAGCGGAATTGGCCTATCGCTGAGTCGGCGCATGATGATTCAGCAAGGCGGCACACTTGAACTTGCCGAAAAGCAGGAGGTCGGATGCCGGGCAGGGTTCTTGCTCACATTATTATTTAGTGACCCTGATCCAGTCAGCCTCTAACCAGCCCTTATCCACCTTCGGATTGGTCTCGGCGGCAACGAAACCGAACTTGGCACCAATCCACTTTCCTTGCTTCATCGTGTACTGCTGGCCGCAGGGCTGGAACTTCTTGCCGTTCTGGCTCCAGGCAAAGCTCACCATGGGCTTGCCGCCGTGGGCCACGCCGGCCTCGGCATTGGTGACGCGCATCTGCAGGTAGATGTCCTCGTGGATGCCGGGCTTATAGTCTATCTTGTCCTCAGCAGTAGGCTTCAGCGTGGCTATGAGCTCCTCCTGCTGCGCCTTGCCGCGGTCGGCATCCTGACAGGTCATGACCAGCAGCTTGAAGGCATTGCCCTCGCGGCGCACCACGAGCGCCTGATAGTTGTGGCCCATCATGATGAGACCGCCAAACTGGCCGTCGGCCTTCGACGTGAAGCGTACCTTGGCGGTGACGGTAAACTCGTCGGCAGGCGTCTTCTGAAGCAACAGGTTGGGAACCTCCCAAAGGTTCTTCCAGCCGTCGCTGAGCTTGTGGGTGTAAATGCGCATCGTGCCGAAGGCCGTAGGCATGCCGAAGAACTGGTGGTAATTAGCGTGCCACTGCCATTGCAGTCCAAGTTCAGGAGAATTGAACTCGTCGCTCTCGGCGGGGTTGACTATCAGCGAGGAACTGTTCCGGGGCTTCTTGTAGGTGGTGACGGGCTCGCCCTTCTTGCCCATGACGGGCCAGCCGCTGCTCCAGTCGACGGGGTTCAGGTGGACGACGCGCCCGTAGGCCTCCTTGTCCTGGAAGTGCAGGAACCAGTCCTCGCCGTACTTCGTATGAATCCAGCCACCCTGGTGCGGGCCGTTGATGGCTGTCTTGCCCTGCTGGAGCACGATTTTGTGCTCGTAGGGGCCGTAGGGCGACTTGGAGCGCATGGCCAGTTGGAAGCCCTCGGGCACGCCGCCTGCCGGACACATAATCCAGTACCATCCGTCGCGCTTGTAGAACTTGGGGCCTTCGCAGGTGCGGTTCTCGGTGCCGTTGCCGTCAAACACGATGACAGGATTGCCAATGGCACGGGTACCGTCGGCCGACATCTCGCGAACACAGAGCACGGATGCAAACTTGCCACGCGAGTTGGCCCAGCCGTTGACCAGGTAGCAGCGTCCGTCCTCGTCCCACAGCGGCGTGGTGTCAATCATGCCCTTACCCTCGATGACGCAGACGGGGTCCTCCCACTCGCCGGCAGGATTGCCGCCACGCGTCTTCACCATGAACACGCCGTAGTCGGGGTCGCCCCAATAGATGTAGTACTCGCCCTGGTGGTAGCGGATGGACGGCGCCCATACACCTGCGCCGTGCTGAGGCTGGGCAAAGTGCTGTTCCAGCTCCTTATGGCCTGAGTAGAGCGACTTGAGGGCATAGCCCACTATCTGCCAGTTGACAAGGTCGCGCGAATGCAGGATGGGCAGTCCGGGCGTACACTGGAATGACGAGGCCGTCATGTAGTAGTCCTCGCCCGACGGACCCACACAGACGTCGGGGTCTGAGTAGTCGGCATTGATGACGGGGTTGGTGAAGGTGCCGTCGCCATTGTCCGGACTCCACACCTGAGATTTGTACTGGGCGCTGGCCGTGATGGCTACAGAGGCCAGCAGCATGAGGATTGTTTTCTTCATCGTAGTTTGTTTATCTTTAGTTTGTAATGACTTCCATCATATATGACGCGCATCACCCCCCGAATGTCATCATCCTCACGGGGTGAAAGTGCCAGTGCGACGTGTCCCATGGTGCGCCGCAGGTTCAGTTCGACGCAGGGGTGGACGTTGAACGTTGAACGTTGAACGTTGAACGACGAATGTTGGGCGTTAACCACCATCATGTCGATGCCAAAGGGGCCGACGTAGCCGTCAAGGTTCAGACTGCTGATGATGCGTTGCTTGACCTGCTCCAGCAAATCGGCTGATACGTAGCGGCTTATCATCTCCTGCTTAGCCGCCTCCGTAGCCAGCACGTTGCCCACGTAGGCACCATTGACGGTGTGGAACAGCGACAGGCCCAGGTAGAGAATCCGACCCTCCGCATCGACGGAAAACTCCATGCCGAAATCCTTCACCTTGTCATAGTACGGCTCGACCATGATGCTGCCCTGGGCACTCAACACATTGCGCACCCATCGTTCATTTATCATTTCTCCTTTATCGTTTAGACGCGGAGCGTCGCAAAACCGCACCCCTCGCCCACTCGACGACCACGGTGCCTTCAGCACCACACGATCATAGCGACGCAACAAGTCAGTGACCTGCTCGATAGCCGTACACTCGAAAGCCTCGCCCACGGTGCCCTCCACCCGCAGGTAGGGCAAGAGCTGGGCTGACGTACGGCGGTGGGAGAGCTGACGGATGCGCTCCAGCCCGTCGGCCGACGGCAAGACGGTCTGGGCACAGCCCTTGCGTTCTAATTCCCGACGGATGGCACGGTCCCACCCCCACGGTTGCACGTCGGATATTCCCAGTTTGGGAATGCTGTTTTCCCAGTTTGGGAATCCTTCATTCCCAGTATGGGAATCCTGGCGGAATCCCAACCGCTCGAGCCGATGGCAGATGCGCCGATAGGCTTTCTCGGCCGAAGGGGCGTGCTCCACCAGTACCGTGTCGCCGGCCTCGGCCCAGAAGGCGGGCAGGAAACCAAGGTCGTTGCGCAACTGGCGTCCGGCGTGCGGTGCGGTGAAATTGGCAAGGTTGGCAGCCAGTGCTATGTCGTGTTCAGGATTAAAGATATGTAGCGTCATCAGCGGTTTGTTTTTTTTTATCAAGAAGCGAGGGCATCCCACAAGCGTGCAATGCCCTCGCCGATTAAAAGAGTATTTAACCTAGGAAATCTTACTTGATGGTGACGTCCTTGATGGCAATCCAGTTGAAGTTTGCACCAGCAATCTTCACACCAAACTCCAGGTTACCCTCCTGGTTGACAGTACCCTCAGCGGTGAACGTGCCGTAGACACCCTTGATGGCGTTGAACTCGAAGGCCGTGCCGGTGGTGCAGATGTCGGTGTTGGTGTCGCCGCAGTACAGGGTAGCACCCGTGGGCTGGTTGCCGGCCTCGCTGTTGACGCGGATCAGAGCCGAAACGGTGTACTTCTCGCCAGGATTCAGACCGGGCAGCAGGCAAATGATGTTACCGTCGTTCAGAGCACCCTCGCCGGCGTTGCGCCAGCACTCCACGAACGGAGTGGTCATGTTGGTGCCGTCGCTGTTACCCTCGGTCGACCATGTGTTGATGTGGAAGGTGTTGCCGTTGGTGCACACCCAGTTGTCAAGGTTGTCGGTGGGAATCACGCCGCTGGCAATCACGTCATAGCTGTGAGCGCTCAGCTGAATCAGGACGAGAGCCTGCAGAACCTGGTTCAGGCCTTCGGCGGTCTGGGGAGCGTCCTTCAGGAACTCCAGGGCCTTCTTGGCCTCGTCAGACATCTTCTTGCCCTCGAAGTCGGCAATCGTCTTCTCGAGATTCAGGCTCTCGAACACGGCGCTGACTTTACCGGTGAAGGTCAGCGACTTAATCTGGATGGAGTGCCAGTTGGTGCCGGCCTTGTCCTTGCCGAGACCCAGGGTCAGCTTGCCGTCGGTCACCTCAGCCTGAACGGTGTAAAGTCCGTTCTCAGTCGTACCAGTGCCCACCTTGGCCACAACGGGAGTCTTGGCCTCGTTGGCAAACACGTAGACCACGTCGGTAGCACCGTCGACCAGGTCGGACTCGAAGCCACGGCCATCGGTAAAGAATGCATTGGCATAGATTTCAGCCGTATAGATACCGTTGGGCAGCTCATCGATAGTCTGCTGCATGATGATGCCGGTCTCAGCAATGACCTCGGCACCCTCGCCGTACTTTTCGGCCATGCCTGACGTACGGCCGTCGGCTGTTGTCACCTCAGGAGCAGCCCAGGCACCTGCGAAGCCACCCTGGCCCCAGGCGCTGGTTGACACGCGGTTGGTCAGGTCGAGCGAGATCTCTTCGTCCACGGGAGGCTCAGGAATCACGGGATCGGGCACGGCATTGTCGTACTTGTTACACGAAGCCATTCCCAGCGTCAGCATGGCGGCGATGGCACTCATCCACAAAAAGTTCTTTTTCATAATTTCTATTGGTTTTAGGCGGGCTCGTTAGGGTGATGCACCAGAGGGGGTGAGCCCTGTTACCTACCAGAGGTGCGTTGTTAATACTTGTTTAATTTATGAAATCTGTTGCAAAAGTAAGGGTTTTCCTGTTAAAATCCAAATAAAACGGTAACTTTTTCTGCTATAATGCCGTTAAAGGGAGTTAAAGGACGGCAAAAGTGTTCGGATAAGCAAAATAATCCGTACCTTTGCCTCACATTGAAAGCATAAGAAACTATCTATTAATAAATGTTACGATTATGAACATTCCTTCAGTATTTTGGTTGGTGCCTGTAGCCTCTGTGCTGGCACTGACAATGGCTTGGTACTTCTTCCGCTCGATGATGCAGGCCGACGAGGGTACACCCCGTATGCGAGAAATTGCCGGACACGTGCGCCGTGGCGCCATGGCCTATCTGAAACAGCAGTACAAGGTTGTGCTCATGGTGTTTGCCGTGCTGGCCGTCATCTTTGCCTTCATGGCTTACGGCATGGGTGTGCAGAACCCATGGGTGCCCGTGGCATTCCTGACGGGCGGATTCTTCTCAGGACTGGCAGGCTTCTTCGGCATGAAGACCGCCACCTACGCCTCGGCCCGCACGGCACATGCCGCACAGCAGAGCCTGGACGGCGGACTGAAGATAGCCTTCCGCTCGGGCGCCGTCATGGGACTGACGGTGGTCGGACTGGGACTGCTCGACATTGCCGGATGGTTCTACGCCCTCTCCTTCTTCTACCATGGCGACAAGATGGCTCTCATCACCATTACCACCACCATGCTGACCTTCGGCATGGGCGCCTCGACGCAGGCGCTGTTTGCCCGTGTGGGCGGCGGCATCTATACGAAGGCTGCCGACGTTGGTGCCGACATCGTGGGTAAGGTCGAAGCCGACATTCCCGAGGACGACCCACGTAACCCTGCCACCATTGCCGACAACGTGGGCGACAACGTGGGCGACGTGGCCGGCATGGGTGCTGACCTCTACGAGAGCTACTGCGGCTCCATCTTGTCGACGGCCGCCCTCGGAGCCACGGCCTTTGCCATGAGCGGCGACATGCAGATGCGTGCCGTCATCGCCCCGATGCTGATTGCAGCCGTAGGCGTGTTCCTAAGCATACTGGGCATCTATATGGTGCGCACCAAGGAGGGAGCCACCATGCGCGACCTGCTGCACTCCCTGTCGGTGGGTACCAACGTGTCGGCCGTGCTCATAGCCGCCGCCACGTTTGCCATCCTCTATCTACTCGAGATTGACAACTGGCTGGGCCTCTCGTTCTCAGTCATCACGGGTCTGGCCGCAGGCGTCATCATCGGACAGGCCACAGAATACTACACATCTCACTCCTACAAGCCCACCCAGAAGATTGCTGAGGCCGGACTGACCGGTTCGGCCACCGTCATCATCAAGGGCATCGGTACGGGCATGATCTCAACCTGCATACCCGTGGTGACCATCGGCATAGCCATCATGCTGAGCTATCTCTTTGCCAACGGCTTCGACATGGCCATGAGCGCCGAAGCACTGTCGCGCGGCCTCTACGGCATCGGTATTGCTGCCGTGGGCATGCTCTCGACGTTGGGCATCACGCTGGCTACCGATGCCTACGGTCCCATAGCCGACAATGCCGGCGGCAATGCTGAAATGAGCAACCTGGGCGAAGAAGTGCGCCACCGCACCGATGCACTCGACGCACTGGGCAACACCACCGCCGCCACGGGCAAGGGCTTTGCCATCGGCTCGGCAGCACTGACGGCTCTGGCCCTGCTGGCCTCATATATAGAAGAGGTAAAGATAGCCATGGAACGTGCGGGCATGCAACTGACCAACCTCAAGGGAGACGTCATCAATGCTGCCGACGCCAACATTCCCGACTTCATGAACTACTTCCAGGTCAACCTGATGAATCCACGCGTGCTGGTAGGTGCCTTTATCGGTGCCATGGCCGCATTCCTGTTCTGCGGACTCACCATGGAGGCCGTGGGCCGTGCTGCCCAGAAGATGGTTGAGGAGGTGCGCCGCCAATTCCGCGAAATCAAGGGCATACTGGAGGGTAAGGCCACGCCAGACTATGGTTCCTGCGTAGAGATTTCGACACGTGCCGCCCAACACGAAATGATATTCCCCTCGCTGCTGGCCATTGCCATACCCATCGTCGTGGGCTGCGTGCTGGGCGTTGCCGGCGTGTTGGGACTGCTGGTTGGCGGACTGTCGTGCGGTTTCACCCTGGCCGTCTTCATGGCCAATGCCGGCGGTGCGTGGGACAACGCCAAGAAAATGGTCGAGGAAGGCAACTTCGGCGGCAAGGGTTCATTTGCCCATAAGGCTACCATCGTCGGCGACACCGTGGGCGACCCGTTCAAGGACACCAGCGGCCCCTCGCTCAACATCCTGATTAAACTCATGTCGATGGTCAGCATCGTTATGGCCGGATTGACCGTCGCATTTAGTTAAGAAAGTAAAAAAATGTTCGGGGTTAAATACGTTTAAAACCATCATTTCGGCAGCAAAGGTAAGCATTTTTTCGTTTTCCGCGAAAAAGATTTGGTAATCACACATTTTTATTTTAATTTTGCACGGGAAATAACTAATAAGACAATTAAAGATATGCCAACAAAGATTTTAAGCGTTGACGACGAGATGGATCTCGAATTGCTTTTAACGCAATATTTCCGTAGAAAGATACGTAAGGGTGAATATGAGTTCTTTTTTGCCCACAACGGCCTTGAGGCCCTGACGATACTTCTGAAGCACAAGGACATCGACATCATCCTCTCCGACATCAACATGCCGGAGATGGACGGACTGACGCTGCTGACGAAGATCAACGAGATGCAGAATCCCGCCTTGAAGTGCATCATGGTGTCGGCCTA
>DFGF01000037.1:0-3125 GCA_002371715.1 Prevotella sp. UBA3757
TTGAACTCGTACACCTGGCGGCCCATGCCGCCCTGTCGCGCCTGTTCCAGCCGGTTCCTGTCTACACGGTGCTCCTTGTCATACCGGTCCAGGCGGTAGGTCTCGATAATCTTGATCAGCCGTGAGGCGTAGGTGGGACTCGTGGCATAGCCGCAGGCCTTCAGTCCGCGTGCCCATCCCTTGTAGTCGGTCATCTTCAATTTGAACAGCCGGCTGTAGCGCTCGCTGCCTGCAAGGAATGTCGAGTGATCCAGATAGCTTTCGTAGACGCTGTCGTAGGCACGGAAGCACTCGCCGCGCATGTCGTCGTCGTGGTATGTCCGCCGTCCCGACCATCCGTTACACTTAATGCCGAAGTGGTTATTACCCTTGCGGGCCAGTTCGCTCCGTCCGGCTCCGGACTCCAGCACTCCCTGGGCCAGTGTGATGCTGGCAGGAATGTGGTACTTCAGCATTTGTTCGATGGCAACATCCTTGTAGGTGTCAAAGTACTCCTGAAAGGTTTTATTCCACACAACCGGCTGTGCGGAGGCTCCCAATAGGGGGAAAATCAGTGCGGAAAACAGAAATATAAGCCTTCTCATTAATATTTATTGTTGTTTGGCTTGCAAAAGTAAGGAAAAATAATTATATTTGCAACAAAAATCTAAAATTATGGAGCAATTAGTACTGAAATCCACCGTCACCGTAGCCCAGATGTCGGAATTGACCGACACCGAGCGCTCACTTGTCGAGCAGGCCATCCAGGCCACCAGCCGTTCGTATGCCCCTCACTCCCATTTCCATGTCGGAGCGGCCATCCTGCTGAAAAACGGCACGACCATGATGGGCTGCAATCAGGAGAATGCCGCCTTTCCGGCCGGCATGTGTGCCGAGCGCAGTGCCATCTTTGCTGCCGGTGCCCAGTATCCTGACCAGCCGGTAGAGATGCTGGCCATTGCCGCCCGCGACGCCCAGGGCCAGTTGCTCGACGAGCCTGTCACCCCCTGCGGGACGTGCCGTCAGGTACTCATCGAGACCGAGAAACGCTTCGGACAACCCATCCGCATCCTGCTACACGGACAGCGCCACATCTACATCCTTGACGGCATCAAGCAGCTGATGCCACTGTCGTTCACCGAGTTCTGACCGGGCTTAGTTTTCCACTATTTTGCCCTTGCGGAGGTGAAAATCCAAATAAAATTTGGCTTTTCGCCCGATATTTCGTACCTTTGCGCTCCGAATGGAAAAGAAAACTTCATTAAAACTAAACGTATTATGGTGAAAATATCCAAAGAGGCAGCCCTCGAATATCATGAGTCGGGGCGTCCTGGTAAGATTGAAGTGAAGCCTACCAAGGCTTATCGTACGCAAACAGACCTCTCGCTGGCTTACTCGCCCGGCGTGGCCTATCCGTGTCTGGAGATTCAGCAGAATCCTGACGACGCCTACCGTTACACCGACAAGGGCAACCTCGTAGCCGTCATCTCCAACGGCACGGCTGTCCTGGGCCTGGGCGACATTGGTGCCATGAGCGGCAAGCCCGTCATGGAGGGTAAGGGACTGCTGTTCAAAATCTATGGCGGCATCGATGTCTTTGACATCGAGGTCGACGAGAAAGACCCCGAGAAGTTCTGCGAGGCCGTAGAGCGTATTGCGTCCACCTTCGGCGGCATCAACCTCGAGGACATCAAGGCCCCTGAGTGCTTTTATATCGAGGAACGCCTGAAGCGTACGCTCAATATCCCCGTCATGCACGACGACCAGCACGGCACGGCCATCATCTCGGCAGCCGGACTGAAGAACGCCATGGAGGTGATAGGCAAGGACATCTCGCAGGTGAAGATAGTGGTCAACGGTGCCGGCGCCGCCGCCATTTCTTGTACTAAGCTCTACATGGCCATCGGTGCCCGCAAGGAAAACATCGTCATGCTCGACTCCAAGGGCGTCATCTCCCAGGACCGCCAGGACCTGAACGAGCAGAAGCGCTTCTTCGCCACGTCGCGTACCGATATCCGTACGCTGGCAGATGCCGTCGCCGGTGCCGACGTCTTCGTCGGCCTGTCGAAGGGTAACGTGCTCACCAAGGACATGGTCCGCTCGATGGCCGACTCGCCGGTCATCTTCGCCCTGGCCAACCCCGTGCCCGAAATCAGCTACGAGGACGCCATGGATGCCCGTCCCGACGTGCTGATGTCAACGGGTCGTACCGACTATCCCAACCAGATCAACAACGTCATCGGCTTCCCCTACATCTTCCGTGGCGCACTGGACGTACATGCTTCGGCCATCAACGAGGAGATGAAGCTGGCCGCCGTCAACGCCATTGCCGACCTGGCCAAGCAGCCCGTACCCGACGTGGTGAACGACGTCTACAAGGTCAATAACCTGACCTTCGGCCGCAACTACTTCATTCCCAAGCCCGTCGACCCGCGACTCATCACCGAGGTCTCGTCGGCCGTGGCCCGTGCCGCCATCGAGAGCGGCGTGGCCCGCAAGCATATTGACGACTGGGATGCCTACAAGAAGTCGCTCAGCGTGCTGCTGGGCCAGGAGACCAAGCTCACCCAGAAGCTCTATGCCACAGCAGCTGCCCACCCGCAGCGCATCGTCTTTGCCGAGGCCGTACACCCCACCATGCTGAAAGCCGCCGTCCAGGCCAAGGCCGAAGGCATCTGCAAGCCCGTGCTGTTGGGCAACGACGAGGTCATTGCCAAGCTGGCTGCCAAGCTCGACCTGAACATTGAGGGCATCGAGATTGTCAACCTGCGCCATCCCTCCGAGCAGGAGCGTCGCGAGCGCTACGCCCGCATCCTGGCCGAGAAGCGCCAGCGCGAGGGCTACACCTTCCAAGAGGCCAACGACAAGATGTTCGAGCGCAACTACTTCGGCATGATGATGGTCGAGACGGGCGAGGCCGACGCCTTCATCACCGGTCTCTACACCAAGTATTCCAATACGGTCAAGGTCGTCAAGGAGGTCATCGGCATCCGTCCCGAGTTCCAGCATTTCGGCGCCCTGCACATCATCAATTCGCCCAGGGGCACGCTGTATATCGCCGATACACTGGTCAACGAGAATCCCGATACCGATACGCTCATCGACATTGCCAAGCTGGCCTCCACGGCTGTACGGTTCTTCAACGA
>DFGF01000037.1:3263-4491 GCA_002371715.1 Prevotella sp. UBA3757
GTGGAGTACATGCAGCAGCAGTATCCCGACCTGCCCATCGACGGCGAGATGCAGCTGGGCTTTGCCCTGGACCGCGAGCTGCGCGACGAGCAGTACGCCTTTACCCGCCTGAAGGGCAAGGATGTCAACACGCTGGTGTTCCCCAACCTGACGTCTGCCCGTTCCAGCTACAAGATGCTGCAGATGCTCGGTGCCGATGCCGAGATTATCGGCCCCATCCAGATGGGTCTGAACAAGCCCATCCACTTCGTCGACTTCGGCACCTCCGTGCGCGACGTGGTCAACATTGTGGCCGTGGCCGGCATCGACGCTTACGTGGACAAGGTGAAGAACCGCCTCTCGGCAGCCACCGCAACACGGTAAAACCGTCAGGCCGTGTCAACAACAGTGATTTTATTAGAACAACGGATTAAACGGATTTTACGGATTTTAATCTAACCAGATTATCAGTGACTTAGACAATCCGTTTAATCCGTTTGTCCACGTGTTCACTCGACAAACATATGCTACACCTTCAACACCTTCTACACCCGAAAGATTTTCGATAAACGTATTATAAAATATTGCCTTACAGGCGATTATGAAGACGACTTCAATCTTCTGTGGAGCGATTCTTCGTCTAAAAATGCGCACATGCCATACTGCTTAATGTTTGGCGTGGCTTTCAGAGTGGAGTTGTCATTTTTTCAAACAATGCCTCTGTTTTTGCAGACGGAGGCGCCATTTTTCCAAATAACGCCTCCATTTGATTGAATTTTCGTGAAAATCTGGTTGTGTCATCATGCTGTAGGACCATGATGCCTTTGCGCATTTTTGCGTATCCTTTCCTTCTGTTGATATGAGGCTTCTAAGTAAATAACCGCTTGAATCACAGATATTTAACAGGTCGCTGTTGGAATATGTTCAGGTGTAAGAGGTGCAAGAGGTGTAGCTTGTGTTCATACTATCAGAGCATTAACTTAGGTGATGGTTATACGAAAAGCGTCACTTGCCATCACCAAGTAAAACAAGTTGTTTTGCTATGCTACTCGGAATCCCCTTCATCGTATAAGATGCCTTAACGACAGCAAAACAAGTTGTTTTGCTGTCGTTGGGATAATTCCGTCATGACACGGAGACAGTTTCTCTATTTTTTTAACGATTACTAAAAGACAAATGCTATGAAGCTGCATAAAACAAAAGTCAACTTTGGCTATTTCAGTGCGTATTTTATGGGAAATATGCTAAA
>DFGF01000037.1:4570-8139 GCA_002371715.1 Prevotella sp. UBA3757
CCTACAAATTCACGTTAAACTCAACAAATCTTATCGTTAATTGAAAAAAAAGTTGTACTTTTGCAGCCGAAAGGCTGCGAAACTGCTCACGCTCGGCAATTGATGCATTGCAACGCCACACTCTGCACCTTCAGGTCAGAGAAGCATCATTGCTCTCGCTTAACCGCAGTTGTGCGGCGTGAACGCCGCTAAAGCGATAAGACAGGAGGTATAGAACAAACGCTGTTCTCCTATTGCAATAACGGTTAACATTATAATTGATAATACGAAAGATATATATCTATGGCAACAGCAATCAGAGCTATCCCGACACTCTACGGCGAGACAGCCAAGTCGTTTGAAAGCGAAGCAAAACGTACGGAACAGAACCCCGGTACGCAGGACTATCGCCATGAGGCGAAAGTTGTTTCTGACTTTCTGAAAACTACCAACGTGCTATGACTGTAGAAGAACTGCTGGCACGATGTGAAATCAAGGACTTATGCACCACCGAGAGAACATAAAGCAGCGAGTAAGCGAGAGCAGAGCCAAACGTGTTTGGACTCTGCCGAGCGGGAGCTGTTTCGACCAAAGGTTAATAATTATTAAGCGAGAGAAAAGAATGACCGATTTCCTTGGTCATTCCAATATTTTTGTTACTCTCTCTCTCTCTCTCTCTCTCTCTCTCTCATATATGCGCTAACCGCCAGTCCACCACTTTTACTAAATTTATACGCGCCCGTGCGCGTAAATATACGGCTTTCCATGCTTTCTGCAATGGGAAGCCTCATTGTTTTTTGTCTATATCTAATCAGTTTTTCAATATGATGAAGAAAAAAGCATTTACCCTTCTGCTGCTTATGGCGTTCATGGCCGCAGGGGTGCAGACAGCCTTTGCCCAAAACAGCGACAGCCGCGACTACAATCGTGGCTGGTACGCAGGGCTGAGCGGCGGCACCTCCTTCGGTCAGGCCACCTTCCGCAGCATCACCGAGAGCAAGACCCACAGGGGTGCTCAGTTCGGTGTCTTCGGCGGCTATCAGCTGAGCCGCCTGTTCTCCGTAGAAGCCCTCGTCACGATGGGCGGCCAGAAGCAGACGTCACTCGACTGCTGTCCCTACTGGCTCTCCACCGACGGCGAGCGCTCCTTCGCCCCCGTCCTCGACAGGCAGGGCCGCTACTATCGCGACCTGGAGGCCAAGACTCGCTGGATGCGCCTCGGTCTGCAGGCCAACTTCGATGTGCTGTCACTTATCACTAAGTCCACCTGCAAATGGTCCGTCACGCTGTCGCCACAGGTGTCGGCTGTGACTACACGCACCAAGCATCTTGCCACAGACTACGAACAGGAGTTCGACCGCCAGTGGCACCTCGGCCTCGGCGGTCAGGCTGCCGTGGGCTATCGTGTGGCCAAGAACATCGGTCTGCAACTCTATGGCGGTATCACTTGTCTGACGGGCTCGCGATTCGACAACATCCCTGAGCACTGCCACAAGAGCAACCTCCTCTGGGAGGGCGGCCTGAAACTATCCTATCATTTTACTAACACCAAGTAGACGTATGACGAAAAAGATATTCCCCTTTTTGGCGGCAGCGGCCATGATGCTGCTCACCGCCTGCTATCACGACCAGCACGAAGAAATGCCAAGCGAGTACGGCGATCAGCCCGTGGGCTACCTCACGACGCAACTCGTCTGGGACGACCCCGCCGATGCCAGGTCGCCGATTGATGACATCCGCTTCACCGTCAGCGGTACTAACGGCACCACCGTCGCCCATAACTTCACCGATACTGAATCCGCTGCCGACTGGCTGCAGCAGTTGCCTGTGGGCGACTACGACCTGCTGGTGACCGTCGATATGGACGAGGCCCACGGCTACCTCTTGCAGAACGTGGGTACCGACACCCGCAGTATGACCCGTACCGACGAGCCGACCTTCACCACCGCCCTGCCCGACACCCGCGTGTCGCTCGCCGAACCCTCGTCGTCGCCCGCTCAGGCCTGGTATGCCGTGACGCACGCCACGGTCAGGGAGGACGAGATCACCGTGGCCGAGTTCCACCTGCAGCGCCTGCTCAGCGAAATCTCCGTCATCGTGAGCAACGTGCCGACGGGTGCCGCCATCACGGCCTCGGTGGAGCGCGTGGCCAGCGACGTGCTGCTGACCCACCGCGACGGCCAGGGCCGCTATGGCGTGGCCGACCGCGAGGACTTCCTCACCGTCAGCCTCGGTGCACTCGCTGCCGACCCGGCCGATGCCGCCACCCTGCGCCACGACGACCACACGCTGATGCCCACCGCCGGCGGACAGGAGCGCTGCTACCTCACGCTCGCCGTCACCACGCCCGAGGGCACCCGGCTCACCTATCTGGCCGATGCGCCCCGCATGGAGTGCGGCAGGGCCTACGTCGTGGAGCTCGACTACACGAAGCTGCGCCCCTACATGCTGCTCTCGGCCTTCACCATCAACGACTGGACGGAGGGCTGGATCATCAGCGGCGAGATAACAGACCCCACCCCCAGCCCCTCCCCTGTGATGGGAGGGGAGTAGTTAGAATACTTTTTTTAATTCACCCTATTTATTAAAATTTTAAACAAAAGTCAAGATGAAAGCACTAAGATTCATCCCCCTCGCTGCCCTCGGCCTGATGGCCGCGGCATGCAGCAACGACGAGTCGGCTACCGCACAGCAGGAAGCCAAGTACATCACCATCGAGGCGAGCATCGGCAATATGACCCGCGCCACCACGACGGGCAACGCCTCTGTGTTCGAAGCCGGCGACGGCGTGTCTATCTATGCCTGGACTGGCTCGGCCACGGCTGTTGCTGCCGACAAGGTGGTCAACGGCGTAGTGAACACCCTCGGCACCGACGGCAAGTGGACGCCCGCCACGCCTATGCTCTGGGCCGACATGGTGACGCCCCACTACTTCCTCGGCATCTATCCGGCGCGCACGGTCAGCGACTTCACCGCCGACCCCTACACGCTCGACCCTGCCGACTATGAGGCCAGCGACCTGCTCGTGGCCCGCCAGCTCAGCGGACTCATCGCCACGCAGAACCCCGTCTCGCTGACCTTCGACCACGCCATGGCGAAGCTCTACGTCAACATGAACTTCCGCAACCAGTGGAGTGAGACGCCCGCCATCGCCTCGTGCGTAGCCACCGCTGCCTCGACGGCCACCGTCGACTACCTGGCGCAGACCGTCACCGCCGGCACGCAGGCCACCGTCTCGCTGCCCGCCGTCACAGCCCAGCAGGGCTATGCCGTCACCCACAGCAGCATCATGGTACCGCAGACGGGCTTCCGCACCGTCACCCTCACCATCGACGGACAGGAATACAGCTACACCCACGACGCTGACATCCCCCTTGAGGCCGGCAAGTACACCACACTCAACCTCATCGTGGGCCGCAACAAGATCGAGCTGGGCGAGGTGAGCATCAATGACTGGAGCGAAGGCACCACCATCGACGGCGGCCAGGCCATGTAACAACATTTTTTATCAACATTATTAATTTATAGTAATTATGAGATTCAAAAACATTCTTTTCGCAGCCGCAGCAGCCATGGCGCTGACGGCATGC
>DFGF01000037.1:8235-9921 GCA_002371715.1 Prevotella sp. UBA3757
CCCGAGGACGGCGTGATGCGCTTCACCACCAACCTCGTTGACCCCACGGCCGTAACCACCCGCGCCAGCATCACTGGCAGCGACGTGAACCAGAACGGCCAGCAGTTCCAGGTGAAGATTGTCAACCCCACATCGGCTCAGTACAGCTACTTCAATACCGTACAGTACAACGGCACTGAGTGGACACCCGTGAACCGTATGCTCTGGCAGAACGACCAGCAGAGCATCACCGTGACCGCCGCCTACAAGCAGGACAAGACGTTCAGCGACTATGAATTCATCGTCGGTGCCGACCTCACCGTGGCTGCCGACCAGAGCACCGAGGCAAAGCTGAAGCAGCAGGACCTGCTGACCATGCCGACTAAGACCATCGCCAACCCCTCTATCGAGCAGACGCTGATGCAGAACGGCAAGTTGGTCATCAACTTCTACCACGCACTGGCGAAGCTCGACGTGACGCTGGACCTGGCCAACGAGTTCTACAACGTTGACCCGAAGCTGAACAATGCCTCAGACATCAAAGAGTTCACCATCAGCGGCACCAACGCCGGCTACCAGTTCAAGGCCATGGAGACTGCCAATGAGAACTACGGCACCGTGACCTTCACCGCTTCGACCCCTGCCGACATCCTCGCTAACCAGTGCGCCTTCACCGCTGCCACCGATGCCGACATGCACAGCCATGCCACCTACGAGGCCATCGTAGTGCCGCAGCAGATTGCCGCCGGTGCCCTGACCGTCTCGTTCAAGATTGGCACGCGCTCCTTCTCATGGACCAACACCGAGGCCATCACCCTTGAGCAGGGCAAGCACTACACGCTGCCTCTCACCGTAGGCTATGACAGCGTGACCGCTCCCGCCCGCGCCTTCAGCGTCAGCTCATGGGAAGACCAGCTCGGCGACAACCTCGGCACAGAGTAATTAACTACCTTTATTAATACTAAAATAGCATAAGAATATGAAAGCAAAATATCTTTCCATGGCAGCCCTCGCCCTCATGGGCGCACTGGCCAGCTGCCAGAGCGACGACGACTTCACCGTCGCCCGTCCCGACAATGCCGTGAGCGTCAACTTCTCCGTAGGCTCGCTCCAGGCCACCACACGTAGCAATGCCGCTGCCACCGACGACACGCAGCGCCAGTTCAACCAGGGCGACCAGATCGCCGTCAGCACCAACGACCAGGAGGCCGTCCTCTTCCAGTGCACGTCGACCGACGACCAGACATGGACTGAGGCCGTGGCTGGCAAGTTCCTCCTCTGGACACAGCCCATGCTCACCTTCTCGGCTTACTATCCTGCAACCACCGGCACGTCGATGACCACCTTCACCGTGCCCACCGACCAGAGTAGCGTGGAGAAAATCGCCCTTGCCGACTACATGACGCGCCAGCAGGTGATCTCCCGTCCTGAGGGCGGCAGCGACATCCAGATGCAGTTAGAGCGCAAGATGGCCCGCGTCATCGTACGCATCAGCGGCTTCGGCAGCCAGTACGATGACGACGAGAAGACCGTCAGCAACGTCAGCATCTACAGCGAAGCCAGCGGCATTGAAGACGGCAATTCCACGGGCAGCAGCACCGAAATCCAGCCATACGCACAGGGCAACGGTGGTCAAGGCTCTACCTACACCGCCCTCGTAGTGCCTGGCTATGGTGACAGCGGCGCCCGCTTCATCCAGCTGACCGA
>DFGF01000109.1:0-17410 GCA_002371715.1 Prevotella sp. UBA3757
CACGCACTAAGGTACGGACATCGCCATATGCATCAACGGGGTATTGATAGACTTTACTGACGTACATATCGTTATAGTTTTAGTTTGTTTTGACATTTTGATATTTTGATAAAAGAAAGCGTGAACAGTTTACTTCGTCTACGCTTCCGAGGTATTGGGGATAACCTTCTATCTTAAACGAGTAAATGCCCACGCCGAACGGCGTGAACTATCTACTTCAGTTCTTGATAGAATCTTCTAATTCCCCAATTATCGGATAGCAAGAATCAAAAGTGGACGTTCAGTCTTATGTCCTTATATCTTTATCTGTCCATTGGCATATCTGTTTTGATGTTACACATTAATATTATATGGGATGTTCTAAAAATTATTTGGCTGATAGTCAGATATTTCTGTCGATAATTCGATATAATTTTGTACCTTTGCAGTACCAAACGACGTAATCATGAAGAAAACGACGATATATAGGAGACCGATGGATGAGAATCTCTTTGAGGAGGAACTCACCATAGAGGCACTGTCTGCAATGGGTAATCCACTTGAGCAACTATCTGCCCTTGTGGACTTTGAGATGTTCCGTCCAGAATTGGAGGACCGACAAAGAAGTTGACGAATTGAAATAGACAACAGATTAAACGGATTTTGCGGATTGCCAGGGTCCTCGATGAGGCCAGTTTGGCTCAATATCCGTGAAATCCGTTTAATCTGTTGTTTCGACAGAAACTCTGTCTGGCACTGCTTTCAGGGGGCCAACTGGATTTTTCCAAGAAACCAGTTAGGAAAAAATATTTTTCCAACTGGAAACCTAAAATAGCATTATTCCTCAATCCTGAATAAACATTTACCGTGGAGAATGATGACATTTCGCGCGCTCATACATCTTAAATTATAGAAGTATATACTAACATGCTATGAATGTAAAGGAATTAGAATTGCTTGCGGAACGCAACCGCAAGCGTCTTGTAGAGGTGGTCTATGCCGCCAAGGCTGGCCACATCGGCGGCGATTTGTCGTGTCTGAACGTGATGACAGCCCTGTATTTCCACGTGATGCAAGGCCTGGACCCAGCCCAGCCGAAGGCTCCGGAGCGAGACCGCTTCGTCCTGTCGAAAGGACACTGCGTTGAGGCGCTGTATGTGACTCTGGAGGCTAAGGGCTACCTGGCTTCCGACGTGCTCGACACGCTGGGCCGCTTTGGCTCCGTGCTGAGCGGCCACCCCACCATCGAGGTGCCAGGTATCGAGGTCAACTCTGGCGCACTGGGTCACGGACTGCCCATCGGTGTGGGCATGGCCATCGCTGCCAAGATGGACCGTAAGGCCTGGCGCACCTACGTGATGATGGGCGACGGCGAACAGGGTGAGGGTTCCATCTACGAAGCCGCCATGGCCGGCCATAAGTACGAGCTGGACAATCTGGTAGCCATCATCGACCGTAACCACCTGCAGATTTCGGGCAACACGGAGGACGTGATGCCCATTGACAACATCAGGGAGCGATGGGGTGCCTTCGGCTGGGACGTCATCGAGATGAACGGCGACTCGATGGAGGACATCGTCAGGACGTTTGACGCCATCGACTATGGCAACAAGAAGCCCCACCTACTGGTGTCGAACACCACCAAGGGCCGTGGCGTCTCGTTCATGGAGGGCATTGCCAAGTGGCACCACGGCGTGCTGAACGCCGAACAATGCCAGGCTGCCGTCCGGGAAATCAGCGACCGCATAGCAGCCCTTGAGTCAGAATGACCTTTCGGAACAGCATAATAAACGAAAAACAGAAAAGAACAAATATGATTGCTTGTAGGAAACAATTTACTGACACGCTGCTGGAACTGGCACGTGAAGACAAGGATATCGTAGCCGTCACCACCGACGCACGCGGTTCGGTGACGTTGGGCGACTATGCTGAGGCACTGCCTGAGCAGTTTGTGGAGTGCGGCATTGCCGAACAGGACGCTGTTGGCATCTCGGCAGGTCTGGCCCATTCTGGCAAGAAGGTGTTCTGCTGCGGACCGGCATGTTTCTACGTGGCCCGCTCGCTGGAACAGGTAAAGGTTGACCTGGCCTACTCTGAGAATCCCGTCACCATACTGGGCGTATCGGGCGGTGTGGCATACGGCGCATTAGGTGCCACTCACCACTCGTTGCACGACATTGCCGCGCTGCGCACCTTCCCTGGCATGACGGTCTGTCTGCCTTCCGACTGGCGGTTCACCAAGAAGCTGGTCAAGTTTCTGGTCAACTACGACAAACCATGCTACGTCCGCGTAGGCCGTGCTGCCGTGCCCGACGTCTACGAGAACGATGACTTCCCCTTCGAGGTCGGCAAGGCCATCCAGCTGCTGGATGGTACTGACGTCACCATCGTAGCCGCCGGCGAAACCGTCTACCATGCCTGGCAGGCTGGACTGCAGCTGAAGGAGCAGGGCATTGCGGCACGCGTGCTGGACTGCTCCTGGATCAAGCCCTTCGACACGGAGGCCATCCGCAAAGCCGCCCAGGAGACTGGCCGCATCGTCACCGTCGAGGAGCACTCGCGATTTGGCGGTCTGGGGGCCATGGTCTGCGAGGTGCTCAGTGAGCATCCCGTGCCCGTCCGCATCATCGGTATTCCTGACGAGAATGTCGTCCACGGCACCAATGCCGAAATCTTCCATCACTACGGCATGGATGCCGAAGGCGTGGTGAAGGCCGTGTGCAGTTTTCTGAATCAATAATCAACGACGTTTAACGCGCATGAACCAACGAATCATAGCCATTGACCAGAGCACATCGTCGACCAAGGCCCTGCTGTTCGACGAGCAATGCCACCTGCTGGCCCGCACCAGCGTAGACCACCACCAGTACTATCCGCAAACCGGATGGGTAGAACATGACGCTGAGGAAATCTACCAGAACATGGTGGAGGCAATACGGCAGCTCATTGAGAACGAAGAACGGAGAACGCTCGATTCTCAGTTCTCCATCGCTATTACGAATCAGCGGGAGACGGCCGTTGTCTGGAACAAACTGACGGGCAAACCCATAGCCAACGCCGTGGTCTGGCAGGACACGCGCGGTGCCGAGCTGTGCAACGAACTGCGCAGGATGGGCAAGGCACGCATGGTGTTCGAGAGGAGCGGTCTGCTCATCGACCCGAACTTCTCGGCATCAGGTGTCAGGTGGCTCCTCGACCACACTGAGGGGGCCCGCGACGCTGCCAACCGTGGCGAACTGCTGATGGGCACGATTGACACGTGGCTCGTATGGAAACTGACTGGCGGCAAGACCTTTGCCACCGATACCACCAACGCTTCGCGCACGATGCTCTTCAATATCAACACCATGCAGTGGGACGACGACCTGCTGGGACTGTTTGACATACCCCGCTCCATGTTGCCTGAGGTGCGGCCGTGCGATGCCGTCTACGGCGAGACAACGGTCGAGGGCTTGTTCTCTGAGCCCATCCCGATAGCCGGCGTGCTTGGCGACTCGCATGGAGCACTGGTCGGCCAGATGTGCTTCGAGAAGGGATGTGGCAAGGTGACCTATGGCACGGGCTCCAGCGTGATGGTGAACATTGGCCAGGAGCCTAAGGTGGCTCCGCAAGGACTGGTGACCAGCGTTGGCTTCTCGGCACTTGGAAAGACATGGTATGGCTTCGAGGGCAACATCTACAGCACCGGAGCCACGCTGAAGTGGATCAGCGACCAGCTGGAGATGGTGGGGCACCCCTCGGAAATGGAAGCCCTGGCCACGAGCGTCCCTGACAGTGGCGGTGTGTACGTTGTGCCGGCCTTTGCCGGACTGGGTGCACCCTGGTGGCAGAGCAACGTGAAAGGTGCCATCTTCGGACTGACGTTTGCCACGACCAAGGCCCACCTGCTGCGGTCGGCCCTGGAGTCGATAGCCTACCAGATTAAGGATTTGGTCGACGTCATGGCCCGTGCCACCGGCGGACGGCTTGGCGAGATATGTGCCGACGGCGGTCCTACGAAAAACCAGTTCCTCATGCAGTTCCAGGCCGACATGCTGCAAACGCCCGTAGTCTGCACGGAGGTCGACGATGCCTCAGCCCTGGGGGCTGTCATCATGAACGGCTTTGCACGTGGACTGTGGAAGAGCTTCGACGAGGTTCGTGGCTTCCGCGTGGTCACGCAAACCTACCAGCCGCAGGACTGCCCGGAGCGTTTCACGCTCTATCAGGGCTGGCGCAATGCTGTCAATCAACTGATAAAATAATAATGTATAGCAAACAGAACATAACTAAATACTAAACAAATATGAAGAACGGAAAGACTTGCTTTGGCGTGATAATCGGAACGCGCGCCTATTTTAACTCTGAGCTGGCCAAGGACGTGCGCCAACAGTTGCTGAAGACGCTGGACGAAGGTGGCTACGAGTACATCATCCTGCCGGAGGATGCCACCCCCACAGGCAGTTCGAGCATTGAGACCCGTGACGACGGACTCAAGGTCTCCAAGCAGTTCAGGGCACACCGCGACGAGATTGACGGCATCATCGTCTCGCTGCCCAATTTCGGTTTCGAGATTGGCATCATCAATGCCATCAGCGATGCCGACCTCAACGTACCCGTCATGGTGCAGGCCTGCGATGACGAGAACGACAAGGTGGACCTGGACTCACGCCGCGATGCCTTCTGCGGCAAAATCAGTGTCTGCAACAACCTCTACCAGTACGGCATACCCTTTACGGACACCACGCTGCACACCTATTCTATATATGACCCGCTGCTGAAGAAGGACATTGACCGCTTTGCTGCCATCTGTCGCGTGGTCAACGGGCTGCGCCACTGCCGTCTGGGCCAGATTGGTACGCGCCCGCTGGGATTCAACACCTGCCGAGCCTCGGAAAAGCTGCTGCAGCGCTCGGGCATCACCGTCGTACCGGCCGACCTGAGCGAGATTTTGTTTGCCGCCCAGAACATCAAGGACGACGACCCGAAGTTCATCGAGATGTGCAACCGCACCTGCAACTACGCCAAGGTGCCCGACAACTATAAGGACAAGCTGGCCATTCAGGCCAAGTTCAGCGTGGCTGTCGAGAACTGGATTGAGGCCAACGACGTGCAGGCTGTAGCCATACAGTGCTGGGACTCGCTGGAGCAGAACTATGGCTGTGCTCCCTGCGTCACCATGTCAATGCTCTCGGACAAGCTCATCCCGGCAGCCTGCGAGACCGACCTGGCAGGTGCCGTATCAATGTATGCGCTGACGCTGGCATCGGGCAAGGCTTCTGCCCTACTGGACTGGAACAACAACTTTGCCGAGGACCGCAACAAGTGCGTCTGCACCCACTGTGGCAACTACGCCAAGTCGTTTGTTGGCAACGACGACCTGAAGCTGGGTCCGCTGGGCGTGTTAGGTCGCACGCTGGGCAAGGTAAAGACCTTCGGTGCCGTCTATGCCAAGGTGTCGGAGGGCCCGTTCACCTTCTTCCGCATCTCGACCGACGACCCCAAGGGCTGCATCAAGGCCTATCTGGGCAAGGGCGAAATCACCAACGACCCCTACGGCATGGACGGCTGTATAGCCGTGACGAAGGTTGACAACCTGCAGAAACTGATGAAGTATATCTGTAAGAACGGATTCGAACACCACGTTGCCATGGTGCGCACGGATGTCGTCGACATCGTCAGCGAGGCCATAGAGACCTACCTTGGCTGGAACCTGTACGTCCACGAGTAGTGGCCGGATAGCACCGTACCGTCGTACAAGAAAGAACATAATAGGAATGGCATCCGCCGCGCATCAGAACATCTGGCTGACGCGGCGGATGCCGGCTATCAGGGCGTCTATCTCCGCCTGACTGTTATAAAGGGCAAACGAGGCACGGACCGTGCCGGCAATGCCCAGGCGGTCCATGAGCGGCTGAGCACAGTGGTGACCCGTACGGACGGCTATGCCCAGACGGTCCAGAAGGGTGCCCATGTCCAGATGGTGAATATCGCCGACATTGAAAGAGACAACGGCATCTCTCTGTCCCGCCTCAATGGAGGGGCCATAGATATGCATTCCTTCAATGGTCAGCAGCTGTTCCATGCAGTAGCGCGTCAGGGCTTCCTCATGCTGCCTGATGGCATCAAAGCCTATGGAGTGGATATAATCGATGGCGGTGGCCAGTCCGTGGGTGGCAACGTAGTCGGGTGTGCCAGCCTCAAACTTGAACGGCAGGCGCTCAAAGGTCGTATGTTCCCATGTCACCTTGTCAATCATCTCTCCCCCACCTTGATAGGGCGGCAACTTCTCAAGCCATTCCTCTTTGCCATATAGTACGCCGATGCCCGTAGGTCCGTACATCTTGTGGCCGCTGAAGGCAAAGAAATCACAGTCCATGGCCTGGACATCCACCGCAAAATGGGGCGCACTCTGGGCACCGTCCACCAACACGGGTATGCCATGCTCGTGGGCCGTCCTGATGATGGCCTCAACGGGATTGACAGTACCCAGCACATTGCTGACATGGGCCACACTGATGAGGCGTGTCCTGTCCGTCAGGTATGTTGCGATATCATCGCAACTCATCAGTAGCCCCTCGTCCGTGATAGGCAGGTGGCGTACAACGATGCCACGCTTCTGGGCCTGCAGCTGCCAGGAGACGATGTTTGAGTGATGCTCCATCTCGGTGACCAGCACCTCGTCGCCCGGCTGCATCTGGGACTCACAGAACGATGATGCCACCAGGTTGATGGCCTCCGTCGTGCCACGCGTAAAAACGATTTCCTCCGTCGTGCGGGCATTGATAAACTGGCGGACTTTTTCGCGCGCGGCCTCGTGCAGGTCGGTAGCTTGCTGGCTGAGATAGTGAACGCCACGATGCACATTGGCATTCACATTCAGGTATTCCTCGCGCATGGCATCCAGCACGCACAGCGGTTTCTGTGTCGTTGCGGCATTGTCGAGGTAAATCAAGGGACGTCCGTAAACCTCGCGCGAAAGGATAGGAAAGTCCCGGCGTATTTTTTCTACGTTAAGCATGTCAACTGTAAACGTTGTTCCGTTCAAACTCTATAATACTATAATACATTTAAATAACTGAATCACACCACCGACAGCGTCATCATGGTCAGGTCATCGTTGGGCGGTGCACCATTACGATGCTTCCTAACTTCATCGCACAGATATTCTATGGTCTGCTGGGCTGTCTTGAAGTGATGCTCCCTCAGTATCTGGAGCAGGCGGTCGTCGCCAAACTGCTCCTGCTGGAGGTTTTCGGCCTCGTTCAGTCCGTCGCTATAGATAAACAACGGGGCACCCTTGACGCTGTCTACGTGTTCGCCTATAAACTCCAGGTCGGGCCACAAGCCGATGGGGGCATTGGTCTCCATCGTCATGAACTCGCCGTTCAGTATAGGAGGATTATGGCCGGCATTGCAGAAGTCCATACGTCCCGTCTTCAGGTCGATATAAGCCAGGAACATGGTGACGAACATACCGCTGTCGTTGCCCTCGGACAATTCTCCATTCAGTCGCATGGCAATGTCCTGGGGCTTGAAGTTCTCCTTGGCCAGGGCACGGAACAGGCGCGTGGCCTGAGCCATGAAGAGCGCTGCCGGCACACCCTTGCCGCTGACGTCGCCCAAACAGATGTATAGGTGGTCGTTCTCTAAAAGGTAGTCATACAGGTCGCCTCCGACCTCCTTGGCCGGCTCCATATAGGCATAAAGGTCGAGTCCCCAATGGTGTGGGAACACGTTCGGCACGATGGAGCGCTGTATTTCGCGGGCAATGCGCAGTTCGCTCTCTATGCGCTCCTTGGCGGCCGTCGTCTCCTCCAGCTGGTCATAGGCAACCTGCAGTTTGCCATGCGCCACCTCCAGCTCATGGTGAGCGGCAGCCAGCTTATGGGTGGCCTTGCGCTTATGCAAGGTGTAGATAATGAAGAAGACGATTATCAGCACCAGCGCAATACCTGTGGTCAGCAAGCGCTGCTGGTTGAGGTCGGCCTGCTTGCGGGCTATTTCGGCCTCCTTGCCCTGCGTGTCGTAGATGGTGGCCAACTCGGCTGTAGCACTATTCTTCTGGGCCGTAATGGCCGAATCGAGCAGCGACAGGATATTGGTGGCTATGGCGCGGGCCGAGTCCCTGCGTCCGGCTTCCTGGTTGGCCCGGAACTTTGGCAGCATGTAGAGCTGGATATTATCCAGCGAGAACTCCATACCCGTTTGCTCGAACATCTGGTCCAGAAAACTGTAGTTTTTGGCTGCTTCCTGATAACGATGCGCTGCCACCAGATAGTCGTTGGCATTGATGCGCCCGGTGCCCGTCTTGGAATAGTGGGTGGTCAGGAATTCCTGATAGGCCTTGGCGGCCTCCTTGGGCTTGTTCAATCCTTGCATGGCCACGGCGCGCATAATGTCGATGCGACCCTGATATTCGTCAAAGTATTCGGTGCGAGCATCGTGCCGTTGGCGATACTTGTCCAACAGCATCTCAGTTCGGTCAATCCAGTAGATGGACTCGGCATAGCGACGGGTGTTGATGTAGGCCAGGCTGGTATATACCGTGCCTAATACTGCCTCCTGAAAACCACGGCTGGTCTTGTCGGACTGCCAGCGCTTGGCATAACGCTCGCGTGCCTTGAAAAAGCTCTTCTGTGCCTCGGCATCCTGCCCAAGGTTCAACTGACAGCACCCGATATTGTTGAGCAGGATGGCATAGTCGATGTCGGAACCGATACCTGACTCGTCCATACGGGCTACGGCAGGTATGGCCACGCGTAAAGCCCCTTCATAGTCACCCTTCACCAGCAGCAACTCCGACAAGCGCCGGGCCACCTTGTTGTAGCTCAACTGGTCCTGGTCGGTCTTTACCTCGCACTCCAAGGCTTTCTTATAGTACACCTCAGCCATGCGTTTCTGCCCCTGGTGGTAATAGGCCACGCCACGCCAGCGGTTAGCATTCAGCGGTGTCAGGTCGCCAAAGAGCTCAAAGCTGTCGACCATGACTATCATGTGACTGTAACGCTTCACTGAACCCTCGGCAAACAGTACGCTGTCGACATGCGAGGAAACGGGTCCCGTCTTGTTATCCTGTCGACAGGACGCGGCGAAGGCCATCAGTGCCGTTGCCAATAGGGTGTACCTTATCAGTTTAGTCTTGTGCATATATATTATTTACATAGTTGGCATCCTTTGCACTTGTTCAGTTCGCCCCTGAAGCGTTTTTCCACTAAGTAGTGCAGCCGGTCGCGCAAAGGCTCGAGCTGCATCTTGTCTATCACCTCGTTGATGAAGGCATTCTGCAGCAGCACCTTGGCCTCGGCCAACGAAATGCCTCGCTGGCGCATGTAGAAGAGAGCGGCATCGTTAAGTTGTCCGACAGTGGAACCGTGGGCACACTTGACATCGTCGGCATAAATCTCCAGCATGGGCTGGGTATACATCCGCGCCTCCCTGCTGGCTGTCAGGTTCTGGTTGGTCATCTGCGACGTTGTCTGCTGGGCGCCATGCTCCACGAGCACCCTGCCGGCAAATGCCCCAGTAGCCTGATTGTCAACCACGTACTTATAGAGTTCGTTCGACGTGCAGTGGGGCACCTTGTGGCTTATCAGCGTGTTGTTGTCAACATGCTGGTGCTTGTCGGCTATCACGCAACCATAGCAGTGGCACTCGGCACCCTCGCCCGAAAAGGTGAGGTCGAGCTTGTTGCGGGTCGTGCCATTGTGCAGGGTGATGACGTTATGATTTACGCGACTGTCACGCTGCTGGTCAATGTAGACACTGCTGACACGCACGCTCTTGTTGTGAGTCTCCTCCAGACAGTAGAGGTCAAGCGAGGCATTGGCACCGACAAAGGCTTCAATGACCTGTGTGGCCAGGAAGTGGCGGTCGTCGGCAGCATGGTCACAGAACAGCATTTTTATCTCGGCACCCTCTTCCAGCACGATGAGCACGCGGCGGTTCACCATCAGGTCAACGTCACTGCGCAGGATATTGATGACCTGAATGGCGCGCTCCACCTTGACATTCTTGGGCACGTAGACCAGCAGGCCGTCCTGTGCCAGCATGGTGTTCAGGGCCGTCACGCCATCGTCGCCGGTTTTTGCCAGACGGCTGTAGTAGCGGCCGACTATCTCTGGATGATGACGCATGGAACCGATGATGACGCCCTCAGGCAGGTGAGCCTGGGGCGTTGCTTTCGTATAGAACGTATCGTTCACCACGAAATACAGGCTCGTGGAAAGGTTGGGCACATCGCAGCGAAAGGCCTGGTATGGGTCGACGGGTATCTCCAAACGGTTCAGGTTCAGGCCATAGTCTGGTGCAAACAGCTGCTGAAGGTCGGTGTATTTATAGCGTTCCACCTTACGCGAGGGAAACCCCTGGGCTTTAAAGTCCTCGAAGGCTTCATCCCTCACGGCATTCATTGCCTCAGGCGCATGATCACAAATCATCTGCCTGGCCGCTTCGTAAAGCTCAATATACTGCTGTTCGCTGCCCATTACTCTTCTCCTATCTCTTCTTTAATCCAGTCGTAGCCGTGCTCCTGTATCTGCTTGGCCAGCTCCGGTCCGCCCGTCTTGACGATGCGACCCTTGTAGAGCACATGGACAAACTGCGGACGAATCATCTCCAGCAGGCGGTCGTAGTGGGTGATGACGATGCAACTGGTCTCAGCCGTCTGCAACTTGTTGACGCCCTCGGCAACGATGCGCATGGCATCAACGTCCAGGCCGGAGTCCGTCTCGTCCAGTATGCTCAACTTCGGTTCAAGCATGGCCATCTGGAATATCTCGTTGCGCTTCTTCTCGCCACCGCTGAAACCCTCGTTCACCGAACGGTTGGCCAGTTTCGAGTCCAGCTCCACCACCTTGCGCTTCTCGCGCATCAGTTTCAGAAATTCGGCGGCATTCATTGGCTCCAGCCCCTGATACTTACGCTTCTCGTTGATGGCTGCCTTCATGAAGTTGGTCATTGATACTCCAGGAATCTCCACCGGATATTGAAACGACAGAAACAGTCCTTCGTGGGCTCTGTCCTCTGGCTTCATCTCCAGAAGGTTCTTACCGTTGAAGTAGGCCTCACCGGCCGTGACCTCATAAAGCGGATTGCCCACCAGCACGGCGCTCAGCGTCGATTTGCCTGAGCCGTTAGGCCCCATGATGGCATGCGTCTCACCATCGTTGATGACGAGGTCTATACCCTTCAATATCTCTTTCTCGCCAATGCGAGCATGTAAATTCTTAACTTCTAACATAATGTCTTGTATTCATATTTCACTGCAAAGATACAAAATAAAGTGAAGAGTGAAGAGTGAAGAGTGAAGAATTTGCTACCGCCTTGTTATTTTTTAACTTTTTGCCTATGATTACCATGCTGCGGTAGCATTGCAACGCCACACTTTGCACCTTTAGGTCAAAGAAATTCTTCACTCTTCATTCTTCACTTCCTACAAACGCAGCAGCCACGCTGCCTGCCTCCATAAGCCGTTGGCGAGCCTCATCGTAGCTCAGACCCAGCATTTCCTGTAGCATGCGTGTGCCACGGTCCACCAGTTTGGCGTTCTTCAGCTGCATCCTGATCATGCGGTTGCCCTTGACACGTCCCATACGGATCATCAGGGCTGTCGATATCATGTTCAGCACCATCTTCTGGGCCGTGCCGCTCTTCATGCGGCTGGAACCAGTCACAAATTCCGGACCGACTATCGTCTCGATAGGATAGTCGCAAGCCTGCGCCAACGGCGTGTTGGGATTACTGGTGATGCAGCCCGTGAGCAGGCCGTTCTGACTGGCCAACCTGATGGCACCCACGACGTAGGGCGTAGAACCGGAAGCCGCAATACCCAGCACCGTGTCTTTGGACGTTGGCTCGTAGGCCTGCAGGTCTTTCCACCCCTGTTCGGTGATGTCTTCGGCCCTCTCAACAGCGTGACGCAAGGCTCTGTCGCCACCGGCTATGATGCCTATCACCTTCGTGTCCGACACGCCAAACGTCGGGGGCAGCTCGCTGGCATCCAGCACGCCCAGCCGACCGCTGGTGCCTGCACCGATATAAAACAGACGGCCGCCCCGCTTCATGCGCTTCTCCAGGGCCTCCACAAAGGGCTCTATCTGCGGAATGGCCTGTCTGACAGCCTCAGCAACGCGGTAGTCCTCCTCATTGATGTGCTGCAACAGTTCCGATACAGTCATCTGTTCCAGATGGTCGAATCGTGACGGCTGTTCCGTTATCTTGTCCGTTCCCATATATTCAGCTTTTCCTTTCTTCAAACATCAGAAAGACGCTGCAAAGGTACGAAAAAACGAGAGAAATGCAAGAGAAAAACAGTTTTTTCTTTTCATTTCCGAGTGCCAGTATCTTCTCCGAAGGAAAAGTTACGAAGAAAGACTGTAACGAAAGACGGACTTTGGAGAATTAACGCAGAAAATGGGTATGACGGGAACCCCATCATAGGCAGGTCATCAGAAGGATTACGGAACTACAATAGTTTGAGGTCGCTTGGCGAAAGTGTCATGGTCTGTCTGAACCTGTTTCTGATTCGGTGCCACTCTGGATATTCTGCCTCTTGAAGCGTTTCGTCCAGTCTTCGATGAATGAAAGTAAGATATAGGTGGCGAGTCCGAAGATGATACCGTCGGTGATGCTGCCCGTGATAGGCATGAGCAGGATGCAGAGGAAGGCGGGCATGGCTTCTTTGGGCTGTGAAATGCTGATGTGGCGTACGGAGCCAAAGAGACGGAAGCCAGCCATCACCAGCACGGGGGCTGTTGCAACGGCAGGAATGGCCAAGAATAGCGGGGCGAAGAACAGGCTCAGGGCGAAACAGAGTGCTATGACAAGGGCTGTGAGTCCCGTACGCCCGCCTTCGGCCACACCTGTGGCACTTTCCACATAGGTAGTTACGGTGCTGGTGCCCAGGCAGGCTCCGCCAACGGTGCCCAGAGCATCGCTGAGCATGACGCGCTGCATGTGGGGTATACGCCCGTTCTTACGAATACTGCCTGAGGTAGCCATGATACCCACAATGGTGCCAAGACTGTCGAAGATGTCGAAGAAGAGCATCGTCAGCACGCAGACCCAAAGGTCGGGCGAGAGAAGGTCGGCCCATGAGAACTGGCAGAACAGTGGGGCTGGTGTGTCGGGTAGCGAGAACAGGCTGTCGGGCAGTGTGGTTACGCCCAGAGGAATGCCTGCCAGCGTGACGATAATGATACTGAGCAAAAGTCCTCCCCGCAGCCGCATGATAGCAAATGCTCCCGTGAGCACCAAGCCCAACAAGAAGAGTAGCGAGGAGGGGCTGGTCAAGGTGTTGATATGATTGAAGATGGTTCCCGTAGCCAGCAGACCGCTGTTCTTCATACCTATCATAGCGATAAAGAAACCGATGCCGGCGGCGATGGCGTACTTCAGCGAGGCAGGCACCATGTCGAAGATGATTTTTCGCATGTTGCTCATGCAGAGCAGGACAAATAGGATACCCTCTATGAGCACGGCGGTAAGAGCAAACTGCCACGGGTAGCCCATGGCGAGGCAGACGGTCTCGATGAAAAACACATTGAGTGAAAGACCTGGTGCCTGACCAAAAGGTTTACGTGCCAAAAAGGCCATGAGCAATGTACCGACGATGGTGGCAAGGACAGTGGCGGTGAACACGGTGCCGACGGGAAAGCCGACTTTGGCCAGTGGTGCAAACATGGCGGGCAGCAGTGCCAGGATATATGACATGGTGGCAAAGGTGGTAAGACCTGCCAGTACTTCTGTCTTGAGGTTGTCACGCAATGGCGAAAAGCCTACGAGGGATAAAAGCCTATTTTTCATTTATGATTTACTCTTTACGATTTGAATGATACAGGGATGATGAGGTCGAACTTGGAACCGCCAGTGTAATCTGAATCAAGTGTAAGTGTGCCGCCAAGGCGTTCGGCTATCATCCGGGCAACAGAGAGGCCGAGACCAGTGCCCTGTGCAAAGCTATCGAGCTTGGCAAAGCGCTCGAAGATGAAGTCGCGCTTGTCGGCAGGGATGCCCGGCCCCGTGTCGGCAACGGAGAAATGGAGACGGTCGCCTTCTTGGTTCAGCGAGAGTGTGATGCTGCCAAGATGAGTGAACTTAGCGGCATTGTCGAGCAAACGGGTAAGGACGGTCTGTATCAGGTGTGGGTGGGTACTGACCTGCATTTCGTCAGGCACCAGGCAATGGCTTTCGAGTGTGACATCAGCCGCTACCGATGGGCGGACAGCTTCTAAGGCCTGTACCACGATGAGGGCAGGATAATAGTCCTCTGCCGGTGGCAGGTCGGTGCTGCTCTCCAGGTCGGAAATCTGGATGAGGTCGTCGAGGATATTGGTCAGATGGTGCGTGCCCTCCTGAATATGCTGGCTAATTTCAAGTCGTTCGGCAGCGGGCAGTTCGATGTCGGGCATGGCGAGTACCTGCGTAAAACCACTAATGTGATTAAGGGGAGTGCGTATCTCGTGTGTCATACTCTGGATGAATGCTGTCTTTGCCTTGGATGCTGCTTCGGCATGGTCGCGCTCGATGGCGAGTTGCTTGTTTTGCGCCACTACTACGTTGCGCTCGCGCTGCAACTGTCGGTTCTTGATTTCCAGTTGGCGGCTCCAGCGGCTGTTATAGACAAGGAATACGAGTATGGCACCGATACCCATTATCATGGCGATGCTTCCAGTAGTGAAGCGTGACCGCTGTTCGAGCTGAGCGTTGGCTGCCTGCAATTCGCTGACGGCATACTTTTTGTTCAGATGGTTCAACTGGTCGTGTTGGTCGATGGCCGAGAGTGAGTCTTTCAGCTCATCGAGCTGGTGATAAATTTTCAAAGCCTCCTCAAAATGACCTGCTTTCTCCAGTACATTGGCATGCTCCTCAAGGGCTACAGTCAGATTGCTGCTATCCGTATTCTTTTTGGCCAGTTCCAGCAAGCGCGTGCTGTGTCGTAGGGCTTCATCGATATGTCCCTGTTTACTCGCCAGTTGAGTGCGCTGCTGCGCGATGGTGATAAGGTTCAGGTCATAGTTGCCGGCAATGTCCTCATAATAGGCAGCCGAGTCGATGGCCATTTTTGCCTGCTGATAGCTGCCTGTGGCCAGCAGATAGTCGGCATAAGCCGAATGGTAGGAGAAGTGGAAATTGGCATGGACCGTAGCCTCCGAATCGCCAGCAATGACGGGATAGCGATTCACTGCTGTCAGCCACACCCTCAGCGTACTGTCCACAGCCGTATAGCGTTTCATCTTCAGTTGTTCCTGGCAAAGTGAATGATAGCAGTAGAATAGTTCAGCGGGTGTAGTTCCTTCCGGGAAGTGGTCAATGGCTTTCTTCAGATACGACTCTGCCTCTTTGCCATTATCAGCATGGGCATAGCCTATACCAAGCGTCTTATATGCCAGGAACAGCCCGAAGCCTTCCTTGTGCTTCTCGGCTTCCTCCTGCATGCGGCAGGCTTCGTCTGTAGCCTTGTCAAACTGGTTATCCCAGACGTAGGCCTCTGCCAGTACAGCCCAAATGTTGTAATACCATTGACGCTGGTTGTGCTCGGCACACACCTTCATGCTCCATGCCGCATGTTGTTCAAGCGAGTCGGTTTCATTATTATTGTAATAGGTGAGAGCCTGCTTCAGAAGTGCAAAGCAGGAGTCGTTCCAATAGGCGGAGCTGTCTGACGAGTTAGTCTTGCTGCCTGTCCCATGCTGGCATGAGAGCAACAACGGTCCGGATAGTACTATCATAAGTACGAGGAGGGAGAATATGCGTTTTTGTGTCATAACGGTCGGGCGGACTATGTTTCTGGTGATGTATCGGTATCCTTATCGCATTTGGCAGTAAAGGCTTTACTGCTTTGCTGAATGTTATGCCAGCAGGCACGGAAGAAGAGGAAGATGCCCAGGGCGACAAGTCCCATGAGGATGTACTCCAAAGGGGTGAGCGATAAGAGTTCTGTCATGTCTATGCGAATTTTTAATGATTACGACTGCAAAGTTACCAAGCCTTGGCGGATTTTGGCATATCAAATAATCCATGGACATTACATTTTTCAAGAAATTGATTACAAATTATCCACGACGACATTACAAATTGTCCACGGCGTGTAATGAATGTCCCTAAAATTGCCCATTTCATCGCAAAATAGCGTTTATTTTGCCTTATACCTCTGTTTTGTGCGATAACAGCCCGTGTAAGATGAAAAACCAGAGGCAAGAGCGGCTGATTCTTTAGTTTCTTCAGGATGCTGAGCCAAATATTGTTCGAAGTGAGTGAGGCGCAGGCCATTGACGTAGGCAGCAAAGGAGCCAAAACGACGATTGAAGGTGAGCGAAACGTAAGAACGCCCCGTCTGGCAGTGACTCACCACGTCTTCAATCTTCAGGTGGGTATTCAGATAGGCCTGCTGGTCCTTGACGTAGGCTTCTATCTCGATGGCGGTCTGATTGATGAGCTCCTCCGGGTTGTGGTTGTCGTCGGTTTGGGGGATGTAGCAATCCTCGGCATGTTCGCCCTCTGGAGTGGAGAGGATGCGCAACCGGCGCCAAACGGGCATGACGTTGAGCAGCAGCACGATGTTGCCTACTGACAGGAGTATGTTCTGCACAGCCAATACGGTAGGAGAATCGAGAATATAGGCAGGCCAAATCAACGGCAGGTAATAGACTGGGGCGAGCCATACGCGGCGGGCATAGTCGGCAGGGAAGTCGTCGGGGTTGGAGTAGTTCTGGTCGCGGGCTTCATCGAGCCAGTGCTTCACCTGATACATCGCCACAGCGGCATAGCCCATCATGATGATGCTCTCCACCACGACCCAATAATGCCAGAAACGCATTCCCGAATCCGTCATGATAGGTGTGGGCAGCCAGGCATTAAGAGCCACAGGGAGAATGGTGGCAAGCACCATCAGGGCTGCTATCCACGACACCGTGCGCCACTGATGCCATTGCTTCACCGTGCCGAAGAAGCAGAGCAGCAAGAGGCCGCAGTAGAAGAACCATGTGCCGACGAGATACGACTTCATCAGCACCCAAGCCGCCTCGCTTGTGGGGTTGATAGCGTAGGGCACCAGCACCACGCTGCACAGATACACCAGCACCTGCAACTTGCGGTCGGGCCAGATGTAGCGGTGCTCCTTCTTCGGGGCACGACAGGTGTGGAACCATCGCACGGCTGCAAACGTCCAGCAGGTGGTCAGCAGCATCACAGCTGCCATTCCATAATAATAGTATTCGCTCATGTGTTGACTCTTTATTGCTTTACTTTCTCCGGGGATGCGCCGTCAGTATGGGCATAATACGCAGGCTCCGTCCATACTCTCACACAGGCCTACCACAGCCCCAAATATCCTATGGTGGAGACTGCGCTATGGTGCGCAACTCCAATGGATATTTGATTTCGCTCATAATGTCTCGTTCGAGGTGGTAGTTCGTGTGAGAGATTGAGCAATAAAAAGATTCGTGCCTCC
>DFGF01000109.1:17502-17648 GCA_002371715.1 Prevotella sp. UBA3757
GATACAACTTTTCTTTGGATTAGAACACGAAAATTACTTTTTTTTGCATAAAATTTGGAGGTTTGGAATAAATGTAGTGCCTACCATAAGGGAAGAGTTGTCAAACCGCTCCATCTTTTATAATACATACACGAGATTTTTGCAAA
>DFGF01000109.1:17826-18035 GCA_002371715.1 Prevotella sp. UBA3757
AGGTGACAGTTGAGAGGTGGAAGTTGGGAAGTGAGGGGGTAAAAAATAATATTGAGCGACGAATCGGATTTTTCATAAGCTTGCAGTGCGGATAAGACGTTGTTAACCGACGAATTTTCACGAAAATTCAGACGATAAGTACCGCTTGCACAGCAATAATATGGGAGTAACGGTTGAATTTTCGCGAAAATTCAAGGCTTTCTGCCACG